>NZ_JBCPDP010000001.1:0-353203 GCF_040915385.1 Coprococcus sp. RTP21204st1_G4_RTP21204_210225 | reverse complement strand
CAGAGGTGGAAGTGCAGTAATGCATGGAGCTGACTGTTACTAATCGGTCGAGGGCATAACCAAGAAGGTAGGACAGGGTAAGGAAGAATGGATGGAGTAAAGATTTAAATTTGTATGTGGTTTTCAGAGTACATAAAAAATGAAAAAAGCACTTGCAAAATATATGTAAAGTGTTTATAATAATAAAAGTAGTCCTCGATAGCTCAGCGGTAGAGCATTCGGCTGTTAACCGAAGGGTCGTTGGTTCGAACCCAACTCGGGGAGTTCTAAAATCTGTCAGCCAATTACTTGCAGATTTTAATTTTGAAAAAAATCAATATCTGGCTCCGTGGTCAAGCGGTTAAGACATCGCCCTTTCACGGCGGTAACACGGGTTCGATTCCCGTCGGAGTCATCTGGCGCCATAGCCAAGTGGTAAGGCAAAGGTCTGCAACACCTCTATCACCAGTTCAAATCTGGTTGGCGCCTCTAAGAGAAATCTGGAAACAAATGTTTCCAGATTTTTTGGTATACAAATATAATATACCATATATAAAAATGCGGTATGTGAAGAATGTGCTTCCTACATCAAAAAATAACAGAAAATATATTGAAAATCAGCTTTCGGGAGCCATTGAGCAGATGGAAGAATATATCAGAAAGTATCTGGAATTTCCAATACCTGCTCATTATGCTCATCCAATTGTGCTACAGAGAATGCAGGAGATCATGAGAGAAGAACGAGCAAAAACAATTCCTGAAGCATTACAGGTTTTGAAAAGCGATTTGAAAGCATTGAATTCGGATGTAGTGGTCGAGAAAGAAGAATATGATGAAATCGTAGCAATTAAACCGATGTTTCTTGTTATGGATTATGTGTAAAACTATAGATTATTATAACAATTAAAATATTGTTTCGTCATCTTGAATATGCTATACTTGAATTATGTTTATAGGGGCAAAGCTGTTGAAAAACTGTGACGCAAAGCCAAAGGGACTAAGGCAGTACGCTATGTCAGCCGGTTGCAATAAGAAGATGCGGATAGGTTAATAGAGTAAGTGAAAAAAGTTATTCGGCTTAAATTTTAGTCACCTGTATAACGCAGGTGACTTTTTTGTTTCATAGGAAATTTTGAAGGAACTTCCTATGAAACAAAAGGCACTGCGTGCCGGAGATGCGCACTCGCACGAAGATGAAGAATGTCGCAAGCGGTCTACGCTCCGCTTCGGTCGTTGCTTAACGAGCGCCACTGGCGCTCAGCAACGCGCTCGGCGCGAGAATGTGCCGAGGCACATTCTTTTTTGCATAGGAAATTACATTTTCTATGTAGAAAAGCTTCCGGCAGAATGCATAGGAGATGAGGGAAATGAAAAAAGGAAAGAAATGGAAAAAAATTGAAGCATTCTGCATTTTGCTCATTGTGACATTGTTGCTTATTTTTGTCAGAATACTGTATCAGCCGGGTACGGAGTCGGAAAGGGGCGAGTTGTACACCTTCAGCAATGGATGGTATCAGCTGAAGGATGGGAAAAAGACGGAGCTCAAATTGCCGTGTTTTGTTACAGCGGATAAAGATGGGCAGATCATTCTTTACAATGATATGTTATCAGAGGCTGATAAGGGAAAAATCTTGTCGATCCGAGGAATACAGGATCAGCTGGAAGTCTGCATAGGAGACCGGCTTCTCTACCAATATAAGGATAACAGATTTGAAAAAAACAGGCAGATGAAAGGGAAAATATGGGCAGATATTTCTTTGCCGGAGAAAATCGGGCAGGAAGTGTTATCAATCAGCTATGAAACTAAAAAGAATGCCAGACTATATGTGTATGCCCCGATGATCGGAGAGTTTTGTTCTGTTTTCAGACAGCATCTGCTAGGATCGATTTTTTCGATACTGGTAGTTTTGGGAATGACCGGTCTCGGTCTCGTTTCGGTGATTGTCTTTTTCTATACCAGATACAGGCAGATTGTAGAAAAGAGATTTTTAAATGTAGCATTGTTTTTGCTTTTATGCAGTTTGTGGTGTATTCTGGATTCAGGAATTTACCAGATGTATGGCAGTCAGAGTGCAGCAGGAACGTTGGTATCCTTTTATGCGTTTATGACGATGTCTGTTCCTATGCTGCTATTTATACAAAATACAGTAAGTGAAAGTGTAAGATGGATACCGCAGGTTTGGATTTTTCTTCTTTATGCAAATGCTGTTTTACAGGGGATCCTGCATCTTCTGTTTAAGATTCCTTTTATACATATGTTATATATCACACATCTCTTATTGTTTACGGGGGTTGTGTCTATGATCCTTCTTTTGTGGAAAGAGTATCGGAAAACGCAGGAGAAGGAAGTAAATCTCTGTCTAAAGGCATTTAGTGTATTAGGGATAAGCGGTGTAATCGCACTGGTACTGTACTGGGTATTATCCATTTACTGGTATGAATCTATTTTCCAGTTTGGCATTCTTCTTTATATTGCTGTTTTGTTTTGGGGATTGCTTTGTAAAGTATCCAACAACATTCAGTTTTGCCTGGAACAGGAGGTTTATAGGAGAATGTCCTTGGAAGACCGGATGACAGATATGAAAAACCGGAAATCATTTGAGATGTATCTTGAAGAGATCCAGGAGGGTGCGATTTTACTTGAAAATGTATTATTGTTGTTTGTGAAAATTGCAGAACTGAAGAAGATTAATGATATGTCTGGAAGACAGATGGGTGATGAAACGGTTATCCGAACGGCAAGAAGCATCCAGAGTGCAGAAAGAAGTGTTCTGGAACAGCAGGCAGTAAGTTTTCGTGTTGATGGTGGTGAGTTTGCGATTATCGTAAAAAACCCGCAAAAGACACCGGAAGAATGGGAGCATTTTATAAAAGAAGAGATGAAAGAAGAATGTGGAAACAGACAGCCTGTGCGGCTGAAGTTCGGGTATAGTTATCTGAGAAAAAAGAATGGTAGTCTTCTTTCGTTCAGTGACTGGAAACAGCAGGCAGACGATATGCTTTGTTCAAATAAATAAAAACCGGCGGAGGATAAATATGACTTATAATATAGATTTTCTTATTGCGGCAATGGTTATATTGTTGCTGGTTTTATGGTATTTTCTGGGACAGAAAAGAGCAGAGGATCTGAATAATCAGGTATTCCTTTCCTTTGCCATCATCGGTATTTTAGATGTGGTTGCGGAACTTGCCAGTAATTATTATATTTCTTTTCCAAATAGTAATTGTGAAATTGCTGCAATGCTTGCAACAACGATCTTTTATCTGCTTCAGGCATTGCTGCCGTTTACGGTGATCTGTTATATTCAGACATTACATGATAATAAGATCATTTCGGCAAAAAAGATGTTTTTATCAGGTGTGCCGACATTCATTCTGATGGGGATGATTCTGACAAACCCGTTCACAGAAAAGCTGTTTTATTTTGATATACCGGCAGGCTATATGAAAGGTCCATGGTATATGCTGATGTATTACAGTGCACTTTGTCATATGGCAGCAGCCTTGATCCTTATTGTTTTATGGCGGAAAAAACTGGGCTATCAAAAAGTGAAGAGCCTGCTGGAAATCCTGTTGATATCCGGTGCGGGAGTGGTGATCCAGCTTTTATATCATCCGCTTCTTACAACAGGGTTTGGTATGAGTCTGGGAATTCTGGTACTATTTATTACGATCAACAATCCTCATGCAAATATCGATACACTTACCGGATTATATAATCATCTGTATCTGGTCAGAAAAAGCAATGAGCTGATCAGTGCGGGAAAATCATTTCACATTATTACGGTGTATCTTTATCAATTGAAGCACATTAATAAAATCGCAGGGGTACAGGGCGGTAATTCAATCTTAAAGCTGACAGCAAGAAAACTTGGTGAGATGTGCGGGAAAAAAGCATTTCGTACAACGGGAAAGAGTTTTATGATACTCACCGGTTCACTTGAAGAATATGAATATTATCTTACGCAGCTGAAGAGAATGTTTGATGGAAACAGTAAGCTGAATGTCAACAATAAAATTATTACGATGCCTGTGATCATAAGCGGGATCATGAATGCGCAGAAACTCGGAGACAGCGGGCTTATTCTAGAATATGCTGAATATCTGGAAGCCTTATCTGCGAAAAATGGTCTGACAGAGGTGATACAGGATGATTATCAGACGATGAATGGTTTCCTTTATAATAAACGGGTAGAACAGTATTTGCATAAGGCGATTACAGAGGATCTGTTCGAGATATACTATCAGCCGGTTTACTCTACACGGAAAAAATGCTTTATCACACTGGAAGCGCTAAGTCGCCTTCAGCATCCGGAGCTTGGCTGGATCGCACCAGATGTATTTATTCAGATTGCAGAAAAGAATCACATGATCGAACAGATCACAGATCTACAGTTTAGTCGTGTCTGCAGATTTTTAGGAGAAAACCGATACCTGATGAGGCATCTTCTGAATGTAAAAGTGAACCTGTCTTCTCTGGATCTGATGAGAAATGACTGTAGCAGACATTTTATCCGGATTATGGATGCTTATAAGATTCCACATAACTGGATACAGTTTGAAATCACGGAAACGGTTGCGACTGAATGCAATGCGAGTCTAAGAAGAGTTGCGGAGGAATTTACGGACGCTGGCATTGGTTTGTGTCTGGATGATTTTGGTTCCGGATATGCGAATCTGAATACGGTAATGAGGCTTCCGTTTTCTGTGATCAAGGTTGACAGATCTCTGCTTTTTGATATCTGCAGGGATGAGAAACGGGCAATTTTCTATGAAAGTGTTGTAGAAACATTTCATAAAATGAATTATCATATTGTTTCCGAAGGGGTGGAAACACAGGAAGAAATGGAACAGATCAGCAGCTGGGGAGTCGAGATGATTCAGGGCTATTATTTTTCCAAGCCGCTTCCTGAAAAAGAGCTTTTGGAATTGCTGAAGAAGCAGGATAATATAGAAAGAGAAAATTAAGAGGGAAGGGAGATAGTAGATACACATGGGGACATCCGATTGCGGATGCAATTCATCAGGCAGACAAATTAATGTATGAAAATAAAAGAATGTCATAAAGAGGAGGAAAGAAAATGTTACTTATTAAAAATGCAAAAGTTTATGCACCGGAGTATGTTGGAAAAAAGGATCTTTTAGTATGTGGGGGAAAAATTGAATGTATGGAAGATAAGATCGAGGATTTTCCGATCGCATGTGAAGTTATTGATGCAGAGGAAAGAATTCTTACACCGGGGTTTATTGATCAGCATGTTCATGTTACCGGAGGCGGTGGGGAAGGAAGCTTTCATACCCGTACACCGGAACTTCAGCTGTCAGAATTGGTAAAAGGCGGAATTACAACGGTTGTAGGACTTCTTGGAACGGACGGACTTACAAGGAGTGTTGAAAATCTTTACGCAAAAGTACAGGCTTTATGCGAAGAAGGGGTAAGTGCGTATATGCTTACCGGTGCATATGGATATCCAAGTCCGACTATTACCGGAGAGGTAGATCGGGATATTATGTTTGTTGAAAAAGTACTTGGCGTGAAACTTGCCATTTCAGATCATCGGGCACCGAATGTGACGGAAAGTGAACTGATCCAACTTGCGAGCAAGACCAGAACGGCAGGTATGTTAAGCGGAAAACCTGGAATCGTGGTGCTGCATATGGGAGATGCAGATGCTGGATTGTCGCCGGTGTTTGAAGCTTTGGAAAAGAGTATGATTCCGATCAAGATTTTCCGTCCGACTCATGTGAACCGCAGAAAAGGTCTTCTGGAAGAGGGCTATCAGTTGCTTGAAAAGGGTGGATACATCGATCTCACCTGTGGCATCAGTGAGGACTTTTGTCCGGGCGGATGCATTTTAGAAGCAAAAGAAAAGGGAATCCCGACAGAGCATATTACCATCAGCTCCGACGGACACGGAAGCTGGTCAAAATACAGAGAAGACGGAAGCCTGTTGGAAATCGGTGTTTCCTCAGTAGATGCGCTGCGGGAAGAACTTCTGTATATGGTACATGAGCTTGATATGAAGCTGGAAGATGCACTTCCATATATGACATCACATGTAGCGGAGGCACTGGGATTGCAGGGTAAGAAAGGGACAATACAAAAAGGAGCCGATGCAGATCTGCTTTTGTGGGACAATGACCTGAAGCTTGACAGTTATATTGCAGGTGGAAAAATCTTTATGCAAAAAGAAAAAATCATTTGCAAGGGAACCTATGAAAAATAGGAATTGAATAAAGTACAACGTTAGCCTGTTAAAATATTCCCTTGCGGAAATGCCGGAAAAGCCTTAAAATAAAGGAATCATGTGTATACAGAAAGGAATATGCTTTATGGAAAAAGGGACTATTTTTAAATTTCATAACGATCTGGATACAGACCAGATCATCGCATCCCAGTATCTGTTGCTGCCGAATCTTGAGGAGATGAAGAGCCACGCATTTGAATCTCTGGATCCGGATTTTGCACAGAAGGTAAAACCGGGAGATTTCGTGGTCGGAGGAGAGAACTTTGGATGTGGATCTTCCAGAGAGCAGGCTCCGGGTGTGTTAAAAGCGTTAGGTGTAAAAGCTGTTATCGCAAAATCATTTGCAAGAATTTTTTATAGAAATGCTATCAATATCGGACTTCCTGCTATTGTCTGTAAAGACCTTCCGGATGAAGTAAAGACCGGAGATCAGATGGAGCTTCATATGTTGGAAGGAACCGCTGAGGCAAATGGAAAGGTTTATTCCTGCACAAAACTGCCGGAATATATGCAGAATATTTTGAATCAGGGCGGACTTATTGCGTCTCTGAACCGTGAGGAGGAATAGACGATGGGAATGACAATTGCTGAAAAGATCATTGCAGCGGCAGCCGGTGTGGAAAGCGTAAAGCCGGGTGACATCCATACAGTAGAACTGGATCGTCTGATGAGTAATGACGGAACTACACATCTTACCGTTGATATGTATAATAATAAATTAAAAAATCCACATATTGCAGATACAGGCAAGCTGGTATTTATCGTAGATCATAACGTACCGTCTGACTGTCCAAAGACAGCCGCATCCCAGAAGAAGATGCGTGATTTTGCAAAGGCAAACCACATTGATTTCTGGGAAGGGAAAGGTGTATGCCACCAGATTATGATGGAAAATTATGTTCGTCCGGGAGAACTGATCTTTGGTGCAGACAGCCATACCTGTTCTTACGGTGCACTTGGTGCATTCGGAACCGGTGTTGGATGTACAGACTTCCTTTACGGTATGGTAACAGGAACTTCCTGGGTAATGGTACCGGAGACTGTGAAATTCAACCTGGTTGGAAAGCTGCCGGAAGGTGTATATGCGAGAGATCTGATCCTCACCATCATCGGTGAAGTCGGAGCCAACGGATGTAACTATCAGGTGATGGAATTTACCGGAGAGGGCGCGAAGACTCTGACAATCAGTGACCGTATCGCACTTTGCAATATGGCAGTAGAAGCCGGAGCTAAGACCGGTATTTTTGAAGTTGATGATGTGGCAATGGAATATTTAAAAGAGCATGGACGCGAGCCAAAGGCTGTATATCACAGCGATCCGGATGCGCATTATGTAAGAGAATATACATTTGACTTATCCAAGGTAGAGCCGGTTGTTGCAAAACCGGATTTTGTAGACAATCTTGCGCCGGCAAAAGACGTGCGCGGTATCAAGATTGATGAGGCATTCCTTGGATCCTGCAACAACGGACGTATCGAAGATCTCCGTGTAGGCGCACAGGTTATCAAAGGAAAGAAAGTATCTGAAAAAGTAAGATTCCTTGTTGTTCCGGCAAGTCAGACTATTTACAGACAGGCTCTGGAAGAAGGACTGATCGATATCTTCATGGATGCAGGTGCGATCGTGATGAACCCGAACTGTAGTGTATGCTGGGGAAGCTGCCAGGGCGTAATCGGTGAAAATGAAGTCCTGATCAGTACAGGAACCCGCAACTTTAAGGGACGTGCAGGACATCCGAGTTCAAAGGTATATCTTGGATCGGCTGCAACCGTTACAGCATCTGCCATTGCCGGAGAAATTGCACTGGCAAGTGATGTGTAAGAGACGAAATTACGTTTGACGAGGTGACATAAGATGGATAAATTTACAGGACGTGTATGGGTTCTTGGAGATGACATTGATACCGATATCATCATTCCAACTGAATACCTTGCACTTAAGACAATCGATGATATGAAGCAGTATGGCTTTTCTCCTCTTCGTCCGGAACTTGCCGGACAGATCCAGAAGGGGGATATCATTGTAGCAGGAAAGAACTTTGGTTGCGGTTCGTCAAGAGAACAGGCACCGGAGATCATCAAGGCAATGGGTGTGCAGTGTGTGATCGCCAAATCATTTGCAAGGATCTTTTTCCGTAATTCGATCAACAACGGACTTCTTCTGATTGAACAGCCGGATCTTTATGATGATATGAAAGAGGGCGACGAGATCACGGTAGTGATGAATGAGCATGTGGATTATAATGGCAAGGAATATCCGATTGCTTCTCTGCCGGAGAATCTGATGAGCATTATTCAGGCTGGCGGTCTGGTAAAAGCCATGCGCAAGCTGAATGGACTGGATTAACCGGAAAGGAGAAGAAAATGGGCGAGACGATTATTGAAAAAATTATCAGACATAATACAGGAAAAGCCGTAAAGCCGGGAGACATTGTGACGGTTAACGTTGACCGCGTGATGATCCATGATATTTTCATCCCCTTTGTGGCAGAAAAATTTGAAGAAATGGGATTTACGAAACTGCATGATCCGGACAAGGTTGTTCTGATCTATGATCATCTGGTTCCGGCAAGTCAGCAGGATGATACCAGACATTTTCGTACCGGAGATGCATTTGCAGATAAATACGGACTTACACATGTACACAGAAGTGACGGAATCTGCCATCAGCTGATGACAGAGGCTGGCTATGTTAAACCGGGTGATATCGCATTCGGAACCGACAGCCATACCACAACTTATGGTTGTGTTGGAGCATTTTCATCTGGTATCGGTTATACCGAGATGGCAAGTATCCTTGGAACCGGAACGATGTGGATCAAGGTACCGGAGACGATCAAAGTTGTGATCGATGGTGAACTTCCGGAAAATGTCATGTCAAAGGATATCATCTTACGACTGATCGGTGATTTGAGAGCAGACGGTGCTACTTACAGAGCATTGGAATTTGCCGGAAGCACCATTGAAAATATGACAGTTGCAAGCCGTATGACAATGGCAAACATGGCAATCGAAGCAGGAGCAAAATGCGCACTTTTCACACCGGATGAGAAAACTGCCGAGTATTGCAATATTGAATTAAATGATTATCAGAAGAGTCTGGTTGGTGATCCGGATGCAACTTATATGAGAACGATCACTTATAAAGCAGAGGACTTTGTACCGGTTATGGCCCTTCCGTCACAGGTTGACAAAATCAGAAATGTATCCGAGGTAGAAGGAACCGAGATCGATCAGGTATTTATCGGCTCTTGCACAAACGGACGTCTGGAGGATCTTCAGGCAGCAGCAGAAGTGTTAAAGGGCAAAAAAGTTGCGGATTTTGTAAAACTGATCGTGACTCCGGCGAGCCGTAAGATCTACAAACAGGCAGCAGATATGGGAATCCTTACGACTTTATCTGAGGCAGGTGCGATCATTACCCATCCGGGTTGCGGACTTTGTTGTGGACGTACCGGAGGAATTCTGTCAGACGGAGAACGTGTGGTTGCAACCAACAACCGTAACTTCCTTGGACGTATGGGAACTTCTAAGGTCGAGATTTATCTGGCATCTCCGAAAACAGCGGCAAGCTGCGCGGTGGCAGGAAAGATTGTAAGTCCAAAGTAGAGGAGTTCACTATGAAAAAAATTGGATTTATCGGTGTTGGCATCATGGGAAAATCCATGGTGCGCAACCTTATGAAAACAGGATATGAACTGCATATTTACGCAAGAACAAAAGCGAAAGTCGATGATGTGATCAGCGAGGGTGCAATTTTCCATGAATCTATCAAAGAATGTGTACCCGGATGTGATGCAGTGATCACCATCGTTGGTTTTCCGAGAGATGTGGAAGAGGTTTACTTCGATGAAGGCGGTATTCTGGAAAATGCAGATCCGGGAACCTATCTGATCGATATGACAACTACAAGCCCGATGCTTGCAGAAAAGATTTCAAAAGAGGGCACAGAAAAAGGATTCCATGTGCTGGATGCGCCTGTAACAGGTGGGGATACCGGAGCAAAAAACGCTACATTATCCATCCTTGTCGGCGGCGAGAAAGAAGATTATGAAGCTTGTATGGAGCTTTTCAAAGCAATGGGAACAAACATCAATTATCAGGGAAAAGCCGGATGTGGACAGCATGCAAAGCTTGCTAATCAGATTATGATCGCCGGTGCCTTAAGTGGTGTATGTGAGGCCTTTTCCTATGCGCAGGCCAAAGGACTGGATCTGAATGTCCTTTTTGATTCGGTCTCTACCGGGGCAGCAGGAAGCAAACAGTTGGATGCTTTCGGACCAAAGATCATTGCCGGAGATTATGCACCGGGATTCTTTATGAAGCATTTCATCAAGGATATGAAGCTTGCGCTGACTGAGGCAAATATGAGCGGACTGAGTCTTGAGGTGCTGAGTCTGGTACTGTCAAATTATGAAGAGTTGGCACAGGAAGGGCTTGGAGATCTTGGGACACAGGCGCTGATCAAGTATTATGATGTGCAGGATGTAGAAGAATAATCGTATGTGATTCAGGGAGCTGTTTTGCAGCTCCCTGATATTTTGTGTTTCATAAACAGTAACGAGAAAACCCGCTGATCTTTCGACCAGCGGGTTTTCTTGTGCTTTTATTTAATTTCTAAAGGAATGAGAGTAAAGTGCGGCAATCGGGGTAACCCGATTGCGCTTACTTTATGAGGGGGGAGATAGTTGTTTATCAACTATCTGACTCTTAGTATACAGATAAATTGTGTTCAAAATATGTCTATATCATAAAAGAAAAAGAAAATTTCTTAAGGAAAAATGAACTATCGATTAAGGAATATTGATTAGAGTACAATAAAAAAATCATTGCGAAAGTACTTTCAAATGTAATCAGATTCTTTTTACATCGTTGCAACTGCGGTAGTTTAATGGTATACTGGACATATTGCAAAAGTAGAAAATGGCAGCAGAAGCTGTCGGCAATGCTTACAAGGCTCATTGGGGTTATGTGAAATATATAAGAGAGTAATATGGAGGAACAGAACAGATGGATTTGGTAACAGTAAGAGAATTATACAGAAACAGAGAGGAATATCTGGATAAAGAAGTGACCATCGGGGGATGGGTGCGCAGTATCCGTGATTCTAAGACATTTGGATTTATCGTTGTAAATGATGGATCTTTCTTTGAAAACCTTCAGGTAGTATATCATGATAATATGGAGAACTTTGGCGAGATTTCCAAGCTGAATGTTGGTGCGGCAATCATTGTAAAAGGAACACTTGTCGCAACACCACAGGCAAAGCAGCCATTTGAGATCCAGGCAACAGAAGTTGTTGTAGAAGGTACCTCTGCACCGGATTATCCGCTTCAGAAAAAACGTCACAGCTTTGAATATTTAAGAAGTATTGCACATCTTCGTCCAAGAACCAATACTTTCCAGGCAGTGTTCAGAGTACGCTCACTGACTGCTTACGCAATCCACAAATTCTTCCAGGAAAGAGGATTCGTATATGTACATACACCGCTGATCACAGGAAGTGACTGCGAGGGCGCAGGAGAAATGTTCCAGGTAACAACACTGGATATGAACAATGTGCCGAAAAATGCAGACGGAACTGTTGATTATTCCAAAGATTTCTTTGGAAAAGAGACAAACCTTACCGTAAGCGGACAGCTGAACGGTGAAACTTATGCACAGGCATTCCGCAACATTTACACATTCGGACCGACATTCCGTGCGGAGAATTCTAATACCACACGTCATGCCGCCGAGTTCTGGATGATCGAGCCGGAAATCGCATTTGCAGATCTGGAAGATGACATGATCCTTGCAGAAAACATGCTGAAATATGTTATCCGCTACGTGATGGAAAACGCTCCGGAAGAGATGAATTTCTTCAATTCTTTCGTAGACAAAGGACTGATCGACCGTCTGAACAACGTTGTAAATTCTGATTTCGCAAGAGTTACTTACACAGAAGCAATCGAAATCCTTGAAAAGCACAATGACAAATTTGAATACAAAGTATCATGGGGAGCAGATCTGCAGACAGAGCATGAACGTTATCTGACAGAAGAGATCTACAAACGTCCGGTATTCGTTACCGATTATCCGAAGGAGATCAAAGCTTTTTACATGAAGATGAATGATGATAACAAGACCGTAGCAGCAGTTGACTGTCTGGTTCCTGGAATCGGTGAGATCATCGGAGGAAGCCAGAGAGAGGACGACTACGATAAGCTTGTTGCAAGAATGAAAGAGCTTGGACTTAAGGAAGAAGATTACGGATTCTATCTGGATCTGAGAAAGTACGGATCTACAAGACATGCAGGATTCGGACTTGGATTTGAGAGATGCATCATGTATCTTACAGGAATGTCCAACATTCGTGACGTAATTCCGTTCCCAAGAACTGTGAATAACTGCGAACTGTAAAAAAGAAGAATGAAGAAAAAGGGGACCGGGAACTGCATCAAAAGGGTGTGTTTTCCGGTCTGCTGTTTTATACGCAAATCTTTCTATATACGGAAAGGAAAAGTGAAATATGAATATTTTAGTTGTAGATGATGAAAAAGAAATTGCGGATGTCGTAGAATTATATCTGCAAAATGAATACCATGTTTTGAAATTTTACACAGGGCAGGAAGCATTGGAATGTATTGAGAAGACAAAAGTGGATCTGGCGATCCTGGATGTGATGCTGCCGGATATTGACGGTTTCACGATTCTGAGAAAGATCCGTGAGAAATACACATTTCCGGTGATTATGTTGACCGCGAAGACGGAGTACCGGGACAAGATCACCGGGCTTACGATGGGGGCTGACGACTATATTCCGAAACCATTCAACCCGCTGGAGCTGGTAGCGAGAGTGAAAGCACAGATGCGCAGATACACGCAGTACAACGATGGTAAGAAAAGTGATTCTGAGAATATCATTGATTTTGCAGGACTCTTGTTAAATAAAGAATCCCATGAATGCATCTATAATGAGCAGTCTCTTCCGCTGACACCGACGGAATTTGAGATTCTGTGGATTCTTTGTGAGAATCGCGGAAAGGTGATCAGCTCACAAAGATTATTTGAAGAGGTCTGGCATGAAGAGTATCTGAAGAACAGCAACAATACGGTGATGGTACATATCCGGCATCTGCGTGAGAAATTGAGTAAACCGACTGGAAAATCAGATCTTATCAAGACTGTCTGGGGAGTGGGATACAAAATTGAAGAATAATTACAGAAAATTAAAACTGAGCATATTGCTTCAGACGGTTTTTATTACGGCCCTGACAGTGCTGGTTGGCAGATTTATTCTGGAGTATTTTATCGATGGTATTTATAATGACAGCTTTGCCAATGGTTTTTTGCGAATATTGGAAGCTTTTCATGTGAGTGAAGAGACCGCAACATCTTTGTATTGGCAGTGGATCGGCAATAATAAAGTGTTCTTTATGATCCTCGGTTTTTTACTTTTATTTTCGTTGTTTTTTTATGTGGCACTTTCAAAAATGACGCGTTATCTGGAACAGGTAGAAGATGGGATTGAAAATATTATTTCAGCGTCTGACCAGCCAATCCGGCTGATTACGGAGTTAAAACCAATCGAGGATCGTCTCAATGAGATTAAAGAGACATTAAGGAGCCAGGAGGAAGAGGCAGAAAAGCTTGAGCAGAGGAAAAATGATGTCCTGCTTTTTCTGGCACATGATTTAAAAACACCGCTTACTTCTGTGGTGGCGTATCTGAGTATGCTGGATTCTCATCCGGAGATGCCGGCAGAGGAGCGCGCCAAATATACGCAGATATCTCTGGAGAAGGCGAATCGACTGGGGGATCTTTTGAAAGAGTTTTTTGAAAGTATAAAGTTGAATCTGCAGGATATTGAACTGGATAAGGTGGATATTGATCTGACCATGATGCTGGAACAGATTGCAGACGAACTCTATGGGATACTTCAGGAGAAGATGCTGACCTGCAAGGTGGAAGCAGAGGAAGAGATCCTGATCGAGGGAGACCCGGATAAGCTTGCCAGGGTTTTTGATAATATTCTGCGAAATGCCATAGCATACTGCCGGGAGAAAAGTGTGCTTCTGATCCAGGCTGCCAAGGAGGAGAACCAGGTAAGAATCTGTTTTGAAAATGAAGGAGATACGATACCGGAAGAGAGCCTGAAGAGGATCTTTGATAAATTTTATCGCGCGGATGCGTCGAGATCCAGCAGTACCGGAGGAGCAGGACTGGGGCTTGCCATTGCAAAAGAGATTGTAGAGCTGCACAAGGGACAGATCATTGCCGAGAGCAGTGGGGGAAAGACACGTTTTATCGTGACACTTCCCCTTAAAGGAGGAGTAGAAAGTAATGAAATTCATACACACAGCGGACATTCATCTGGGGGCAGAGCCGGACGCAGGAAGTTCTTACACCGCAAAGCGACCGGAAGAACTGTGGAATAGCTTTGAGCGTCTTTTAAATATCTGTGAAGAGGAACAGACAGATCTTCTTCTGATCGCAGGGGATCTGTTTCACAGACAGCCGCTTTTAAGAGAGCTGAAGGAACTGGATTATTTATTTTCCAGACTGACACATACACAGGTCGTGCTGATGGCGGGCAACCATGATTACCTGAAAAGTACGTCCTATTACCGGAATTATAAATGGCAGGGACCGGTGCACATGTTTTTGTCTCAGAAACCCGCCTGTATGGAATTTAAAGAGCTTGGGGTCCGCATATACGGACTCAGCTATGAGGAACGGGAGATCACAGAACCGCTTTATGAGAAAATCCTTCCGGAAAAAAGAGGAATAGCCTCCATCCTTCTGGCCCATGGCGGCGATGAAAAGCATATCCCGTTCCGAAAGAACGAATTACTGAAGCTGGGATATGATTATATTGCTCTTGGGCACATTCATCTTCCGGCAGAGCTTGCAAAGGACCGGATGTATTACGCAGGATCCCTAGAGCCTACAGATAAAAATGACACCGGGAAGCATGGTTATATCAAAGGGGAGATTAAAAATGGAAGAACCCGGACGGAATTTATTCCTTTTGCATCCAGAGAATATGTGCATATGGAAGTAGAAGCAGGAAGAGAGATGACCGGACGGGAAATGAAAGAAAAAATTTCCCTTGCCATACGGGAAAGAGGTATACAGAACATTTATAAAATCATTCTGCGGGGATTTCGGGATCCGGATATGATCTATGATACCGACCGGATGGATTCCTATGGAAATATTGTCGAAATTCTGGATGAAACAAAGCCGGCATATGATTATGAAAAGTTGAAAAAACAAAATGCAGGAAATCTTCTGGGCTGGTATATAGAAAGTTTTGCAGAAGCAAAGGATGACAGTGTGGAGGCAATTGCATTGGCTGAGGGAGTACAGGCCATGCTGGAGGCAAAGGGGAGCAAATTATGAAGATAACGGAACTGATCCTGAAGAATTTCGGTAAGTTCACGAATAAGCAGATCCTGCTTACGGATGGGATCAATATTATTTACGGAGAAAACGAATCGGGAAAAACAACGCTGCATACCTTTCTGAAGGGAATGCTTTTTGGAATGGAAAGAAAGCGCGGGCGTGCCGCCGCAACAGATACATTCCGTACCTATGAGCCTTGGGAGAATCCAAACTTTTATGCGGGAATCCTGCGGTTTACCTGTGGTGACCGGAGATTTCGCCTGGAACGGAATTTCGATCGGTATGCGAAAGGCGGCTCTCTGATTTGTGAAGATGATGGAGAAGAATTGTCACTTGAGCATGGGGATCTGGAAATTCTGTTAGGTGGTATGACAGAAAGTGACTATGAAAATACAGTTTCGATAGGACAGCTCCGGGTACAGACCGGAGAAATACTGGCGGCGGAGCTGAAGAATTATGCGGCAAATTATTATGCAACCGGGAACAGTGAGATTGACCTCGAAGGGGCGCTTGCCCTTTTAAAAGAGCGGAAGAAAGAGCTGGAAAAAGAAGAACGTGAAAAGAGGCAGCTGATCAGCGAAAAGAAAGAGCGGGCAGAGATGGAGGCATCCTATGTCTGGCGGGATCTGCATCAGTTAGAAAATGAAGCGGAACAACTGAAAAGAAGCTGTGAAGAGAAACGCAGAGAATGGGAAAGCTGGGTAAATGAAGATAAAAAGCGGAAGAAACGGGAAGAGGCAGCAGGATATTTTGCTGGGTGGAGGATTCATCCACTGGAGGCAGTGAGTATGCTGGGGGCATTTTTTGTGACTTTTCTGCTTTTTCATAAGCCGTGGAATTTTCTTGTGGCAATCGTGGTGGCACTGGCTGAAGGGCTGTATGTCTGGAATTGTCTGAAAGATGGAAAGAAGAAAAAGAAAGCCAGATTACAGGAGATAAAAGAACAGGGCATTTCTCTCAAGGCAGATTATGAGAGGCAGAAAGGAAAGCTTGCAAAAGTACAGGAAACCTATCATGAAAAAGAAGTGTTGTATGAAAATCTGCAGGAACGAGGCGACGAGTTCGATGAGATGAACAGTGAAGAGATAGAGCGATTAAAAAACAAGCAGGGTGTTGAACTTGCTATGGAACAGCTGACCAGACTTGCCGCACAGATGCAGAGCCGGACAAGCGATCTTATGAATACAGAAGTATCTGCAATCATGGATGCCATCACAGATGGAAAATATAACAGACTCTGGGTAGATGAAAATCTGTATGTGCAACTTATGAGTAATGGGAAAAAGATATCCATGGATCAGGTAAGCCGGGGAACGCTGGAACAGATTTATTTTGCAATCCGGATGGCCGCAACAAAAATTCTCCACGAGGAAGAATGTCCGGTAATCCTGGATGATGCATTCGGCTATTATGACGACAGTAGACTTGCGCAGACCCTTCGCTGGCTGAAAGACAGTAAGCGGCAGGTAATTATATTCAGCTGTCAGAAGCGGGAGATGGAAATGCTGGAAAAGATGGGATGTGAATATCATAAGGTGATGTTGTAAAGACAAGGAGGAAGATTTTATGATTCGGCTTCAGGATATTGCAGAAATGGCAGGCGTCAGCCGTACTACGGTATCTAATGTTATAAATGGCAATACCAAAAGAGTTTCCCAGAAAACGATTGATAAAATCACGACTATTCTTAAAGAACAGAACTATGTTCCGCATATGGGTTCCGTGATGCTTTCCGGCCATGGTTCCAGAATTATAGGTGTAGTACTCGGATTTTCTTATGCCCATGGTATGCAGTCACTTCAGGATCCATTTGTGGGAGAACTGATCGGAACGATTCAGATGGAAACGGAAGAAAATGGATATTATGTTATGCTTATTGGCGGTGAAAGTATTCAGAATGTAGTGGATATTGCCTCAAAATGGAATGTAGAGGGATTGCTTATTCTTGGCTACAATGAAGAACAGTATCGCAGTCTTTCACGCAGATTAAACAAGAAAATGATTCTGATCGATGCTTATCCGGAAGGTGCTTATACCTTCCAGAATGTCGGTATAGATGATTATTCGGGAGGGTATCAGATCGGAGAATACCTGTATTCCTGCGGATATAAGAAAGCATTGTTTGTTGCGGAAACGGAGAGAGACAGTGATTACTATCGGTGGATGGGATTTAAACAGGCGATGGAAAAATCGGGGGGATTCTGCAGTCACTCCCGATATATAATTATTCCGGGCGAAAAAAGATTGCGTCTCAGAAAATACAGAGAACTTCTCCCACGTTTTTTAGAAGCAAAGGCACTTGCATTTTCCTCAGATTATAATGCGATGGAAGCGATAAATTTCTTTTTTGATGAAGGCATCATGGTCCCGGATCAGATTTCAGTTACAGGATATGATGACAGTGTCTATGCAAGTATGGTTCGACCGAAACTGACAACGGTTCATCAGGATGTTCCGCAAAAGGCGCATGTGGCGCTGAAACGTCTGCTGAAGTTAATTCAGGGAGAGACGCTGGACGAATTAAACATAAAAAATCCAGTCTATCTGGTAAAGAGGGATTCTGTCAGGGAATGACAGGATCCTTTTTTCGACTTTGCATGTATACAGGTAAGCCGATGGAATGGTCTGGTTGTTTTTGTGCAGACTGTATAAAAGCAGGAAATAAACTTTGTTGTCTTTTATAGTTTCGCGAGAAACCTCTTGATTTTGCTAAGATGTATGGGGTATCATGAATAGTGTTGTTACAGGAGCGGTTAAATAATACTAAACAATTATAAACGAGGAGATTTGGCATGGAGAAAAAATGGTGGAAAGAAAGTGTAGTATATCAGATATATCCAAAGAGTTTTAAAGACAGTAACGGTGATGGTGTGGGAGATATCAGAGGAATCATACAGAAACTGGATTACCTCAAAGAACTTGGGGTAAATGTATTGTGGATTTCTCCGATGCTGGAATCACCTCAGGACGATAATGGTTACGATATTTCTGATTACCGCAGAATTTATGAAGAATATGGAACGATGGAGGATTACGAGGAATTGTTGTGTGAAGCACACAAAAGATCCATCAGGATTCTGATGGATCTCGTAGTCAACCATACTTCAGATGAACATAACTGGTTTATTGAAAGCCGTAAATCAAAAGATAATCCATATCGTGATTATTATATCTGGAAAGACCCGGTAAACGGAAAAGAACCTAATAACTGGGGCGGAGCATTTGGCGGTTCTGCATGGGAATATGATCCGCAAACTCAGATGTATTATCTGCATCTGTTTTCAAAAAAACAACCGGATCTCAATTGGGAAAATGAAAAAGTACGCCAGGAAGTTTATGACATGATGAAATTCTGGTGTGAAAAAGGAATCGATGGCTTCCGAATGGATGTTATCAGTATGATTTCCAAAGATCAGAGATTTCCGGACGGAGAAATGAATAACGGTCTTTATGGGGACTTTGGACCATATTGTGTACATGGTCCAAGGGTCCACGAATTCCTTCAGGAAATGAATCAAAAAGTTCTTTCAAAATATGATATCATGACAGTCGGTGAGACCGCAGGAGTCACAATAGAAGAAGCACAGAAATATGCGGGTGATGACCGAAATGAATTGAACATGGTATTCCAATTCGAGCATGTGGAGAGTGGATGCGGAGATTATGGAAAGTGGACAACTGCAAAATATGACTTCAAAGAGTTCAAAAATATTATGATCAAATGGCAGGAAGAACTTCAGGGTAAGGCGTGGAACAGTTTGTTTTTAGGTAATCATGATCAACCGAGAAGTGTCAGCCGTTTTGGAAATGACAATCCGGTATACAGAGAAACCTCCGCAAAAATGCTGGCGACCTGTATTCATATGATGCAGGGAACGCCATATGTATATCAGGGTGAAGAGCTTGGTATGACAAACATTTACTTTGACAAACTGGAAGATTACCGTGATATTGAAAGTATTAATTACTTTGAAGAGTTTACGGAATCAGGTCTTATGACTCCGGAACACATGATGAAATGTCTGATGCTGAGAAGCCGTGACAATGCGAGAACTCCGATGCAGTGGGACGACAGTAAACAGGCTGGATTCACAGAGGGCGAGCCGTGGATCAAAGTGAATCCGAACTACAAGAAGATCAATGCAGCACAGCAGCTTGAAGATCCGGATTCTGTTTTCCACTACTATCAGAAACTGATCCGATTGCGTAAAGAAAAAGACATTATTGTTTATGGTGAATTTGAACCTCTTTACCGTGAGGATGAACAGATTTTTGCGTACACAAGAAAACAGGATGAGGAAAAGCTTCTGACTGTCTGCAACTTCAGCGATAAGAATGCAGAAGTAGAAGTGCCGGAAGAATTTAAAGGCGCAGAGTGTCTGATCACAAACCTTGGAAGAAAAGAATTTGAAGGAAAAATTGTTCTGAATCCATATGAAGCATTTGTACTATATTATAAACACTAGGTGATAAAGAAATGATTAGAAAATATAGATATGGAACTCCGTTTGATACGGAGGCACTGACTGAAAAGATTGAAACAACTAAGGGCGTTCTCCCGTATGGAGAGGTCAGTCAGGAGGAAGGATTTGTTTTTACTTATATCATGGATGAAGATGACATTGTCTATGGTCTGGGTGAAGCCAATCGTGGAATCAACAAGAGAGGGTACTGTTATATCAGTAATTGTACAGATGATCCGGTACACACAGAGGACAAGCGTTCTCTGTACGGAGCCCACAACTTCATTGTTGTGAGCGGAAAGAGGACGTTTGGATTATTTTTCGACTATCCCTCAAAACTGACCTTTGATATTGGATATGACAGAGAGGATACCCTTAAGGTATCTTGCGAAAATGCTGACTTGGATATCTACGTGCTTGAAGGTGAGAATGCTTATGATATCGTAAAACAGTTCCGCCACGTAATCGGACGCAGCTATATCCCACCGAAGTTTGCCTTTGGTTTCGGACAGAGCCGCTGGGGTTATACGACGAAAGAAGATTTCCGTACTGTCGCAAAAGGATATCGGGAGAATCATATTCCGATCGACATGATTTATATGGATATTGACTATATGCAGTCATTTAAAGATTTCACAGTGAGTGAAGAAAATTTTCCGGATTTTCCGGAATTCGTACAGGAAATGAATGACCAGAGTATTCGCCTGATTCCGATCATTGATGCCGGTGTCAAGGTTGAGCCGGGATATGAGATTTACGAGGAAGGTGTCAAAAACAACTATTTCTGCAAGAGAGAAGACGGAAGTGATTTCGTTGCAGCTGTATGGCCGGGAGATACCCATTTTCCGGATATGCTGAATCCGGAAGCCAGAAAATGGTTCGGGGACAAATATCGTTTTCTGATCGAACAGGGAATAGAAGGTTTCTGGAATGATATGAACGAGCCTGCGATCTTTTATTCTTCCGAAGGCCTTGCAGAGGCAAAAGAACTTGCCGGAGAGTTTGCAAAGGATACCGAAGGCAAGATCCATTCCTGGGAAATGCAGGACAAGATGCTCAGTATTGCGAATAATCCGGAAGACTATAAAAGATTTTATCACAATGTGGATGGCAAAAAGATCCGTCATGACAAAGTACATAATCTTTTTGGCTATAATATGACAAGAGCGGCCGGAGAAGCGTTTGAACGCATTGACCCGGAAAAACGTTTTCTGATGTTTTCCAGATCTTCTTACATCGGAATGCATCGTTATGGCGGAATTTGGACCGGAGATAATAAATCCTGGTGGTCACATATCCTTCTTAACCTGAAGATGCTGCCGTCTCTGAACATGTGTGGTTTCCTGTATACAGGTGCTGACCTTGGAGGTTTTGGTGCTGATACAACAAGAGAATTGCTGCTTCGTTTTCTTGCACTTGGTGTATTTACACCACTGATGCGTAATCATTCGGCGACGGGAACAAGAGAGCAGGAGTGTTATCAATTCGAAAATATCGAGGATTTCCGTGCTGTCATTAACACCAGATATCGTCTTGTGCCGTATCTGTACAGCGAGTACATGAAAGCTGCGCTGAGTGATGATATGTATTTTAAGCCTTTAGGGTTTGTTTATCCGGACGACAAGAGAGCAATCCGCGTAGAGGATCAGCTGATGCTCGGAAACGAGATTATGATCGCTCCGGTTTACGAGCAGAACGCAAGAGGCCGTTATGTTTATCTGCCGGAAGAAATGAAATTTGTCAAGTTCCTGCCGGATGGAAGCATTTCGGAAGAGATTCTCGCGAAAGGTATCCATTATGTAGATGTGGCATCAAATGAAGTACCGCTCTTCATTCGAAATGGTAAATGTATCCCGGTTGCAGAAGCGGCAGAGTGTGTGAAGGATATTGATACCGAATATCTGCAACTTATCGGATACGAAAACAGTAGTTATACCATGTATGAGGATGATGGAATCTGCAAAGATTACGATAAAAAAGAGAATTACCGAGTATTCACAAATTAACGTTTAAGAGTAAAAAAATACTGCTTAGATATCAAAATGATATTCAAGCAGTATTTTTTATCATATAGCGGAAAAATTTCGCTCGTATAAATTAATCGATCGCTTCCCCTTTTTTATATTTCTCAACTACATTCTGGATACGTTCGCTTGGATCAAGGATGCTGCTGATAGAAGCATCATGGTTCAGTGTATCGATCACCAGTGCGATGTACTTGCTCATGTCGCAGTTGATGTAGTAAGGACGGCTGAGCAGTTCCGGTGTCTGATAGATCAGGTTTGTTGTGAGGATTCCGCTGATCAGTCCTTCTTCGTAAGCCTGGTCGAATTTTTCCATACCGTTTGTGAAAAGTCCGAAGGTTGCAGCAGCGTAGATACGTTTTGCTTTACGCATCTTGAGCTGGCGTGCTACATCGAGGATACTGTCACCTGACGAAATCATATCATCGAGGATGATTACGTCTTTTCCTTCTACGGAAGAGCCAAGGAATTCGTGTGCTACGATCGGGTTACGTCCGTCTACGATGGTTGTGTAGTCACGGCGTTTGTAGAACATACCCATGTCGAGTCCGAGTACGTTGGCAAAGTAGATTGCACGTCCGGTTGCACCTTCATCCGGGCTGATCGCCATCATATGGTCAGCATCGATCTGAAGATCCGGTACATGCTTTAAAAGTCCTTTTACGAACTGGTAAGTCGGACGGATCGTCTCAAATCCGTTCAGCGGGATCGCATTCTGGACACGTGGGTCGTGTGCATCGAAAGTGATGATATTGTCAACACCCATGCGGACAAGCTCCTGCAGACCAAGTGCACAGTCCAGTGATTCACGGCCGCTTCTCTTGTGCTGGCGGCTTTCATACAGGAAAGGCATAATGACGTTCAGACGACGTGCTTTTCCTCCTACAGCGGCGATGACACGCTTCAGGTTCTGGAAATGGTCGTCCGGTGACATATGGTTGGTATTGCCGCTGAGCGAATAAGTCAGGCTGTAGTTGCAGACATCGACCATCAGATAAAGGTCTTTTCCACGTACAGACTCATTGATAATACCTTTGGCTTCACCAGATCCAAAACGCGGTACTTTTGCGTTGATCAGATAGTTCGGCTTTTCGTAGCCGTTGAAAACAAGATTGTCTTTCTGGAAACGAGTCTCTTCCTTTCTCCATTTTACGAGATAGTCATTGACTTTATTTCCCATCTCTTCACAGCCGTCTACAGCAATAATGCCGAGAGAGCCAACTGGAATATTATCCAGAATTCGTTCACTTCGATGTAACATCAGTGTTCCTCCCTGTACATAAGTTTCTTTTGAATGCGGATATCATCACCGGCAAGGCGAAGTATCTTATAATGGTTGCTTATCCGGGAAAATGTACGTTCTGTATAGTTCGTCTTGATTTCCTCCAGAGTAAGATTAGTAGAAATGATCGTGGATTTCCTGTTCAGGATCCGATCATTTAAACACACAAAAAGCTGAGAAACGACAAAGTCTGTATTTCGTTCGGTTCCCAGGTCATCAATGATCAGCAGATCACACTGGTGGATCTGCTCATATAAAAGACAGCTCTCATCATTCCGGGTCAGTGCTTTTTCAAGGAGCGCATCGAAAAATTCAGAGGCAGTCAGGTAAAGAACGGAATGCAGAGAATCCATTACTTCTTTTGCAATGCAGTGACTGAGAAATGTCTTCCCAATACCAGTATTCCCAAAAAGGAGCAGATTACCATGTTCGGTATCAAAATTGTGGATGAAATTCATACATTCCTGATAAGCCCGCGTTGCAAGCTCGCGGGAATTCTGACCGGAAAGCCGGTCTCTATAATTGGATGAATAATAATCAAAATTAAAATGTTCAAAATTTTCCTGTTCGAGAAGCCCTTTTAAGTTGGACTGGGTGTAGAACAGATCAATGATCGCTTTTAAAAAGCAATGGCACTTTTTCGTGCCGACATAGCCGGTATCCTGACAGTCCGGACATTCAAAATGCTGTTCCAGATAGTCTTCCGGGAATCCGGCGTCGGAAAGGAGTCGGCGGCGTCTGTCAGAAAGAGACCGGATATCTTCCTTCAAAGAAGCGAGGGCAGTGTCATCGCCTGCGAGCAGCTTTTTCGCCTGATCAAGACTGGCAGAAGAAATAGAGGCATCAATCGATGCAAGCTCCGGAACCTTCTGGCAGGCACGCTCGTAGTGAAGATTCGCGAGGTCACGGCTCTTCGCTCTTTTTTCTTCATATACGCGCATCAGCGCATTGTATTGTGAATTAGTTAACGGCACAGTGTTCCCCTTTCTTAGTTACTGCGTAATAATTTTTTGGTAAGCTCGTCCATATTGTAAGAACGTTCTTCAAAATTACGGAATTTGGAAGGCTGCTGGGCAGAAGGTGTACGGTTTTGCCCCGAAGGAGTTTTCCTCCGGTCTTTTTCCTGCTCAAAGGCAGAATCAAGACGCTCAACATCTGCCAGTGTACGAACGTTGCCCGTCTTCCAGTTTTCGAGAATCTTGTCAGTATATTCAAAACTTGGCTGGTGGATTGCACTGATGGTGCGGTTGCATGCTTCCAGAATGAGATCCAGTTCGAAATTCCCATCCTCCAGCCATTTGCGGATATAATCCAGTTCGGCAGATGCAGGTCCCCGCCCTTTGATGCCAAATGCATTCAGGATAGAATAGCAGGTTTTGTTGTAAAATGCAGAGGAATTACGTGCTTGATCGACGGTTGTAATATGTTCATCTGCCCATGAAAGTGCTACTTTCTGAATGTAATGCATGCTCTTATGTCCGTTCTCCACACAGTATTCGATCAGATACTCGATCAGGTCTGCGGAAAAACCAAGGGAATCATAAAAGTAGGTAATCGCATCAACATCGGTACGGGATAAGGTTTTGCCAAGATATTGTTCAGCAATAAAAAGAATCTGCTTTAATTCTCTTCTTGCAGCAAGGGAACGTCTTGATGCAGGAAGATTCTGACCGGCAGCTTTGTCTGAAACAGTGGTATTTCCATCAGACTGCGTGACCGGAGATTTTTCATGAACGGAAGCAGACTGTGCGGAAGGTGTATGGAAAGCCGCTTTGACAGGTGTCTGATGAGTTGGTGCTTTCCCGATACAGATTCCGGCGAGTTCATTTGTTTCGTCATATTCGAGAGAAAGAATTCCTTCTTTTTCCCAGTATTTGAGTGCGCGCAGGATATCGCCTTCGGTATTCTCCAGAAGGTCTGCCATCTGCGGGATATCCGGAAGCTGCTCCGGGATATTCTGATAACGGAGAAGAAGAAGATAGACTTTTACATATTCTCCGTTCGCAGATACCATATAATGATCGATAAAGTCATTCTCCACGATCGTTATGTTATTGTGGGAATGATTGCGCAAAATAAGTGCACTCATAATTTCCGCTTCCTTTCTTTTCTGACTTTGTTCATTATAACATCATCCCAGATTGTAAAAAAGAATTTTCTGACGGAAATTTTTGTTATTACAGATAAAATTTCGCAAATATTGGAGAAAATCAGGCTTTTAACAGGTCTTCCCCAATGGTTACAACATCTCCGGCACCCATTGTGATCAGAAGATCGCCAGGCTGGCAATGGGTGGTGACGAACTCTTCGATGGCTGCAAAGCTTGGCAGATAAGTTGCGTCACATCCATGTTCTTTGACTGCATCTGCAAGCTGTGCAGAAGAGATGCCTAAAGTATCTGTCTCACGCGCTGCATAGATGTCAGCAAGGATTACATGGTCTGCATGTGCGAGTGCTTCAGCAAATTCTGAGAATAATGCTTTTGTACGTGTATAAGTATGTGGCTGGAAAATACACCACAGCTTTTTATGTGGATAATGTGCAGCACTTTTCAGCGTTGCAGCAATCTCTGTCGGATGGTGTGCGTAATCATCAATGATGGTCACTCCGCCGACTTCACCTTTGTATTCAAAACGGCGGTCTGTTCCGTGGAAGGAAGCAAGACCTGTCTGGATCGTCTCAGCAGGAACACCAAGAATATCGGCAACTGCGATTGCCGCAAGTGCGTTATATACGTTGTGCTCACCGCCAACTGCAAGAGCGAGATGTGCAACATTCTGTCCGTCTTTTACGACATCGAAAGAGGCATTGCCCTGTTCGCTATAAGTAATATTGGCTGCACTGTAATCCAGGGAAGCTTCTTTGCCAAAAGTGATAACACGACAGGAAAGATCGGAGGTGATCTCTTCAATTTTATCAATATCTCCGTTGATGACGAGAGTTCCGTTTTCCGGAAGAAGCTTAGCAAAAAGGTGGAAAGAATTACGGATATCGTCCAGGTCTTTAAAAAAGTCCAGGTGATCCGCATCCACATTCAGAATAATACCGATTTTCGGGAAAAAGTGCAGGAAACTGTTGGTATATTCGCATGCTTCCGTAATAAAAAGGTCAGGTCCGCCGACACGGATATTGCCTTCGATCGCTTTCAGGATACCGCCGACAGAGATTGTCGGATCCAGGTCTGCTGCAAGAGCGATATGAGAAAGCATAGAGGTTGTGGTTGTCTTACCGTGTGTACCGGATATAGCAACCGGTGTCTTATAGTTAGTCATAAGCTGACCGAGTAATTCTGCTCTGGATAACATCGGAAGATTCCGACGCTTTGCTTCTGCAAATTCTTCGTTGTCTTCGTGGATCGCTGCGGTATAAACTACAAGGTCGATACCGTCTATAATATTGGAAGCTTTCTGACCGTAAAATACGGTTGCACCATTCTGAGACAGATGATCCGTAAGTGCCGATTCTTTGTTATCGGATCCGGATACTGTGAAGCCTTCTTCAAGAAGGATCTCAGCGAGTCCACTCATACTGATGCCGCCAATTCCGATGAAGTGGATATGGCAAGGCTGATTAAAATCAATTTTATACATAATGACACTTCCTGTTCTGTGAATTTGTTTCATAGTATTTGACTTACGTGCATAATTATAACATAGATAGGTCAAAAACCAAACCCTTTCTTTTTGTGATATTTCTATAAAAAAGATAGGTAAATGGAAATATTTTTGTAAAATATGTTCACTATATGTATGTAATATGTTATAATGAAAAAACCAGAATTACTGAGAAGGGGTGAAGACATGATAAAAAAGGAAATGATAGCAATGCTATTGGCAGGAGGACAGGGCAGCAGACTTGGCGTCCTGACTGCAAAAGTTGCTAAACCGGCTGTTGCATTTGGCGGCAAATACAGGATCATTGATTTTCCGCTGAGTAACTGTATCAACTCAGGAATCGATACAGTCGGTGTCCTGACCCAGTATCAACCACTCAGGCTTAATACACATATTGGAATTGGTATTCCGTGGGATCTGGACCGGAATATCGGAGGGGTGTCAATTCTTCCGCCGTATGAGAAGAGTACAAGCAGCGAATGGTATACAGGAACGGCGAATGCAATTTATCAGAATTTGGAGTATATGGAGACATTTAATCCGGATTATGTACTGATCTTATCAGGAGATCATATTTACAAGATGGATTACGAGGTCATGTTGGATTTTCACAAGGAGAATCATGCAGATGTGACGATCGCGGCAATGCCAGTTCCGATCGAAGAAGCAAGTCGTTTCGGAATCGTAATTACCGATGAAGACAAGAGAATCACCGAGTTTGAGGAGAAGCCGGCGAATCCGCGGAGCAATCTTGCGTCCATGGGAATTTATATTTTTAGCTGGCCGGTGCTCAAAGAGGCACTGATCAAGATGAAAGATCAGCCGGGATGTGATTTCGGAAAGCATATCATTCCGTATTGTCATGAAAAGAAGCAGAGACTGTTTGCATATGAATATAATGGTTACTGGAAGGATGTCGGTACATTGAGTTCTTACTGGGAAGCTAATATGGAACTGATCGACATTATTCCTGAATTTAATCTTTATGAGGAATTCTGGAAAATTTATACGAATAATTCAATTATACCGCCACAGTATATTTCAAAAGAAGCTGTGATCGACAGAAGCATCATTGGCGACGGAGCTGAGATATACGGCGAGATACATAACTGTGTGATCGGCGCAGGTGTTGTTGTTGGACAAGGCTGCGTGATCCGGGATTCGATCATTATGCAGGATGTTGCGATAGGAAATGACTGTGTGATCGACAAAGCGATCATTGCGGAGAATGTTAAGGTTGGAGATAATGTAACCCTTGGAATCGGCAATGAAGCACCGAACAAGCTCAGGTCTGATATCTACAATTCCGGACTGGTTACGATCGGTGAGAATTCTGTGATTCCGGCAGGAGTACAGATTGGAAAGAATACTGCGATCAGCGGTATTACCGTGAAGGAGGATTATGTACAGGGTGCTCTTGAAAGCGGCGGAGTATTGATAAAGGCGGGTGACAGATCATGAGAGCAGTTGGAATCATTTTAGCAGGCGGTAACAACAACAAGATGCGGGAGCTTACACAGAGGCGTGCAGTGGCAGCGATGCCGATTGCAGGAAGCTACCGGGCAATTGATTTTGCACTCAGCAATATGTCCAATTCGCACATCCAGAAGGTAGCAGTACTTACTCAGTATAATGCACGTTCACTGAATGAACATCTGAATTCTTCCAAGTGGTGGGATTTCGGACGTAAGCAGGGTGGTCTTTATGTATTTACACCGACGATCACCGCAGACAATGGCTACTGGTATCGTGGAACGGCAGATGCGATCTATCAGAACCTGGATTTCCTGAAGAGGTGTCATGAACCTTATGTGATCATCACATCCGGTGATGCGGTTTACAAGATGGATTATAACAAAGTACTGGAATACCACATTGCCAAGAGAGCAGATATCACTGTGGTATGCCGGGATCTGGATCAGGGCGAGGATGCAACCCGTTTTGGCATTCTGAAGATGAATGAGAATATGCGGATCGAAGATTTTGAGGAAAAACCGATGGTGGCAAATTCCAACACGATTTCCACAGGAATCTATATCATCCGCAGACGTCAGCTGATCGATCTGATCGAGCATTCAGCTGAGGAAGACAGATATGATTTTGTAACGGATATCCTGATCAGATACAAGAATCTGAAAAAGATATACGGTTATAAGATAAAAGACTACTGGAGCAATATTTCCACGGTCGATGCCTATTATAAGACAAACATGGATTTCCTCAAACCGGAAGTCCGGAACTATTTCTTTAAGCAGCTTCCAAGTATTTATTCCAAGGTGACAGACCTGCCTCCGGCAAAATATAATCCGGGTGCGGTCGTTAAGAACAGCCTTGTGGCAAGCGGAAGCATTATCAACGGAACCGTTGAGAATTCGGTTCTGTTCAAAAAAGTGTTTGTTGGAAATAATTGTGTGATCAAAAACTCAATTATTTTAAATGATGTGTATCTTGGGGACAATACTTACATTGAGAACTGTATTGTAGAGAGCAGGGATACGATCCGTGCCAATACACGGCATGTTGGTGAAGATGGCGTGAAAGTAGTAATAGAAAAGAACGAAAGGTACGCATTATAAAAACTGAGGGGGACTTGTAAGAGTCCGGATCAGAAGGCATGCCGGTCAAATAAAGGAAAAGGAGCGGACCGGTATGTGCGTTACTGGAGAAAGGGGCTAGAAAGTTATGCAGATTACAGATGTACGCGTGCGCAAAGTAGCAAAAGAAGGAAAATTAAAGGCAGTAGTATCAATTACAATGGACGAAGAATTTGTTGTTCACGATATTAAAGTCATTGAAGGGGAAAAAGGACTTTTCATTGCAATGCCGAGTAAGAGAGCACTGGATGGGGAATATCGTGATATTGCGCATCCAATCAATTCCGGTACAAGAGACAGAATCCAGAAGATCATTCTGGACAAGTATGCGGAAGTACTGGAAGAGACTGACGACGCGGAAACTGCAGAAATCTAAGTACAGAAAAATACTGAAAACAAAAATCCCGGAGACTGGAAGTAAAACCAGTTCTCCGGAATTTTTATATTTTGAGAAATGATATTTCTACGATGGTCAATCGCGCATAAACTGATCGATCACATAGAGAACTCCGTCATCATCATTTGATTTTGTGATAAAATCTGCTTTTTCACGGACCAGTGGCTGTGCATTTTCCATTGCCACTCCAAGACCTGCGGTTTCGATCATAGTCAGGTCGTTGTATCCGTCACCGCAGCAGATCATTTCATCAGCAGTCAGACCGATGCTGGTAAGAAGCTTCAGAAGAGAGGCGGCTTTGTCTACATTCTTTGGAACAATTTCGAGGAAAAATGGATCCGAACAGTAAACATCGATATAACCATGGAAATGAGCGGACATTTCCTCTTTAGCAGCAGCGATGCTGTCTGGTTCTCCGGTCAGGAGAAATTTATTGTTTGGAAATGTGGATACTTTCTCGCAGAAATTATCAATTTGTACAATTGGTAAATGGTTGATCCGGGATTCTAATTCGGAATATTTTGTCGGGGTAAATCCGGACAGAAGCTGTCCATCCTCATAAGCCAGAATATCAACCGGGTAGTTGGAAGCGATCCGGTAGATATCCGGGATCACGTCCTGCGGAAGTGTTTTGTTGTAAATGACCTGGCCGGTGCGGCAGTCAGTGATCCGTGCTCCGTTGAAGGATAGGATATAGCTTCCGTAACGTTCCAGATGGAGCTGCCTGGCAAGGGGAACCACGCCGTATGTAGGGCGACCGCTTGCAAGAACAACTTTTTTTCCGGCTTCCTGGATCTCGATCAGAGCCTTTAACGTTGGTGGAGTGATTTCTTTCCTGGAGTTGGTAAGTGTTCCGTCCAGGTCAAGAACAAGTATCTGATATTTCATGTCTTACCTCTCTTAAAACTTCATCTGTCTGAGTACATCAATGATCTCAGGAAATTCCATACCGTGGGAAGCTTTGACCAGAATGGTATCATCTTTTTTGACAACATTCCGGATTTTTCCCAGGAAGTCCTGTTTGGTTTTAAAGTAAAGTACGGCACTGCTCTTTGCACAGGCTTTTGCACCTTCATATGCGTGGTGGGAAAGTTCTCCGATACAGCAGATCACATCAATGCCGATCTCGGCAGCATGTGCGCCGGTATTGTAGTGAAGTTCATTCTCCTTATCACCAAGCTCATACATATCGCCCATTACAGCTACGGTTCTTCCTGTTGCGGTAGAAAGTACATCCAGAGAAGATTTCATGGAAACCGGATTAGCGTTGTAGCAATCATCGATGATCAAAAGAGATCCTGTGTCGATCAGATTGGTACGTCCGGCAATCGTCTTCAGGGAAGAGATCCCGGTCTGGATTTCCTCCAGAGTAAGTCCAAGCTTCATGCCGACACATGCTCCGGCGAGAGCATTATAAACCATGTGATTTCCAGGTACCGGGATATGTACGTTGATTTCACCAAGTGGAAGGTGGAGTACAGCGTCAGTTCCGCGAAGTCCCTGACTTACGATTCCGTCTGCATAGGCATCCAGCTGGTCTGAAAGACCGAAGAAAACAGGCTTTTTCCCTTGTACCTCTGCGACTGTGGAAAGTTTGTCGTCATCTCCGTTTAAGATGACAGAAGCATTTGGACGCAGATGATCAAAAACTTCGGTTTTGGCTTTTAAGATTCCGTCGCGGCTTCCGAGATTTTCCATGTGTGCAAGACCGATGTTGGTGATTACACAGATATCCGGCTGGCTGATGGATGCAAGTTCATGCATCTCTCCGAAATGGTCAATTCCCATCTCCAGGACAGCGACTTCATGTTCTTCGGTAAGATTGAAGATGGTAAGCGGAAGTCCGATTCCATTGTTAAAGTTTCCCTCTGTCTTAAGAACATTGTATTTCCGGGAAAGGACAGAGGCAATCGTTTCTTTGGTGCTGGTCTTGCCAACACTTCCGGTGATGCCGACAACCTTGATGTCAAGCTGCATGCGGTAAAACGCTGCGATATCACGAAGTGCTTTTTCGCAGGATTCTACATGAATGCAGGGACAGGTAAGGGAAGAAGGATCTTCTTCTGTAAGAGTAGCAAGTGCACCCTGTTCCATAACCTGTGGGATAAAGGTGTGGCCGTCTACACGGGCTCCTTTGAGTGGAACAAAAAGAAATCCCGGTGCTGCTTTCCGGCTGTCGATTGCAACGCCGGTAATCTCTTTTTCAAGAAAACTGCTGTCGCCATGGAAGGTTCCATGGCAGGCAGCGGTTATATTTTTTAATGTCATATTTTTCATCGGTAATACCTCTTTTCAAATTGTAACCTAGTCATCAGCACTCATGCGGTCAAGAAGCTGTTTCTTTACTTCATAAAGTCTTGGAGACAGATCGATATACATCTGGTGAGGATTGAAGAGTCGTTTGGATTCATCCCACAGGGTATCTTTTTCCTGACGGCAGTAAGCGGCAATCTCTTTGACAGACGGGGAAGTGTAGACACATTCACCGTTGATGAAGATTGGCTGCATCATTTCGCGGACGGTATAGGTTCCGGCTTTCATCTTTGTCTTTTTCCATGTCTCGCTTGGATCAAAGAGGAGAAGATCTTCCTCCGGATTGATTTCTTCGTCTACAAAGCAGATATAATCAGCTTTCATCTTGCCGGTTTCTTTTTCGTAAATACGGTAAACCGTCTTGTTGCCCGGATTGGTGATCTTTTCTGTGTTCTCAGAAAGTTTGATTTTAGGTTCGAACTCGCCATTCTTATTCTGGATGGCAGCGAGCTTATATACACCACCGAATGAAGGACAGTCTTTGGAGGTGATCAGATTGGTTCCGACCCCCCATGAATCGATCGCTGCGCCCTGCATCTTGAGGTCATGGATCAGATATTCATCAAGGTCGTTGGATGCGCAGATCGTTGCTTCTTCAAAGCCGGCCGCATCCAGCATTTTACGTGCTTTTTTGGACAGGTAGGCAAGATCGCCGCTGTCAAGACGGATACCAAGCTTTCTCGGACTGATGCCGGCATCTTTCATCTCCTGGAAGACACGGATCGCATTCGGCACACCGGATTTTAAGGTGTCGTAAGTATCGACAAGAAGGGTACATCCTTCAGGATAAAGATCTGCATAGGCTTTAAATGCGGTATATTCATCCGGGAAACTCATGATCCAGCTGTGTGCATGGGTTCCCATAACCGGAACGTCAAAAAGCTTGCCGGTAAGTACGCAGGAGGTTCCCACGCAGCCGGCGATCACGGCAGCACGTGCGCCGTATAATCCGGCATCCGGTCCCTGGGCACGGCGAAGCCCGAATTCCATAACACCGGTATCACCGGCAGCGTATACGATACGGGAAGACTTGGTTGCAATCAGACACTGGTGGTTCAGAATGTTCAGGATTGCGGTTTCCACAAGCTGAGCTTCCATGATCGGGGCAACGACTTTGAGGATCGGCTCCTTTGGGAAGATCAGGCTTCCTTCCGGAATTGCGTAAATGCTTCCGGTAAAGTGATAGCCGCTCAGATACTGAAGAAAATCTTCAGAAAAAATGTGGAGACTGCGAAGGTAATCCACATCATCATAACTGAAGTTCAGATTTTTCACGTACTCAATAACCTGTTCAAGTCCGGCTGCGATTGCATAACCGGAAGAAAATGGGTTGGAACGGTAAAATACATCAAAAATTACGGTAGGATTGTCCTGCTTATCGTAATAACCCTGCATCATAGTCAGTTCGTATAAGTCTGTAAGTAATGTTAAATTTTTAGAATGCATAATCGTACCTCTTTTCTGTTATAGGTTTAGATCAGACTGGCGTTTTTCTTAATTGTGTCCTGAATAAGATCATGACAATAGATTCCAAGATGTTTTCTTGTCTCTTTATCCAGTTCTTTTGGATAGATTGGTTTGCCGTATTCGATGACGACATGTACTTTTTTTACACGTGGGAAATGTGCTTCAAAAATGTCAGCAGTATTGTTCATGCTGATCGGAATGATCGCACACCCGGTCTTTTCGGCAATTTTAAGTGCACCGTCACGGAATGGAAGCATAGAAAGCTCTTCGCCATTGTTGCGGGTTCCTTCCGGGAAAATGCAGATGGAAATGCCATTTTTTACATAATCAATTGCCTGAAGGATTGTCTTCAGACCTTCTCTCATATTGTCTCTGTCAAGGAAGAGACAGTACAGATTCTTCATCCATGTGGAAAGAAGCGGAATCTTTTCCATTTCTTTTTTGGCAACATAACCGGTCAGACGCCTGCACCGGCTGTAAGTAAGGAGAATATCAAAATAACTGCGGTGGTTGCCGATAAAGAGTACCGGTTCATCCGGAACATTTTCTTCACCGATCACGGTTGTCGTGACACCGGTCATCTTAAGAATCACTTTAAAGCCCCACTGAACGATGCGCAGAGAACTGATATCTTTGGCTCTGCGATTGAATTTACCAATGATCCATTCCACCAGAAAAACCGGAATGGACAGGATCAGGTAAAGAATTAAAAAGACTGCGATACAGATAAATCGTATCATTACCCCAAAATCCTCTCTTTCATTGTATAAAGTAACATACTTTTCTTCGATTATACTATTCGAGGCATGAAAATACAAGGAAGATAATATGATAATAAAGAGACAAAAAAATGGAAAAGTTTGTGAATAATTATGAGAATAAAATGCCGTGTGACAGGGGTGATCTGGATGCTGATTTTCCTTGGCGGCTGTCAGGTCATGGAAAAAGAGGAAGCGGGTGGAGAAATGCTGGAATATTCCATTGTGGATGAGAAAAAAGTTCCGGCGGAAATGACCGAACGCATTGCCGGGATGGAAGAAACCCCATTTCAGATCATGTATGTGCAAGGAGACCGGCTGTATGTCGGACAGGGGTATGGGAGACAGGAAATGGAGGGATATGCGATCCGGGTTGATGGCTGTACGGAAGAAAAAGATGTGATCTGTGTACAGACAACACTTCTGGGACCGGGAAGTGACGAGACAGAAAAAAATGGGGAGGAGATGGGAAATATCTGTATGCGGGAAGATGGATTTTCCCAATACCCATATGTTGTCCTGGAAATGGCAAAAAGCGAAAAACCGGTGATATTTGAGTAGGAGGCTGACTATGGAACTGATAAGAAAACAGGTACGTATGAATCAGATGGGCAAAACAGTGACGGATCAGTTTATGATCGGTGGGGATTATAATGTACCAGATGCGAAAAGTGACGTGGGAAGAGTGCTTTCCGGTGAGGGAAGTCTGCGGATTGAAGAGACAAGAAGAGTGGAAAATTATCTCCGTGTGACGGGAAAACTGAATTTTAAAGTTTTGTATGTGACAGATTCGGGAGATCCGCGTCCCGGAGCTTTGGAGGGAATGATTCCGTTTGAGGAAATGGTCTACATGGAGGAAGAGAACGGAGAAGGCGAAGACATTGTGCAAGTTCAGCGGGTGGAATGCGGGGTATCACTGATCCATTCGAGAAAGCTTGCGGTAAAAGCGCTTGCGGAAATGACGGTACATACAGAGCAGATCACAGAAAAACAGGTGACACTTGATGTGGATGGGGAAGAGGGAATCTATCTGAAAAAATGTCCGGTGGAGCTGCTGCAGCTGTTTACCGCGAAGAGAGACATTTACAGGATCAAAGAGGAGATTAAGATACCGGGGACCAAAGAGAATATCGGAACGCTCTTGTGGACAGAGGTAAGCTCCCGGAAAATGGATACCAGACTTGTGCAGGATGCTATGCTGATAAATGGAGAATTGCAGATCTTTGTTCTCTATGAATCCCAGGAGGGCAAGACAGACTGGGTGGAGCAGACGGTTCCTTATGAGGGACGGATCGAGTGTGCCGGCGCAGAAGAAGGTATGTATCATCATGTCTATGACCGGCTGGATGATATCAGTGTGGAAGTGCGGATGGATGAGGACGGTGAGATGCGTGCACTTGGCATTGAAGCGGCACTTCAGGTTCGTCTTTTTGTCTATGGGGAAGAAAAGCTGGAGCTTTTAGAGGATGCGTATTCCCTTGATAAAAAATGTGTTTTGGAGACAGAAGAAGTTGTTGTTGAGGAGCTTCTGATGCAGAATCATTCAAAAAGTAAGATCACAGAACGATTAAGTCTGCCGGAGCTGAAAGATGAGATCCTTCAGGTGTGCCACAGCAGCGCAGATCTGCAGATAGAAAAAATGGAAGTGCAGGATGGAGGAATTCTGGCAGAGGGGATTCTAAATGTCAGCTTTCTGTATGTAAAGGCAAACGATGAAGTACCATTTGGTGTGTGGAAGGGGATGGTTCCGTTCTCGGCAATGCTTGAATGCCGGGAAGGAAGCAGCGATATGAAATATGACGTCACATATGCAGTGGAGCAGCTTGCGGTAGATCTTGCCGGAAATGATGAAGTAGAGATCAAAGCGGTCGTGGCGTTCAGGAGCTTCATGCGAAAAGCGGAAAAAATACAGATGGTGACAGAGGCTGCACTTGTGGATTATGAAAAAGAAGAGCGGATGAATCAGCCGGGAATTGTGGGATATATCGTAAAAGACGGAGATGATCTGTGGAGCCTGGCAAAGAAATATTCGACCACAGAAGAAAGCATTCTGCTTAATAATGAATTATTATCAAAAGAATTGAAAACGGGTGATAAAATATTGATTTTTCGGGAGAGTTTGAGTATACTATAGTAATGAAATGATGTATACAAGATACAAAAAAAGGTCGAAAAAATACAATAAGGAGATACACGCATGGATAAACTGGAGTTAAAAGCACTTGGGAAGATCAATCTTGGACTTGATGTGCTGGGGCGGCGGGAGAATGGTTATCACGATGTGCGCATGGTCATGCAGACGCTGTATCTGTACGATAATGTGACGCTGCAAAAGAAGTCGGCCCCAGGTATCGAGATCGATTCAAATCTTTTTTATCTGCCGAATGATGAGGACAATATTGCATGGAAAGCGGCAAAGCTTCTGATCGATGAATTTGATATCAAAGACGGGATCAGAATCCATCTGGACAAGCATATACCGGTTGCAGCGGGAATGGCAGGCGGAAGTTCCAATGCTGCGGCAGTGCTTTACGGAATGAACCAGATGTTCCGGTTGGGACTTTCTCAAAAAGAGTTGATGGAAAGAGGCGTGAAGCTTGGGGCGGATGTTCCTTACTGCATTATGCGCGGAACAGTACTCGCAGAAGGAATCGGGGAAAAACTGACGCCGCTTCCTCCGATGCCGAAATGTCAGATTCTGATCGCCAAGCCGCCGATCAGTGTATCGACAAAGATGGTTTATGAAAAGCTGGATTCCTGTGAAATCAAGGAGCATCCGGATATAGATGGTATCCTGGACGGATTGAAGAACCAGGATCTTGAGCAAGTGGCAGCATCCATGGGTAATGTGCTGGAAAAGGTTACGGTTGAAGCATATCCAGTCATTGCACAGATCAAAGAATGTATGATGGAAGCAGGTGCTCTTGGGGCGATGATGAGCGGAAGCGGTCCGACTGTATTTGGGATTTTCAGGGATCGCAGGACAGCGAAGGAAGCATTTACAAAAGTAAAAGCACAGAATCTGGCAAAACAGATTTATCTTGCAAATGTGCATAACGTCAGGAGGAGATAAGAATGGATATGGATTTTGAAGTAAATATGAATGAATACCTGCCGTTGAGAGATGTTGTGTTCAATACACTCCGGAAGGCAATTTTAAGAGGAGAACTGAAGCCGGGAGAACGGCTGATGGAGATCCAGCTTGCCAACAAGCTTGGAGTAAGCCGCACCCCGATCCGTGAAGCAATCCGTAAACTGGAGCTGGAAGGTCTGGTTCTGATGATTCCGCGAAAAGGGGCAGAAGTGGCACAGATCACAGAGAAGAATATGCAGGATGTGCTGGAAGTCAGAAAGGCACTGGAAGAGCTTTCCGTACAGCTTGCGTGTGAACGGATCACGCCGGAGCAGGTTGAAGAAATGAAGATGGCAGCTGAAGATTTCCGTAAAGTCTTAAAGAGTGGTGATGTGACGAAGATCGCTGAAGCAGATGTAAAATTCCATGATATTATCTTTGCCGCAACCAATAACCAGAGACTGATCACGCTGCTGAATAACCTGCGGGAACAGATGTACCGGTTCCGCGTAGAATACCTGAAGCAGAAGGAATGTTATCCACAGCTCCTGGAAGAACATGATAAGCTGATCGCACTGATTTCGGGTGGAGAGGTTGAAGAGGCATGTGAGCTCATGGGATGTCATATTGACAATCAGGCCTCTACAGTATCGGATGTTATCCGGAGAGATCAGGTAGAATATCACAGATAAAAATGTATAGTTTTCCATAGGTTGTCAATACTCCTGGTATCAAAGACAGGAGGTACATACGAAAATGAAAAAAATAAAAGCAGTGGTGCTGGTACTGATCATGATTCTGTGTGGTGCGGCATTTGCAAGGGGAATGCAGGTGGAAGCGAAGGCGAATGCAGTGCAGGAAAAGTTATCCGGTGAGGTGTTCCGCTTTCATGTGCTTGCCAACAGTGACAGCAAAGAAGACCAGGAGCTTAAGATGAAGGTGAAAGAGGCTGTTGTAGATTATATGTGTGAGAATCTTTCGGATGCAGGGAATGCAGCGGAGGCGAAAGCATGGGCGATCCGCCACAAAGAAGAACTGATCCGGACGGCCAGGGAAGTCTTGCAGGAAGAAGGATGTAACGATCAGATAACAGCTGAGGTCGTGCGGTGTGAATTTCCGGACAAAACTTACGGAGACATCACCTTCCCTGCAGGCTGGTACGATGCACTCCGGATCAAGATCGGAAAGGCACAGGGGCACAACTGGTGGTGTGTTCTTTATCCGAATCTCTGTTTTATGGATTCTGTCCATGCAATTGTTCCCAAAGAAGGGAAGGAAGAGCTGCGGAGTGTGCTGACGGATGAAGAGTATGCGATGATCGTAAAAGGCACACCGGTAAAAATCAAATGGTTTTTCTTGCAATTGACGGAGTAAATGTGTAGAATATACTTCAACGAAGATGGCAGGAAAATTTGTTTCGCCTAAGGCAAAGGAAAGTTTAATGACGGATATACTTGTAAAATTATTTGTAAAAGATTATAAAGATGTAGAAAAGGTGTCTGTCCGTACAGCATATGGAGTGCTGGCAAGCGGAGTAGGCATCTTTTGTAATGTTCTGCTGACGATTGCGAAGATGGTGATAGGAATCCTTCTTCACAGTGTGTCTGTTACTGCAGATGCATTTAACAACTTATCGGATGCAGGTTCTTCGATCATTGGAATGATCGGAGTGAAGATGGCAGAAAAACCGGCAGACAAGGAGCATCCTTTTGGGCATGGCAGGCTGGAATACATAGCGGCACTGATCGTATCCTTTCTGGTGATCGAAGTTGGATTTACCTTTTTCAAAAATGCGATCGTGAAGATCCGGGAGCCGGAAGAGTTAAAATTCAGTCTGGTGTCGATCCTGATCCTGGTGTTGTCCATAGGTGTGAAGCTGTGGCTTGCGATGTTTAACCGGAAACTTGGTGAAAAGATTTCTTCCCAGGTGATGATGGCGACGGCAGCAGATGCACTTGGAGATGTGATCACGACAGCAGCGACGATCCTGTCGGTTGTATTCTGGCGGATCACAGGGATCAATATCGATGGCTTTGTCGGACTTGGTGTTTCACTGGTCGTTATGTGGGCCGGATTTGGGATTGCGAAGGATACGCTTGAGCCGCTGATCGGAATTCCGGCGACATGGGAAGATTATGAGAAGATCAAGCATTTTGTGGAAAAATACGCTGGAATCGAGGGCAGCCATGATCTGGTGATCCATAATTACGGACCGGGAAGAAGTATGGCGATCATTCATGCAGAGGTTCCGAATGATGTCCCGATTGATGTATCCCATGAGATCATTGACCGGATTGAGAGAGAGGCAATGGAACAACTGGGGATCTCGCTGACAATTCATATGGATCCGGTGGAGACTCGTAATGAAGAAGTACTTCAGGCAAAACATGAGACAGAAAAAGCTGTGGAAGCACTGGATCCGAGATGCAGTATTCATGATTTCCGCATGGTGAATGGAGAAAAACAGATCAATCTCATTTTTGATTTTGTCATTCCGAGAGAGTATTCTGAGGAAAAAGGGAATGAACTGACACTGACTTTGATGGACCGATTGCAGCATCATAACCCAAAGTATCAGTGTGTTATCACATTAGATAGAAGTTATGTGGAAGAACAGAGGTAAAAGAGATGTATACATTTGAAAGCAGAGTACGATTCAGTGAAGCAGACCATACGGAGCTTCTGACATTACCGGGGCTTGTTAATTATTTTCAGGACTGTAGTACTTTTCAGTCTGAGGATATCGGATATGGCGTGGAATCACTGAAAAAAAGCGGGCAGGCATGGATTCTTTCCGCATGGCAGATTGTAGTAAACCGTTATCCGAAACTCGGGGAACATATCCGGGTGTCCACCTGGGCAACGGATTTTACCGGACTTTTCGGACTTCGTAATTTTAAGATGGAGGATGAAGCAGGCGAGATGACAGCCTGGGCCAATTCGGTCTGGGTATATATGGATATGAAAAAAGGAAGACCATGCAGACCGGCGAAAGAAGAGGTCGAGGCTTATCGGCCGGAAGCACCACTGGATGTAGAGTTTGCGCCGCGTAAGATCGTGCTTCCAAAAGAACTGGAAGATGGAGAAAGTTTTCCGGTAAGACGTCATCAGATCGACACAAACGAGCATGTCAATAACTGCCAGTATATCCAGATGGCAATTGATGTGGTGCCGGAATGTGAGCGTGCCGGACAGATCCGGGTAGAATATAAAAAATCCGCAGTTATGGGTGATATTATTTATCCAAAGATGGCGGTAGAGGAACAGAGAAAAATAGTGGAACTTTGTGATGCGGAGGGAAATCCGTATGCGGTAGTAGAATTCAAGGAGAAATAAGAGATGGAATTAGGGAAAAAACAGATGCTTACGGTAGTAAAGGTAGTTGATTTCGGAGTATATCTGGGAGATGACAGAGAAAAGGTTCTTCTTCCGAAGAAGCAGGTTCCGGCAGGAATCGAACCGGGCGATCCGATTGAGGTGTTTTTGTATAAGGATTCTTCTGACCGTCTGATCGCAACGGTAAATGAACCGAAGCTTACACTGGGGGAAAGTGCAATCCTGAAGGTAGCGCAGGTTGGCAAATTCGGTGCCTTCCTGGACTGGGGACTGGAAAAGGATCTGTTCTTGCCATTTAAGGAGCAGACTTATAAGGTGAAACCGGGGGATGAATGTCTGGTAGGACTTTATATTGATAAGAGCCAGAGACTCTGTGCGACCATGAAGGTATATGAGTATCTGACCAGTGATTCTCCTTATCAGAAGGATGATCAGGTAGAGGGAATCGTTTACGAAGTGAGTGATAATTTCGGGGCTTTCGTTGCAGTGGACGGAAAATATTCTGCGCTTGTGCCAAAGAGAGAAGCACCGAAAAGTCTAAGACCGGGAATGAAGATCCATGCGAGAGTGACAGAAGTAAAACCGGATGGAAAGCTGAATTTAAGTGTCCGTGAGAAAGCATTTATCCAGATGGATAAGGATGCGCTTCTGGTACTGGCGCGTCTGGAAGAAAAGGGCGGAGTCCTTCCGTTTAACGATAAAGCAGACGCGGAGGTGATCCGTTCGGAGTTTGATCTGAGCAAGAATGCATTCAAGCGTGCAGTCGGACATCTGTATAAAGAGCGTAAGATCGAGATCCGTAAGAACAGTATTGTTTTGAAATAGACATTGTGATTATGCACAAAAAACAGACTATTAAATTGTTCACAATGCCCAAAACGCTGATTTGAAAAAAACCCTTGATTTTCAAAAAAAAATTGTATATATTGAGGGTGTAAAAGATAGGAAGAGATAAAAGAAAAGGAGTGTACATCATGAAGGTACAGAATATTACAAACATTGATAAGTTTTTTGAAATAGTAGACAGCTGCAAAGGAAAAGTAGAACTTGTAACAGGAGAAGGCGACAGACTGAATCTGAAATCTAAACTTTCTCAGTATGTTTCTATGGCAAATATTTTCTCTAACGGAGAGATTCCGGAACTGGAAATCATTGCATACGAAAAAGAAGACATCGATAAACTGGTTAACTTCATGATCAATGGCTAATTTATATAAATACCAGGAATAGTGAGAAGCAGGAATCAAAGAAGATTTGGTTCCTGCTTTTTTGTGTATACGATGAGCCAACTGCAGATTTGTGCTTGCACAAGGATCGGCAGTTGGCGAATGTACATCATCGAGCTGTTAAGCGAGATGGTGTACAAAGTATACAAATCGAGTAGGAGTCAGCCTGCTCGATTGTGGAGAGAGACGGTCTGCGAGGGGGAGGTTGTGTGGCGGATTTAGAAAAAGAATAGGTGTGAAGTCCATTGCACAATAAGTGCCTTCACACCTATTCTTTTTCTAAATCCGCCCTCAAGACTTTGGGCGCAGACCTGGCGGCTGCTAAACATAAAAATTCAGGAAACTATAGAGAGATAGTTTCCTGGTATATGGGAGAGGGTATTTATATTGAGGGTGGGTTAGGTTAGTTTGCGCGTAATGATTCAATAAATGGTGTCAGGAGGAATTCACCGTATTGAAGCAGGGAGAAGCTTCTCTGGGTGAGACACCAGGAGTAGGTGAGACCGATCTGGGCAGAGGTGATCATCTGGGAGAGCTCGACGTAGGAGTAGTCTGACTTTAGTTCTCCACATTTGATCCCATCGAAAAGGATCTTGCGCAGGATCTTATAATAATTACGATCCGGGTTTAAAATATGTCTGGTTCCGGTAGTAGCTACCTGAAGACCGTAGAGGGACGCAAAGAGATCCATATATGGTGAGTGCTCCAGGTTATTCAGCACAAAATGGTTGAAGGCGAGCAGCAGATCGGCGGCTGGAAGCGTCCGGTCGCAGGTCTGAAGCCAGCTATCATAGTCACTGTCGTAGGAATAGGCGAGGCTGAAGAGAAGTTCATCTTTTCCACGAAAATGGTGGTAAAAGGTGCTGCGGGAATTACCGGAGAGTTCGATGATCTGCGCGATCGTAGTTTCGTCATAGCCCTGTTCTGTGAACAGCTTCCATGCTGCATCCATGATGTCCTGTTTTGCATGTCGTTTGCCGTGCGTTGTCATAATTGATCGTTCCTGCCTTCTTAAAAGTATTGAAGCTATTGTAACACAGGGATGTGGAGAGTGCAATGTTTTGTTTCTGCATACATTTTATTGAAAATGTCCATATAAGGATAATATGGTTGACTTTATTTGAACACTTTAGTAGAATGAAGGGTATAAAAAGCAGAACGTAGTTCGGAATACAGTATCTTTTTAGACCGTAGTATGAAAACGGACTACAGTGCTTTTGGAGGTGTAAGATGGAAAAATTAAAACTTGCAGCCGGCATGACAGGAGAACAGAAGCGTTATGCGGTTGAAGCAGCACTACTTCTGGGATTTCAGACAGAGACAGCTACATTTCCGGTGATCACAGCGGACGGTGAGATTCCGGTGCCGGAGAATATGGAAGAGCTGAAAGCCCTGTGGAAAAAGAGTACAGGGGGAACACCGGAAGAGTACGAATCAGCATCAAAGCATACAGGTCCGATCTTTGATCTGGATTTCCGTAAGGAAAAAGGGCTGGAGACGATGCTTCAGAAAGGGGATTTCCTGAAAGACGAGAATCAGGATCTTCTTCCGGATGTGTTGGATGTGAAGATTGTACTTCCGGAGGATGCAGATGATGCGATGCTCGTTGCAGCATGTAACCTGGCATGGCGTTTTGGTATGGAGACAACCGGATATAAAGGAACTATTACGGCAGATGCAGCTTATACAGGCAACCGGCTCGTTCTGGAAAAAGCAGAGCAGACAGAGCTTGTACGGGAAAAAGAAGGAGAAAGTGTAAAAGTATCTCTTCGCGGTGACGGAGAGGAACTAATCGCATTTACCTCCCGCCTCTGTATGGAATTTCCACAGATCAATGGTCAGAGAAGCTGGAAAGACCTGCTGATGGATATGGTGGATGACTTTGTACTGCGCGGCGCAGATGGCCAGCTTGCAGCTTTGAAAGCGATGCAGAAAGAGCAGACAGGAGAATACGAAGTGTACGGATCTCCGCTCTGGAATGATACACAGAAAAAAGAAGCCGGGGATGCAAAGGTATATAATTACAAATCCGGACAGAAGATGTACGAGAAGGTGTATGAGCTTCCGTGGGAAGTGGAAGTTTTTGAAAAACTTCTGGAAGAAAAGGTTTATCCGCAGATCGGGAAAGGAAGCAAGGTAAAGATTACCGGTGCGGTAAGTGAAAATATAAAAGTACGTCAGAAGATAAAAGAAAAAATCGAAGACAGAATCCAGATGTTAGGTGCCAAGCCGGAGGATACCTCCGTTATCTGTGCATACAAACAGGGATATTCCTGGATCGTTGAAGAGATGCTTCCGGTGATGAAGGAAGCGCAGGCAGATCAGGTTGAGATTTATTTCAAACCGTTCCTGCCGGAAGGCCAGACAGACTGGCTGGATGAGAACGGTGCAACCCCGTCCTATCACAATCTGAATGCAGACACTCCGGACAAGTGGTATGATCTTCCGATCCGCTATCTGCAGGAACTGTATCCGGTAGAAGATATTCTGGTAAAAGAGCTTGGAATTGAAAGAGATAAAGTCATTTTCAAAGCTTATGAAGGCGAAGAAGATATCACTTATCTCTGCAAGGGGATCAAGGACGAAAAGGTCTGCTGTGAGGATACTTACAAAGCAGTCTGGTCGGAAAGACCATATATGGATGAATATCCGCAGATGGGAAAGGTTCATCCGGCAACCGGTTATGTAAAAGCAGAGATTGACGGACAGGAAGTATTTTATCAGACCGTCCGTACCGATATGGAAGAGATCTGGGATGTTTACCAGAAGGAAGTTCTTCCGGATTGCAGACGATATATTGAGGAAAAGACAGGCGGAAAGATTTCCGCAGACCTGCAGCCGTTCTTCCATGAACTGCGTCTGGACGTGACCGCAAGTGAACCGGACTATGCGACCGGATCAAGAGAGGATCTGATCTCTTCACTGGATGCTTTGCATGAAGATATGTATTTTGTCGGAAGCGACTATTTTAAAAATTACGGTGTGAAGAAAGCAGATGTCATGCTGGATGCGCCGGGACTGATCCTTCCGGTGATCCATGAAAAAGAAGGCAGACCGGTATTTAAGGTGACACTGACCGAGCCGTTAAAAGAAGAAGCATGCATTGTAAAAGATGGAAAAGCGGTTCTTTTACAGAGAAAACGCGAAGAAGCAGATGCATGGATCCGTGCCATTTCATGGGAAAATGATAATTTTACTTTCCATATCCGCACAAATGGTGTACAATCTAATGTATTACACACTTACTCAACATTGTGGTCAAAGGGTGTACTGGCAGAGTGTGAAAGTGTTGCTGCAGGTACGAAGCTTTTGTTTGAAAGTGAGCAGGGCGAGATACAGTATGCAGCACTTACACCGGAAAGAGAAGAAAAACCAAAGACGAAACGGATTGAAGAGATTGACCTGCATGAGCATGAACTGATCGGATATGATACTTACCGTGAGATCATCGAAGAACTGAAGCAGGTTCCTGGAATCGAAGTGTTCCGAACTGCGGTATCTTATACAGGACGTGAACTCTATGCAGTATGGATCAAACCGGAATACGAAGGATATCTGTCCATGACGAAGCGTATATCAAGAATTCCTGGCGAGATGATCAATGCAAGACATCATGCAAATGAAGTATCTTCGACAAATGCAGCATTTATCCTGATCAAGAAGCTGCTGACAGAAGATGTTTACAAAGATTTACCGGATAAACTGAATCTGGTGATCGTTCCGATGGAAAATGTGGATGGTGCGGCAATCCATTATGAATTGCAGAAAGAGCATCCGACCTGGAAATTCCATGTGGCAAGATTTAATTCGCTTGGAAAAGAGTTCTACTATGAACATTTCCAGCAGGATACGATCCACAGCGAGGCGATGGGATTAACCCGTATTTATGACCGGTATGTCCCGGATATGATCGTGGACAATCACGGAGTACCGAGCCATGAATGGGAGCAGCAGTTTTCAGGTTATACCTCCCCGTCTTACAAAGGCTTCTGGCTTCCGAGATCTCTGCTTTATGGTTATTTCTGGTATGTGACCAATCCAGAGTACAAGGACAATTACCCGGTCAATAAGGTAATGGAAGATGTGATAGCAGACAAGATTGCCGAGTATCCGGAGATGAGAGAATTGAACCGTGAATGGAGTGCTCAGTTTGAAAAATATGCACATGCGTGGATGCCGAAATTGTTCCCGGCAAACTATTATAAAGAAATGATTAACTACTGGATCCCGTTCGCGGCAGATCCAAACCATCGTTATCCGTCGATCCGTTTTCCGTGGATCACAACGGTTGCTTATACCAGCGAGGTTGCAGATGAGACCGCACAGGGTGAATACCTGAATTTGTGTGCAAGGGCTCATGTGGCACATGACGAGGCGACTATCCGGATGTTGATGGAAGCAGTGCATGTGATGGAATGTCATCTGGAAGAGCAGGATGGACAGATTTTGACCAGTTACATAAGACAGCGTCCGATGATTGTCAAAGTGACTGGAAAAAATAAATAACTTTTTAATACTTTTCTAAAGGAGGAGTTAGGTATGGAACTCATCAAATTACTTGGCGTGTTAATCGTAATCGTTGGATTCGCGCTGAAACTGGATTCAATCCTCATTATTTTCCTGGCCCTTATCGCGACAGGGATTGTTGGAGGACTTGGAGTGGGCGGACTTCTGGAAACAATCGGTACAAACTTTGTAGCGAACAGAAGTATGGCAATCTTTATCATGATCCTGCTGGTTACAGGTACACTGGAAAGAAACGGTCTGCGTGAAGCAGCGGCAAACCTGATCCGTAAAGTAAAAAGTGCGACAGCAGGTAAGCTTGTTGCTGTATATGGTATGCTGAATGCTCTGTTTGGAGCATTCAATGTCAGCTTCGGTGGAGTTGCCGGATTTATCCGTCCGGTACTGCTTCCGATGATCGAAGGTGCGATCAGCAATAAAGAAGGAAAAGCAAATGAAGATCACGTAGAAGAAGCAAAAGGACTTGCTGTTGCTATGCAGAACTTCACATGGTTCTTCTTCCAGGTACTGTTCGTAGGTGGTGCCGGCGGAATCCTTGTACAGACAACACTTGCAGGTCTTGGATACGAAGTAGAACTGATCGACCTTGCAGCAGCTGAAATCCCGGTAGCATTAGTTGCACTTGTTGTTTCCTGCGCATTTGTTATTTTGAAAGATAACAAACTGATGAAGAAATACTATGGAAAATCAACAGATACTAAGAAATAGAGGGAGGAAGACAGATGAGTAATTTAAAATTTATACAGGTCGGCGATTCGTTTAATGCAATCGGACTGAATGTAGTATGGGTAATTATCGGATTGATCACGATTTACGCAGGAATCAAGAACCTGCTGGATAAAGAGAATCCGTCAAGAGTCGGAACCGCTGTTTTCTGGTGCTCTTTCGGTATCGTTTGTGGATTTGGTTCATGGCTCCCGGCAAAGGTTTCTGGTGTGCTTGTTCTGATCATGTGCCTGCCGCCGATCTTCAAGAAAGTAAAAATCGGAAAAACAGATAATCCGACAAAGGAACACACAGAACAGCAGTTTAAGAAGATCGGAATGAAGATATTTGTCCCGGCATTCTCCGTAGCGGTATGCTCCCTGTTCTTTGCATTATTCAGTAATATGAGTTCTATGGTCGCAATTACCGTTGGTGTGATTGTAGCTATGGTCTTACTGATGGCATTCGATACAAAACAGAATAAACCGGCAGTCTTTTTGAATGATTCTGAAAGATTCCTTGGAATCACAGGACCTCTCAGTATGCTGCCACAGCTGCTTGGATGTCTTGGAGGTGTATTTACCGCTGCAGGAGTTGGCGATGTAATCGCACAGCTTGTTGAAAAGATTGTTCCAAAGGGAAATGTAAATATCGGGATCATCGTTTATGCAATCGGTATGGTACTCTTTACCATGATCATGGGAAATGCATTCGCAGCTATCACCGTTATGACAGTTGGTATCGGTGCACCGTTCGTTCTTGCTTACGGTGCTAATCCGGTGGTGATCGGTATGCTCGCACTTACATGTGGATACTGTGGAACTCTGCTTACACCGATGGCAGCGAACTTCAACATCCTGCCGGTTGCGATCCTGAACATGAAGGACCGCTGGGGCGCTATCAAAAATCAGGTTCTGGTTGCAATTTTTATGCTTGTGTTCCAGATCTGTTATATGATAGTATTAAAGTAAATAAGACATAAGTAGCTAAGGTCATTATTTCACTGGAAAAGCAGAAAATAATGGCCTTAGAATTCGTAAGCTTATTCTAGTTTTGGGTATGGAGAAAGAAGAGGGACATATGACACCGAATATGGAACGGGGTGCCCGGATCATTATTCACGAATGGGTAAAAGTAAGGGCGTGGGACAAAGTACTGATCGTGACATCGAAGGAATATCTTGCAGAAGCAAAAGCAATGGAAAAAGAGGCTTCCGGAAAAGCACGGTCAGTGAATACACTGCTTGTCGAGAACAAGGGACGCCATGTGGGAATCTTTTTTGATGATAATGAAGCAGTTTTTGATCCTTATACGGCAATTATCGCGGCGACAGAGTATTCGCTGGTGACAACGAAAGCCGCAAAGCGTGCGATACAAAGACACAAGAAATTTCTGTCCTTGCCACTGGCAACCAATGACGGAAGATCTTTTCTGGAATACGATTTCCTGACGATGGATACGAAGAAGAGCCGACTGATGGCAAAGGCATTTATCAAATATCTCAAGTATTCAGAAAAAGTTCGTGTGACAACTCCGGCAGGAACGGATATGATGTTCTACAAAGTGGGCAGAGATCCGGGATTTTTTAACGGAGTTCTAAAGGATGGAAAGGGATATTCTTCTTCCAGTATTGAGGTCTATGTCCCGATCGAGGAGACAAAGACAGAAGGTGTGATGGTGCTTGACGGTTCTCTGGGATATATTGGTCGCGCAGAGGAACCGACAAGGATTTTATTTAAAGGCGGACGGATTACAGAGATTGAAGAGACTCCGACCGGTATTCGGTTGAAAAAATACATGGAAGATTATCAGGATCCCCGGATCTATATTGCGGGGGAACTCGGAATCGGGCTTAATTCATGCTCACAATGCCTTGGAAACTGCTATATTGAAGATGAATCTGCTTATGGGACATTCCATGTAGGACTTGGGCGTAATATTGCTCTTGGAGGTATTCAGAACGCCAAAGGGCATTTTGATCTGGTATGTATGGAACCGGATATCTACACGGACAACCGACAGATTATGCAGCAGGGGAAGGTTATTATCCCGGAGCCTGTGTTATACTAAGAGATATAAAGGAGGAAATTAACATGAAGGTTTTATTAACAGGATTTGATCCATTTGGAGGAGAAAGCGTAAACCCGGCATTCGAGGCAATCAAGCTTCTTCCGTCAACAATTGCGGGGGCAGAGATCGTATATGTAGAGATCCCTACAGAATTCAAGAAAAGTGCACCGGCAGTTGAAGCGGCAATCAAAGAACATAACCCGGATATAGTGATCAATGTAGGTCAGGCAGGCGGACGTTCCTGCGTCACTGTAGAAAAAGTAGGAATCAACCTTGCAGATGCCCGGATTCCGGACAATGCAGGTGACCAGCCACTTGATGAGCCACTTCAGGCAGACGGTCCAACCGGATACTTTGCAACAATTCCGGTAAATGCAATGGTTCAGAATGTACGTGCTCACGGACTTCCATGCCATGTATCTTTCACGGCAGGAACCTACGTATGCAACTGTGTAATGTACAATGTACTGCATATGTGTGCAACCAAATACACTAACATCCGTGCCGGATTTATCCATGTACCATATGCTTGCGATCAGGTTGTAGATAAGGCGAACGGAATGGCAAGTATGCCGCTTGAGACAATCGCAAAGTCTCTGGAGTATTGTGTTGAAGCTGTAGTGAATAATACAGAAGCTGTAAAAGAGGTTATGGGAACTACTCACTAGTTTTATGAAAGAAAAAAGTACCGCTGTGTCAGAATGAAGCTGATGCGGCGGTTTTTTTGTAAAATTTTATTGGAAATATAATTTCATGTCGCTTAATGAAAATGGACGTTCATTATATATTAAGAAATTCTATTATAAAGAAAAAGAATTGATTTGTCACGGGCAGAAATGTTATGTATAATATGCATAAAGAAAGTCGAAGCGGAAATAAGAAAAATGAACAATTTTATGAACGGAGAGAGCTTTTTCAAAAAACAAGTTGATTAAGAAGGTGAAGAAAAAAATCTAGTGGGGAAAAGATTATCGTAAAAATAGAATATGGATGGAAAACAATAACAGAGGCGAAGGAGAAGTGAAATGAGTAATTTAATGGGGATGCTGACGACTATCCAAAGTTATGTATGGGGACCTCCGACATTGTTGCTGTTGATCGGTACAGGGCTTTACTTTACGATTAAATTGAGAGGACTGCAGATCACAAAATTTCCACGTGCAGTAAGGGCCATTTTTGAAAAAGAAAGTGGGACCGGAAGCGGAGAAGGAGATGTATCGGCATTTGCGACTCTATGTACAACGATGGCAGCAGACATAGGAACGGGAAGTATTGTTGGAGTTGCAACGGCGCTTCGAATTGGTGGACCGGGATCGTTATTCTGGATGTGGATTTCAGCCATACTTGGTATGGTGACGAAATATTCAGAAAGTCTTTTAGCGGTAAAATACCGAGTGACGGACGAGAATAACCAGATGGCCGGCGGACCGATGTTTTATATCCAAAATGGTATGGGAGAGAGATTTATCTGGCTTGCAAAAGCCTTTTCTGTGTTTGGCATATGTACAGCATTATTTGGCTGCGGAACGTTTCCGCAGGTAAATGCGATCACAGAATCTGTCAATGTGACATTCCATATACCGATCATTGTAGCAGGAGTCATCATAACAGTGCTTACTGCGGTTGTAACGATCGGAGGAATTAAAAGTATTTCAAAGGTTGCTGAAATTGTGGTGCCGATTATGGCGCTTACTTTTCTTGGAGGCTCGGTAGTGGCGCTGGTGATCAACCGGGCGGCAGTACCGGATGCTTTTAAGACCATTTTTACCTGTGCATTTGCAAAAGAATCGGTAATCGGAGGAACTGCAGGAACAGGTGTCATTACGTTTATGACGGTTATGAGAACCGGGATTGCCAGAGGTGTCTATACAAATGAGGCAGGACTTGGAAGTTCACCGATCGTGGCAGCAGCGGCGAAGACGAATTCCGGTGTAAGACAGGGCCTTCTTTCCATGACAAGTGTGTTTGTTACTACGATTCTGACCTGTTCCATGACAGGACTAGTTATCATCAGCAGCGGGTTGATGGACAGTTCGGATATGAACGGAAGCACGCTTGTTACAGCTGCATATAACATGTGTCTGCCGCACAATATAGGCATGTATCTGATCGCAGTAGGAATCATGTTCTTTGCATTTACCACCATTTTGGGGTGGAATTATTATGGAGAACGCTGCCTGGTTTATCTAACCGGCACAACGAAATGGATCAAACCATATAAGATCATCTACATTGCAGCAATTGCACTGGCACCGTTTTTATCGCTGGAACCAATCTGGCTCCTGGCAGATATCACGAATGCGTTGATGATTATTCCGAACCTGATCGCAATCATTGCACTTAGAAAAGTGATCATTGGAGAAACAAAACTGTATTTTTCAAAACAAAATGAAGAAAAAATGTCTGCTGCGGTAAAAGCAGTGGAGTAAGAAAAGAAACCACCGCATTGGAAATGAGATCTGATGCGGCGGTATTTTTGCGTTAGAGGATAAATAAGGTTGTGACACCAACGCCCCAAAAAGAAAGTTAACAGGTTTACACTCGCATAGAGTATGAGTGGTACAGCGCAGGTAAGTATAATCTGTGTTTCCATCAATTCTCTTCCTGCAGATTCCAACACATCCCAAAAATCATTCGATACCGTTGAACAGGCGGATTTCCAAATATATGTACTCCGGTTCCCTTCGAGGCAATGGAGATGAAACCCAGGAATCGTGGAAGCCTTTGCTGAACACGATTCCCGCTTTCAGGGGTTCATCGGAATGTTTTGCCGAGGGGAACCGGAGTACATATATTTGAAAATCCGCCGCCCACCAACCTATAAAATTTTCCCCACACCAGTTGGAAATCCCCATCATTTCTGCTAAAATGGAACACAGAGAAAAGGAGCGAACACAATATGAATTTTGCGCATTTGCACGTCCACACGGAATACAGCCTTCTGGACGGTTCGAATAAAATTAAAGAATATGTTGCCAGAGTCAAAGAACTGGGGATGACAGCGGCTGCGATCACAGACCACGGTGTCATGTATGGCGTCATTGACTTCTACAGAGCCGCAAGAGCGGCAGGAATCAATCCTGTACTGGGATGTGAAGTCTATGTGGCACCGGGATCCAGATTCGATAAAACAGCCGTAGGACGCGATGAGGACCGATATTATCACCTGGTACTTCTTGCCGAGAATAATACAGGATACGCCAATCTGATGAAGATCGTGTCACGTGCATTTACGGAAGGTTACTATTATAAGCCAAGAGTAGATTATGAGCTTCTGGAGACCTATCACGAAGGAATCATTGCCCTCAGTGCATGTCTTGCCGGAGAGGTACAGAGAAACCTGGCGAGAGGGATGTATGAAGAAGGAAAAAAAGCTGCGCTTCATTATGAACAGATTTTTGGGAAAGGCAACTTTTTCCTGGAACTGCAGGATCATGGGATCCCGGAACAGCGCACCGTTAACCAGCAGTTGATGCGTCTGTCGCAGGAGATTGGAATCGACCTTGTGGCGACAAATGACGTGCATTATACTTACGCAGAAGATGAAAAGCCACATGATATCCTGCTTTGCCTTCAGACAGGGAAAAAGCTCGCAGACGAGGATCGGATGCGCTATGAAGGCGGACAGTACTACGTGAAGTCCAAAGAAGAGATGGCAGCACTTTTCCCATATGCACCGGAGGCGCTGGAAAATACACAGAAGATTGCAGACAGATGCCATGTAGAGATTGAATTTGGTGTGACAAAGCTTCCGAAATTCGATGTGCCGGAAGGATTTACCTCATGGGAATATTTGAATAAGCTCTGTTTTGACGGACTAAAAAGACGATATGGAGAAGACCCGGATCCAGCCCTTGTGGAGCGCCTGAATTATGAATTGGGCGTTATCAAAAGCATGGGTTACGTGGATTACTTCCTTATTGTATGGGATTTCATTCATTTTGCAAAAAGCAACGGAATCATGGTTGGACCTGGGCGTGGATCTGCGGCAGGAAGCATTGTGGCGTACACACTTGCGATCACCAATATCGATCCGATCCGGTATCAGCTGCTGTTCGAGCGTTTTCTGAATCCGGAACGTGTGTCCATGCCCGATATCGACGTGGACTTCTGCTTTGAAAGAAGGCAGGAAGTCATTGATTATGTTGTGCGTAAATACGGCAAAGACCGGGTAGTGCAGATCGTAACCTTTGGTACACTGCAGGCGCGCGGGGTGCTGCGGGATGTGGGAAGAGTTATGGATCTTCCGTATGCTTTTGTGGATTCAATTGCAAAGATGATTCCGAAAGAACTGAATATTACACTGGATAAATCCCTGAAGATGAACCATGAGCTGAAGAAGCTCTATGATGAAGACCCACAGGTAAAAGAGCTGATCGATATGTCAAAGAGACTGGAAGGTCTGCCACGGCATACATCCATGCATGCCGCGGGAGTCGTGATCAGCCAGAAGGATGTGGATGAATATGTTCCGCTGGCACTTGGAGCGGACAACAATGTAGTCACACAGTTTACCATGACCACGCTGGAAGAACTGGGACTTCTGAAAATGGATTTCCTTGGACTTCGTACCCTGACCGTCATCCAGGATGCGATCAGACTGGTTGAAAAAAGTACCGGTGTGAAGCTGGTAACAGAAAAATTAAATTATAATGATAAAGCAGTGCTTGACTATATCGGAACCGGCAAGACGGACGGCATTTTCCAGATAGAAAGTGCAGGGATGAAGAGCTTCATGAAGGAACTTCGTCCACAGAGTCTGGAAGATATTATCGCCGGAATTTCTCTTTACCGGCCAGGTCCGATGGATTTCATTCCACAGTATATCAAAGGAAAGAACCATCCGGAGCTGATTACTTACGAATGCCCGCAGTTAAAGCCGATCCTGGCACCGACCTATGGCTGCATTGTATACCAGGAACAGGTTATGCAGATTGTGCGTGACCTTGCCGGATATTCACTTGGGCGAAGCGACCTTGTACGCCGTGCCATGAGTAAGAAAAAGGGCGACGTGATGCAGAGAGAGCGTCAGAATTTTGTATATGGTAATGAAGAAGAAGGCATTCCGGGTTGTGTCAAAAATGGAATCGATGAAAAGGTTGCGAATAAGATCTATGATGAAATGATCGATTTTGCAAAGTATGCGTTCAACAAATCACATGCGGCAGCGTATGCGGTTGTCTCATACCAGACAGCGTATCTGAAATATTATTATCCGGTAGAATATATGGCAGCGCTTATGACTTCTGTCATCGACAATCCGGGAAAGGTTGCCGAATACATTTACACTTGCCGACAGATGGGAATTTCTATCCTGCCGCCGGATATCAATCGTGGGGTTGGTGATTTTTCTGTAGATAACGGTAATATCCGTTACGGACTTGCGGCGATCAAGGGGGTTGGAAGACCGGTGATCGAGCAGATCATCCGGGACAGAGAAGAGCATGGCACGTTTCGTGATCTGAAGGATTTTCTGGAACGGCTTTCCGGTAAGGAAGTCAATAAACGTGCGGTAGAAAACTTTATCAAATCCGGCGCATTTGACAGTCTGAAAGGGACCAGAAAGCAGTTTATGATCATTTATGTACAGATCATGGATCAGGTAGCACAGAACAAGAAAAATTCGCTTGCCGGACAGATGTCGCTCTTTGATATTGTAGATGACGAACAGAAAAAAGAATTTGAGGTCACGCTTCCGGATGTGGGAGAATACCAGAAGGAAACGATGCTTGCATTTGAAAAAGAAGTACTCGGCGTGTATATCAGCGGACATCCATTGGAAGAATATGAAGAGAAATGGCGCAAGAGTATTTCCGCAACGACATTGGATTTTCAGCTTGATGAAGAGACCGGACGGACAAAAGTACGTGACGGGTCAAGGGAGATCATCGGTGGTATGATCACATCGAAGATGATCAAATATACAAAGAAGAATCAAACGATGGCATTTATTACCGTAGAGGATCTTCTTGGAACGGTAGAGGTTGTCATTTTCCCGCAGAGCTATGAGAAAAGCCAGCAGTATCTGCAGGAGGACAGCAAAGTATTTGTGCGGGGACGTGTATCGGAAGAAGATGATAATGCAAGTAAGCTGATCTGTGAAGAGGTGATTCCGTTTGATATGACGAAAAAAGAACTGTGGATCCAGTATGCCGACAAACAGAGTTACCTTCAAGATGAGCAGAATCTGTTCCGGATGCTCGCGGAAAGTGAGGGTGAGGACCAGGTTGTAATCTTCTGCAAAGCGGAGAGAGCGGTAAAAAGACTGCCTAAAAACGCAAATATCCAGGTAGAACCTGGAATTTTAAGCAGATTGACGAATTATTTTGGAGAAGATTGTGTAAAAGTAATAGAAAAACCCATTGAAATGAAGGGGTGAATATTATACAATAACGTGTGGATTGAGATAAATTAAGCAAAAGGATAGTAAAGTTACAAAGTAGAAGAGACGGAGGAGACATATCATGGCAGAAAAAGTAATCAGAACTATCGGCGTATTGACCAGTGGTGGAGACGCACCGGGAATGAACGCTGCAATCCGTGCAGTTGTAAGAACCGCATTGGGAAAAGGACTGAAGGTAAGAGGAATCAGAAGAGGTTATTCAGGACTTCTTAACGAGGAAATTATTGATTTAAGTGCCAGAGATGTATCAGACACGATCCAGAGAGGTGGAACGATTCTTCTGACAGCCCGTTGCGAGGAAATGCGTACACCAGAAGGACAGCAGAAAGCAGCAGCAATCTGTAAGAAATATGGAATTGACGGTCTGGTAGTTATCGGAGGAGACGGTTCCTTCAAGGGAGCACAGAAATTATCTGATTTTGGAGTAAATACAATCGGACTTCCGGGAACGATCGATCTTGATATCGCATGTACAGAATACACAATCGGATTCGATACAGCGGTTAATACAGCGATGGAAGCAATTGACAAAGTACGTGATACATCTACATCACATGAAAGATGTAGTATTATCGAAGTTATGGGACGTGATGCGGGATACCTTGCACTGTGGTGTGGTATTGCCAATGGAGCAGAGAAGATTCTTCTTCCTGAGGAACATGACTACGATGAAGCAAAGATCATTGCAGACATCAAAGAAAGCAGAAAACGCGGTAAAAAGCATTACATTATCATCAATGCCGAAGGTATCGGTGATTCTATGAATATGGCAAAGAGAATCGAAAAAGAGACGGGTATGGAGACACGTGCTACTATTCTTGGTCATATGCAGCGTGGAGGAAGCCCGACAGCAAAAGACAGAGTTTATGCATCTATCATGGGATCTCTTGCTGTAGATCTTCTTCTTGAAGGAAAGACAAACCGTGTAGTAGGATACAAACATGGCGAGTATATTGACTTCGATATCAACGAAGCACTGGCAATGCAGAAAGGAATTCCGGAGTACCAGTACGATATCGCAAAACAGCTTGCCATCTAATAACAGACAGATTGGATGACGTGTATGACACAGGATGTATTATTGACGATTTCCGGACTGCATGATATGGTATTTGCAGATCCGAAAGAAAATGAAGAGAATGAGCCGATCGAAGTGATCACTCCGGCGAGCTATTACTGGAAGAACGGAAAGCATTATATTCTTTATGATGAAGTAATGGAAGGGATTCCGGGGGTGGTTAAGAATAAGATCAAGATCACCGGTGAAGATTCGATGGAGATCATGAAGAGCGGAATTACGAATGCACATATGGTATTTGAGAAGAATCAGATGAATGTCACATATTATGATACACCGTATGGGCAGCTTCATGTTGGAATTCATACACGGAAGCTGGATGTGAATGTGGATGATGAGCGAATTGATATTGCTGTGGAGTACGGGCTTGATGTGAATCATGAAGCGACGGCAGACTGCCGGATCGCAATGAGCATAAGACCGAAAGCACAGGCAGAGGAAGCAATTTCAGGAAAATAAAACAAAAAGGGTAAATGATTCAATCAGCTCAGAATCATTTACCCTTTTTTGTTACTTGTTCCGCAGTCTTGCCCAGAATCCTTTTTTCTTAGGTGGAGTCTCAAGAGAACCTCTGACTCCTTTTACTGCAGTGATGTAAATACCGCTTACGGTTGCTTTTACTTCTTTTTTGACTGGAATAAGATCATAGATGCTTGCATCACACATCAGAGTCATGATCTTTGGTCCGACTTTTGCCTTGACTACAGGTACCTTTGAACGACGAAGATACTTAGGTGTATTCTCAAGAACAACTGACGGGAAACCGGCATCTTTAAGCTTCATCTTACCTTTGTCGATAACCAGGATGTTGACCTGCTGTGCAGCAGCTGCAATCATCTCTTCCTGTTCTGCCTGCTTTTTCTGCGCTTTCTTACCGAGGAAATACAGAACAACCAGGGCGATAAGCAGTACGGCAAGAATTACCAGTAATACGATCGTTATCTTACTCACGGGTTTTCCTCCTCAAATCATATTTACACATAGCTTATTGTAGCATTGTTTGTAGACAAGTGCAAGTAATTTGAAGTTTTTGGCGGCTTTTTGAAAGTAATGGAAAATCTGAAATAAATGTGAATTTTGGGAAATCCCTTTTCAATGACGGATTATGTGTTATAATCATATGTAGCGCTCTGATGTGGGTGATTTGGACAGTCAGAGAGAATGAAGATATAAGAGGTGTAAAAGAAAATGAAAAAGAAATTAGCAGTACTGGTAGCAGGTATCTGTGCATTGTCATTATTTCTTACCGGATGCTCCGGTGAGATTTCCAATGATTATGTTACGATTACAAAATATAAAGGTGTGGAGATTGATAAAGTAGATGCGGATGCGGTATCGGATAATGATGTAGAAGCACAGATCAACAGTGTACTTCAGTCTAAATCAACTACAACAGAAGTTACAGACCGTGCAGCACAAACCGGAGATACGGTAACGATTGACTACGAAGGAAAGAAAGATGGTGTGGCATTTGATGGTGGAACAGCGACAGATGCACAGCTTACATTAGGAAGTGGTCAGTTTATTGACGGATTTGAGGATGGCGTTGTCGGACACAATATTGGCGATACTTTTGATCTGGATCTGACTTTCCCGGAGAACTATGGAAATGAAGATCTTGCAGGTCAGGCAGTTGTATTTACCGTTACACTGAAGGGAATCAGCCAGACCGATGTACCGGAACTTACCGATGAATTTGTACAGAGTGTTTCTGATACTTCCAAGACGGTGGAAGAGTACAAAAAGGAAATTAAAAAATCTCTGAAAAAAAACGGCAAAGAAAACCAGCAGAATACAATCAAGGAAAATGCATGGAAAGCAGTACTTGAGAACACAACTGTGAACAAGTATCCGAAGAAGGATCTGAAGAATATGATCAGTTCGATCAAGACACAGTATAAGAATATGGCATCTTATTATAACCTTGATTTTGCAGATTTCCTTAAACAATATATGAATATGGATGAGGAAACTTTTAATTCAAAGGCAACCCAGGCTGCAAAGGATCAGGTAAAGGCCAACCTTGCGGCAGATCTGATCATTGAGAAAGCAAAGATCGATGTGTCAGATAAGACACTTGAGAAGAAGTATAAGGAGTATGCAAAGGCTTACGGATACGAAGATGTAGATGCACTCAAAAAAGCACTGGAAGATGCTGGAAACCTGGAGAATCTGGAGAAGACAGCAAGACTGGATATCGTAGAAGACTGGGTAGCAGACAACTGCAAGCAGGTGAAAAGTACTTCATCTGACAGCAGCAAAAGCGGTTCAAACAGTACAGGAAGTACCGGCAGCACAGAAAATACAAAATAGATATAAGCAAACATTCAAAAGGCGGAGAATAAAATCTCCGTCTTTTTTCTTCCTGAAGGGAATGGTATGATATAGAAAGTAATTGTTTTTACAAAATGAAATATACTACAGGAGGACAAGATGAAAGCAGTACTTTTTGATATGGATGGCATCCTGATCGATACAGAGAAATATCTGACAGTATACAAACAAAAGGCAATGCGGGAGGCGGGATACCGGTTGGATCTGGAAACGGCATACAAATTCCGCAGCTGTGCATCCGTATTTGCAAGAGAGCAGATGAAGGGAATTTTTGGAGAGGATTTCCCATACGATGAGCTCAGACGGCGCAGACAGGAGCTGATGAGTGATCATATTGCGCGTTTCGGAATTGAGAAGAAACCGTATGTGGAAGAGACGATCAAGGAGCTGAAAAGACGTGGTTATCAGACGGCAGTCGTGACGGCTACAGCGGAAGACAGGGCTGTGCGTTATCTGGAAATGGTCGGATTTAAAGAGCTGTTTGATGAAATCATCAGTGCATCTATGGTGAAATTGGGAAAACCGAGACCGGATGTGTATCTCTATGCCTGTGAGAAGATCGGGCGGAAGCCTGAAGAGTGCATGGCGGTCGAAGATTCACCGAACGGGGTAAATGCGGCTTACCAGGCGGACTGCCATGTGACGATGGTTCCGGATCTGACACCTGCAGACGAAGAGGTCAAAAAGATGGCAGATCATGTCGTTCCAGACCTGCGAGGACTTCTGGAATATCTGAAATAACCCCTGAAAATGAGGAGAGCCGATATCCGGTTTCCCGAATATCGGCGTTTATGAAAAAGAAAAATTTTATTATGTGAAAAGGTTTATTTCCTTTTGACAATTATTAGTATACTCGTATCTTGTGAAAAAAGTGTGTTTATAATTTGAAAGAATTATGAACGTTTGTGAACATAGTATACATATATTCTGAAGGGACCGCAGACAGCAGAGTCTGCAGCCCGACAAAAGGGATTTAATCTGTTCCGGGAAGCATCGACCGGACGAAAAGCGAAAACAATTCCCGCATACATGGAGAAGTAAAAAACATGGATTCCGGATGCCACTGAACGCCAAGTGCAAAAGGCTGTCCTTCGATTTCAATTGCCTCAACTGTGCCATCAGAAGTGTGTGCACATGCATGGACATTTTTTCCGAGCAGATGAACGGACTGATGGTGGAAACTATTGGTATACAGAGTGTCTCCGGTCAGTTTATGAAGATGGCTGTCTTTGGCGATGAAAATCTGGTGCCACATATCGCTGCGGTTCTGTGAGGTCTGCATATGCAGAAAAGGATCTCCGGGCTGACAGGAAAGATCCTGGTAGATACTTCCGCCACAGGCGGCGTTGAGCACCTGCATACCCCGGCAGATGCCGATTACCGGAAGATGACGTTTTAAGATTTCCTCTGCAAAATGAATCTGAAAAAGATCCACAGAAAGATTGGTCTGTCCTACACCTGGAAGTGGATCTTCATTGAAGAGAAACGGTGTAAAATCACCTCCTCCGGGGAGCAGAAATCCATCGCATATGTCAAGATAAGAATTGATCGGGAAGTCCTGAGGAAGAAGCGGTATCAGCAGGGGGATTCCTCCGGAAATGCGGACTGCCCGCACATAGGTATCGGTTACAAACTGGTTTTTGCCGTCGAAGCCACAGCATAAGATTCCAACAACTGGTTTCATATTTACAATCCTCCTCTTTATCAGATAAATCAGTTGTTACAAAATATGTGGAGTCTGTATGAAATATGTATTATAATAAAAAAAGCAACATGCCAGATGGCAGGAAAGGAGTTCCTATGAAACTGGTTATTCCGGAATATAAAACATTAGAACTTGATACGATATTTTTAGATATGAACGGGACGATCGCTGTGGACGGCGTGATCCAGCCGAGTGTGAAGGAACGTCTTATCGCACTTTCAGAGCAGTTCCGAATTTATGTACTGACTGCAGATACGCATGGAAATGCGAAAGCGCAGTGCGAAGGGCTTCCGGTGATCCTGGAGACATTTCCGACAGGTAATGCAAAGGAGTATAAAAGGGAATTGGTAAAAGCGACCGGTGCAAAACGCTGTGTGGCAATCGGTAATGGCAGAAACGATGAGTGGATGCTGAAAGAGGCGGCGCTTTCCATCGCTGTTATGGACCGGGAAGGGGTCTATGGGAAATTATTGAAAAATGCGGATCTCTGCGTCAGATCTATGCAGGATGGACTGGATCTTCTGCTCTATCCAGGTCGGATCATTGCAGGACTCCGTGGATAATATTTGCAGAAGAATACGTAAGAGTATGTGGAAGGAGAAAAGATGCGTCAGGCTATAGTGACATTGAAAAAGGGTGAGGGACGTCTGCTGAAATCAGGCGGCGCCTGGATATTCGATAATGAAATTGATTCGATTATGGGAGAATTTGAGAATGGTGATATTGTGATCGTCCATGATTTTGACGGGTACGGAATGGGAAGAGGATTTATCAATATGAATTCTAAGATCCGGATCCGTATGATGACAAGAAAGCAGGATCAGGAGATCGATCATGCATTTCTGGAAATGCGGGTGAGAGATGCGTGGGAATACCGGAAAAAGACAGTAGATACATCAAGCTGCCGTGTGATTTTCGGAGAAGCGGATTTTCTTCCCGGACTGGTGATCGATAAATTCTCAGATGTGTTGGTTGTAGAGTCTCTTGCACTCGGAATTGACCGGATGAAAGAAGAAATCGTGGACATTCTGAAAGCGGTACTTTCAGAAGATGGAATTACGATCCGTGGCGTGTATGAACGAAGCGATGCAAAGGTTCGTCAGAATGAAGGCATGGAGAGAGTCAAAGGCTTTATCGGTGAAGAATTTGATACCAAAGTTGAGATTGTGGAAAATGGTGTCAGATATATGGTTGATGTCAAAGACGGACAGAAGACAGGATTTTTCCTGGATCAGAAATACAATCGTCTGGCAATCCAGAGACTTTGCAAGGATGCAGAGGTGCTGGACTGCTTCACGCACACAGGCTCTTTTGCGCTGAATGCAGGGATTGCAGGGGCAAAGCATGTGACAGGTGTAGATGCTTCAGAACTTGGTATAGAACAGGCAAGAGAGAACGCAAGACTCAATGGATTAGAGGATAGAGTTGAATTTGTCTGTGCAGATGTATTTGACCTGCTTCCAAAGCTGGAAGAAGAAGGAAAGCAGTATGATGTGGTAATCCTGGATCCACCTGCATTTACCAAATCCCGTAAGACGATCAAGAATGCGACAAAGGGATATCGTGAGATCAATATGCGCGGAATGAAGCTGGTAAAACCAGGCGGATATCTGGCAACCTGTTCCTGCTCGCATTTTATGGATTATGAGCTTTTTACGAAGACGATCCACCAGGCAGCGCAGAATGTGCATAAGAGGATCAGACAGGTAGAATACCGGACACAGGCGCCGGATCATCCGATTCTGTGGTCGGCAGAAGAATCGTATTATCTTAAATTCTATGTGTTCCAGATCGTGGATGAAAAATAAAGTGTTGTAGTAGATAAAAAAGGTATCGAAAATCAAACATAAATGATTTTCGATACTTTTTTTACTAGTGTACATATTTCAGATTTGATATTCTATTCAAACTGCGCAGCCGATAATGCAACATAATCCGCAGCATTTTTATAAATTGACTGGATCTCTTCCTCAGTAAGAGGTCTTTTTACTTTTGCCGGGCTTCCGATAACCAGCATTCCATCCGGAATAACTGTGTTCTGAGTAACCAGACTTCCGGCACCGATCAGGCAATGCTTTCCAATCTTTGCACCGTTTAAAATCGTACTTCCCATCCCGATTAGAGACGCGTCACCAATTGTACAGCCGTGGATCACACAGTTGTGACCAACAGTGACATCATCACCGATAACGGTCGGAAAACCGTAATCTACATGGACGGTACTGTTATCCTGGATATTACTTCGCTTGCCAATCGTGATAGACGATTCATCACCGCGGACAACGGCATAATAGAACACACTTGAGTCTGCACCGATGGTGACATCACCTAGGATGACGGACTGACTGGCAATGTGCGCCTGTGATGAAATATTTAAAGAAGACATTACAGCAGATTCCTTTCTCGTTATAAGATTATTTTTTGGCTTCAACAGCTTTGACCGGGTTTTTGGCGGCTGCTTTTGTATCCTGTTCCGCTTCCGGCTGATAACCGTTGATATTATATTTCTGCTCGTAATAATCAAAGGTGGATACATAATTGTTGTCTTTCAATTTCCGTACACTCTTAGTGTATTCGTGCATATCGAAATTGGAAGAATCCAGTTCCAGGATCGCAACGGCAATGTTAGAACAGTGGGCTGCAATACGATCATAGTTGGTGAGCAGATCGTTAAATGCAAATCCGGTGTTCAGATCACACTGCCCGTTACGGAGCCTTTTAATATGACGCATTTTCAAATCGTTGCATAAAATACCGATCAGTTCGCGAAGCGGTTCTACTTTGGCAGCATTTACAAGGTCTTCATCTACAAATGAATTGATCGTGAGATCAAGGAGCTCTTTTAATGCGGATTCAAGAACATGAAGCTCGTATTTGGCTGCATCTGAAAAAATACGTGATTTTTCATGAAGTTCCTGTGCAACACGGGAAATATTGACTGCATGGTCACCCAGACGTTCAAAATCACTGATCGTATGAAGGAACTTGGCGGTCTGTTTGGACTGTTCCGGTGTCAGGTCGTGCATATTGAGCTGCATCAGATAGGTTCCCAGTTTATCTTCGTATTTGTCGATCAGATTTTCCTTTTCCTGAATTTTGTTGAACTTATTATCTGAAAAATCTTTCAGCAGTGCAAGGGCGCGACGGATATTTTTGTATGCTTTCTTTGCCATTCCGTTGACTGCAAGCTGGCTCTGTGTGATTGCCAGTGGCGGATAATTGAGGAAACGTTCCTCAAGAAGATCGAAATCTGCCTGCTCTTCGTTGTCTTCATCGGTATCCTTAATAAGGAAGAAGACAAGCTTTTCAATCTTGCCGATAAATGGAGCAAGAACAAGGATCGTCAGAAGCCGGAATACCGTATTCAAAAGTGCCACACGGAAAGGTGACATAATTTCACCCATAAATGGGAAATGCACGATGGCATTTACAGAATAGAATACGATGGACCAGAAAATCATACCAAATAAATCGTTCAGCAGATAGATCAGAGCAGTACGCTTTCCGTTCTTGTTCGTTCCGATTGAGGAAAGAAGAACCGGACATGCGGCGCCAACGCCGATACCCATTGTGATCGGAAGTGCAGCTGCAAAGGTGATCGATCCGGTAATGGACAGTGCCTGGAGGATACCTACAGAAGCAGAAGCACTCTGCAAAACTGCTGTAAATACGATCCCGACAAGGATTCCCATAAATGGATTCGTGAACATGGTCAGAAGTCTGACGAAATGCGGATTCTCTTTCAGAGGAGAGACAGCACCGCTCATGGTCTGCATTCCGATCATCAGGATCGCAAAGCCAAGCATGATGTCACCGATATCAGAATACGGTTTTTTCTTGATAAATGTACGGAAAATAATTCCGATGATTGCTACGATTGCAGAAATTGTAGCGGTTGATAAAAGCTGCGCGATTCCGCTGGAACCATCAATGTAGGAGAGACATAGGATCCATCCGGTGATACTGGTTCCGATGTTGGCACCCATGATGATACCAATTGCCTGTGCGACCTTCATCATACCAGAGTTTACAAATCCGACTACCATAACTGTCGTTGCAGAGGATGACTGAATGATAGCGGTTACGACAGTACCGAGCAGAAGTCCTTTCAGAGGAGTATTGGTCAGCCTGTATAAAATAAGTTCAAGCTTATTGCCGGCAACTTTCTTCAGACTGTCGCCCATCAGTGACATACCGTATAAAAACAGGGCTACCCCACTGAGCAATGACAAAACCATTGTAATTCCCATAATTTTGTTTTCCTTTTCTTTAAGCATTAGTTTACATTTTGTCGCAAAAAAAATATCGTACAGCTACTTTAAATATGAAAAGTCTGCATGCAGATCACACAAAGTGACGCTATACGACACTCTTATTATATAACAAGAAAGTTTCCATAGGTAGACTGAAACGATATTTTTTTACACTTTTTTTACAAGGACTTAACTTTTTCTATACATTCGGTAGCAAAAAGAGCCGCATTTTCAAGGTCTGTGCGTGTCGGATGAATCATTGCTTCGTCAAAATTCTGTAATTGCCTTCGGATTTGCTGGCAATCGCAATCTTTTGGTGTGTTCAGCAAGGATTCATATTTTTGACGGACAGCAAGCGGCATTTTCCCCTGGCAGATAAAAGAACCGAGATAGTGGTTGTCATCTTCAAGCCAGATCCGGACGCTGGATGCGATCTCTTTGTAGTATTCCGGGCTGTTTCCGGCACCGCAGGTTCCAAAGAGAGCAACGGATTTGCCCGACAGACCGGAAAGGAAGTTGCCAATCTCGAGGCGGCAGGTTCCGCGGTGAACACAGAAACCAACAAAATAAATTTTGGCTTCTGGGAAATCGGTACGTTCATGAAGATTTATCAGATCTTTGGACATCCCCGGAAGGGATGCAAAAATTTCTGTTGCTATTTTTTTTGTATTTCCTGTCTCACTGTCATAGACAACAAGATAATCTAACATATAGTATTTCCTCCTGTCATTTAGTGGTATGTATAAGGAGAACCGCAGAAGAATCCACCGCCGCCACAGCAGAGATTGCACATGATGTTGGCAATGCAGAGCTTCACGCAGAAATCATTGTTGATCGTTGGTGTACCGCCATACATTGTCTGTTGTGTACGATACCAGCTTCCACCATTTTCAAGACGGCTGACAAGAGACTGATATTGATAGTTGGACGGCTCCAGACGAAGAGCTTCTTTGGCGTGCTCCAGGGCGAGGACATTATTGCCCATGCCGGAATTGGCGATAGAGCTGTAATAGTACCATCTGGCAGAACGGTCTTTGATTCCTGAAAGGACATTTAAAGCTTCTTTATAATGACCACTGTTCAGATAATTGGCGGCGGCACGCAGATGAATATCTTCTTCTGTCTCGGTTGTCTGCTGATTCTGATTGGTATACTGACCGTAGAAACCGCCGAATGGACCAAAACCGCCAAAACCTCCGTATCCGCTTCCGGCATCGCCATAACCTCCGGAGCCTGTTCCGGTATATCCGGAGGCACCCATTTCTTTTTCTTTTATAATCTGCTGGTAAGCCTGTTGGATTTCTTTGAATTTGGCTTCTGCCTGATCTTTATTTGGATTGTTGATATTGGCATCCGGATGATAAATACGGCTTAATTTGCGGTAGGCTTTCTTGATATCCTCGTCGGAAGCATCCCGTGAAACGCCGAGTATTGAGTAAGGATCCTGCATAATTGATTATTCTCCTGATCGTTAGCTTTTTTTGATAAAAGTAGTCTGGCATTTTGGACAGCGGATCTCAATTTTACCTTTTCCCTTTGGGACACGGATCTTCTGTTTGCAGTTTGGACACTTGTAAATGTGGTGTGTCTTGCGCTGCGTTGCCATATACTTCTGTTTTGCAAAAAATCCACGGATCTTTGAAGTGTGCTGGAGAAATTTCTGGTTTTCCAGTGCACGCTTGTAGGTTTGACGTGAAAACATGCGATAGTAAGAGTATATCACGAATGCCCACCCAATTACATAAAAAATACGAAAATGGAAGATGCTTGTGATCAGCATCAGAATTACGCCGCTCCATAAGAGAAATTTGCCGAAGGTATCTACTCCGTACCTTCCATACATAAAACGCATCAGTTTTTCTTTCATAATGTTCACCCAATCTTTTTTATTTATAGAATATGATGATACCAGGGGCAAAAGGCCAGAAAGCACGTAGCAATCTGGTATCAAAGGGGTCAAAATACCTTTTGACCACAACATCATATGATACTATACGATGGTTTACATTGTACGCCTGCACACACAAAAATCAATAAACTCTCTATTAAAAAACTCTAAAAAGTATGTTATACTGCTGATATCGTGAAAATATGGAAGAAAATAGGACTTCTGAGATTACATGGCAATGGAGCAGTCCGGGAATATCATATATAAAAAGCCAAGGAGGAAATTATGGGACGGAAAGAATATGGTCGGTATGGAAAGCATTCCAGGCGTGATCGGCGCAAGAAAAAAGGTGGAATCATCAGTACGGTCATTTTGATCGTTGCAATCTGTGTGTTTGCATTTTCTGCCTTTCAGCTGTATAAAATCTTTAACGGATATCACAAAGGGGAAAGTGAGTATAATGATCTGGTAAAGCTTGCGGTTACGGAAGATAAGGGGGAACAGGAGAACGGGACGGACGATCAGGATGGAAGCAGATTTTCCGTGGATTTCGATGCACTCAGACAGATCAATCCGGATGTGGTTGCATGGATCCGTTTTGATGAACCGGCGGTGATCAATTATCCGGTTGTGCAGGGAAGTGATAATTCAGAATATCTGAGTAAGACATTCAAAGGATATGACAATACCGTAGGAACGATTTTTGTAAATGCTTATAATCATGCGGATTTTAATGACAGAAACACGATCATTTACGGACATTATATGTATAATGGAACGATGTTTAATGAGCTGGAGCAGTATCACGAAAAAAGTTTCTGGGAAAAATACCCTTCCTTCTATATTTATACACCGGATGGCAATGTGGCTACTTATCAGATTTATTCTGTTGGAGTGGTAAAAGATACTTCCGAAGGCTATACATATCAGTTCGCAGATGATGCGGCGTTTGCATCCTTCCTTGAAGCAACGAAGGCGTCTTCTTTGTATGATACAGGTGTGGAAGTGGGAAATGATTCGCAGATCGTGACGTTGTCCACCTGTACACGGGAGGGAAATGATGACAGAACGATCGTACACGGTGTCAGGGTAAATGTACAGCCGGCAGGAGAATAAAAGAGGAGTAAAGCGATGGCAGCAGAAGCAAAATTTGAAGTCGGAGATGTGATCCGGATGAAAAAACCGCATCCGTGCGGAAGCTCAGAGTGGGAGATCCTGAGAGTAGGGGCGGATTTTCGTCTGAAATGTCAGGGATGCGGACACCAGGTAATGGTACCGCGCAGACTGGTTGAAAAAAATACAAAAGAAATAAGAAAAAAGGCTTGAAACAAAGCTTGAATTATGATATCATACCAACTTGTGATATATTATTTATCCTTGTTCCCGGCGGATCCGGGAGCCAAAAGACCATAAGGAGGTGCAGGACATGAGCAAATATGAATTAGCAGTTGTTGTCAGCGCAAAACTCGAAGACGACGCCAGAGCAGAAGTAATCGAAAAGGTGAAAGCACTTGTTACACGTTTCGGTGGTAACATTACTGACGTTGACGAATGGGGAAAGAAGAGATTAGCTTACGAAATCCAGAAGATGAAAGAAGCTTACTACTACTTCATTCACTTTGAATCTGAAACAACAACACCAGGCGAAATCGAAGAAAGAATTCGTATCATGGATGGTGTAATCAGATATTTATGCGTGAAACAGGAAGCTTAGAAAGAGGCAACGTATGAATAAAGTAGTTTTAATGGGACGTCTGACAAGAGATCCTGAAGTGAGATATTCACAAGGTGAGAACGCTCTCGCTATTGCAAGATATACATTAGCTGTAGACCGTAGATTCAAGCGTGACGGAGAACAGACCGCAGATTTTATTAACTGTGTTGTGTTCGGAAAGAGTGCTGAATTTACAGAACGTTATTTCCGTCAGGGAATGCGCGTAGTGGTTTGCGGAAGAATCCAGACCGGAAGCTATACCAACAGGGATGGTGTAAAGGTCTATACAACAGAAGTTGTTGTTGAGGAACAGGAATTCGCAGAAAGTAAGAATGCTAGCAGTGCTAATACACAGTCTTATCAGACAGCCCCGGCACCGGCGCCAAGCGCTGATGCAGGTGACGGTTTCATGAACATTCCAGACGGAATTGATGAGGAGTTACCGTTTAATTAAGGTTGAAAGGAGATGTGTACAATGGCATTCGAAAAAGGAAACAGACCGGATTCTCCAATGAAGAGAAGAGGCGGACGCAGAAGAAAAAAAGTTTGTGTATTCTGTGGTAAAGAAAACAACGAAATCGATTACAAAGATACAGCAAAATTAAAGAAATATGTTTCTGAGAGAGGAAAAATCCTTCCGAGAAGAATCACAGGAAACTGTGCAAAACATCAGAGAGCTCTTACAGTAGCAATCAAGAGAGCAAGACATATCGCTTTAATGCCATACGTTCAGGATTAATCGAATATGATCAGAACAGGATTTCCGTTTTGGAAGTCCTGTTTTTTTACTGTTTTTCTGGCTGGCAGACGATTGAAAAAGGAGTCATTTGGGGTTAGAATAAGAAAGAGAAAGTTTTGAAATCTAAAAAAGAATTGGAGAATCAATTATGAAAAAACCAGTTTTAGTAATTATGGCAGCAGGAATGGGAAGCCGTTATGGCGGACTTAAACAGATCGATCCAGTTGATAAAGAGGGACACATCATTATGGATTTTTCCCTGTTTGATGCAAAAAGAGCCGGATTTGAGAAGGTTATTTTTATTATAAAGAAAGAAAATGAAGACAGTTTCAGAGAAGCAGTAGGAAACCGTATGGCAAAATATATGGAGGTTTCTTATGTATTTCAGGATATCAACAACATTCCGGAAGGTTTTGAAGTTCCGGAAGGCAGAGTGAAACCGTGGGGAACCGGACATGCAGTCCTCAGCTGCATTGATGAGATCGACGGGCCATTTGCTGTTATCAATGCAGATGATTATTATGGAAGACATGCGTTTGAAGCAATTTATAATTATCTGTCTGAGCATGAGGATGATGATAAGTATCGTTATGCGATGGTCGGATATCTTCTGAAGAATACAGTAACAGACAATGGTCATGTGGCAAGAGGAATCTGTACGACCAATGAAGAAGGGGAACTGGTAAATATTACCGAAAGAACCCGCATTGAGAAGCGTGACGGTAAGATTGCGTTTACCGAAAATGATGGCGAAACCTGGGAAAATTTACCAGAGGATACACTGGTTTCCATGAATATGTGGGGATTTACGAGAAGCATACTGGACGAGCTGAAAGCAGAATTTCCACAGTTCCTGAAGAAAGGACTTACTGAAAATCCGATGAAGTGTGAATATTTTCTGCCGGCAGTCGTAAGCAATCTTCTGGAGGCAGACCGCGCAACAGCAGCGGTTCTTCCGTCGGAAGACAAATGGTACGGCGTAACTTATAAAGAAGACAAACCGGTTGTCGTAGAAGCAATCCGCAATCTGAAAAAAGAAGGTCTTTATCCGGAAAATCTCTGGGAAGAGTAGGAATGTGTTAAAATTTAGTAAATAGTTCATTTGATTTACTAAAAAATATAAATAATTTAGTAAAAACACTTCCATATAGGCAGGATGTGTGCTATAGTGTGTAAAGAAAAGTAAATGATTCTAATTTCAGGAGGAAAAAATCATGGCAATTTTAGTAACAGGCGGAGCCGGATTTATCGGCAGTCACACATGTGTAGAGATGCTGAATGCAGGATATGAAGTTATTGTAGTAGATAATCTTTGCAATGCTTCTGAAGAAGCAATCAGACGTGTAGAGAAGATCACCGGTAAGAACGTTACATTTTATAAAGCAGATATCAGAGATAAAGAAGCACTGGATCAGATTTTTGACAAAGAAAGTGTAGAATGTGTCATTCATTTCGCAGGACTTAAAGCAGTCGGAGAATCTGTTGCAAAGCCACTTGAATATTATCAGAACAATATTGCAGGTACACTTACACTTTGTGATGTTATGCGTAACCATAATGTGAAGAACATCATCTTCAGTTCTTCAGCAACGGTATATGGTGATCCGGCATTTATCCCGATTACAGAAGAATGCCCGAAGGGAACCTGTACGAATCCTTATGGATGGACAAAATGGATGCTTGAGCAGATCCTGACAGACCTGCATAAGGCAGATCCGGAGTGGAATGTTGTCCTTCTTCGTTACTTCAATCCGATCGGCGCACATGAGAGTGGACTGATGGGAGAAGATCCGAAGGGTATCCCGAACAACCTGCTTCCATATATTGCACAGGTTGCAATCGGTAAGCTGGAATGCCTGGGGGTATTTGGTGATGATTATGATACACCGGACGGAACAGGTGTGAGAGACTACATCCATGTGGTTGACCTTGCAATTGGACACGTAAAGGCGCTGAAGAAGATCCAGGAAAAATCAGGCGTAAGCATTTATAATCTTGGAACCGGAGTGGGATATTCAGTACTGGATGTATTGCATGCATTTGAAAAAGCATGTGGAAAAGAGATCCCTTACCAGATCAAGCCAAGAAGAGCCGGAGATATCGCAACATGCTACTGTAATGCAGAAAAAGCAAAGAACGAGCTCGGATGGGTTGCAGAACGCGGAATCGACAAGATGTGTGAGGATTCATGGAGATGGCAGACAATGAATCCGAATGGATACGAAGCTTAATAAAAGAAAGAAAAATGTGTCAGGGTGTACGTTCCCTGGCACATTTTTTAGTTCCCTAATATCCGGAAAGGTGATATAATACAAATATCTATAGGTTTTAAGAGGGCTGAAAGATGAAAAAGGATATAAAGTTAAAGGGACAACTGAAATTGTATATGCAATGGCCGGGAATTATGATTCTTTTCCTTATCCTGATGAATATCTGGATCTTCAGGATGGATCGAAAGGCCGGGCTGCTTATGAGTGCGTTTGTGCTGGTTTATGCAGTCGTCATTGGCATTATGTATTTTTACAACAAGTCTCTGATTCTGGCAGACATGGTAGAGTTTGCAGCGCAGTACGGGATTGTCCAGAATACACTTCTGAAGGAACTTTCGATTCCATATGCGATTTTACTGGATGATGGAAAAATCATCTGGACGAACACACAGTTCCGGGAAGTCCTTGGGACGACTATCCGGAAGGATACCTATCTGAGTAAATATATTCCGGAGTTGAACCGGGGCGTATTTCCAAAGGAAGAGAATGAATCGGTAAGCCTGGAATTCAATTATCTTGACAGAGATTATCAGGCTGAGATCCAGTGCGTATCGGTCGAAGGTTTCAGTGAGACAGAGCAGCTTCTGGAGATACCGGAGGAAAAGGAATATTTTATTGCGATACATCTTCAGGATGTGACAGAGCTGAACCGGTATATCCGGGCGAATGAAGAGCAGCGGCTGGTGGCCGGACTGGTTTATATTGATAACTATGAAGAGGTCATGGAAAGTGTTGAGGAAGTAAGGCAGTCTCTTCTGGTGGCATTGATCGACCGTAAGATCAACCAGTATATTGCGGATTTTTCCGGTATTGTGAAGAAGCTTGAGAAAGACAAATATTTTGTTGTAATTAAAAAAGAAAGCTTCAATCGAATGGAAAAAGACCGTTTTTCTTTACTTGATGAGGTAAAAGGAGTCAGTATCGGCAATCAGATTCCGGTTACATTAAGTATTGGGCTTGGACTCAGTACAGATACCTATGCTGCAGGATATAATTATGCCCGTATAGCGATCGATCTTGCACTTGCAAGAGGCGGAGATCAGGTAGTTGTGAAGAATAACAAGGGAATCAGCTATTATGGCGGAAAGCGTGAGCAGACTGCTAAGAATACCCGGGTAAAAGCAAGAGTAAAAGCAGAAGCACTCCGGGAGTTTATCACCGGAAAAGAGCGTGTGATCGTAATGGGACATAAGATGGCAGATGTGGATTCATTTGGTGCGGCAATCGGTATTTACCGGGCAGCAAGTGCGATGGAAAAGAAAGTCAATATTGTCCTGAACGATATTTCTGTGACACTCAGACCGCTTTATGAAGCATTTACTGATGATCCGAAGTATCCGGATGATCTGTTTGTGACTTCTCATGAGGCGGAGGAACTGGCAGATGACAATACAATGGTAGTTGTTGTTGATACCAATAAGCCAAAGATGACAGAATGTGAACGCCTGCTTCGCCTGACGAAGACGATTGCGGTTCTGGATCACCACAGACAGAGTGATGAAGTGATTGAGAATGCGGTTCTGTCGTATATTGAGCCATATGCTTCCTCGGCGTGTGAGATGGTAGCAGAGGTTCTTCAGTATATCGGCGATGATCTGCGTTTGAATTCCATGGAAGCGAACAGTATGTATGCAGGTATTCTGGTTGATACCAACAATTTCATGTCCAGAACAGGAGTCCGGACCTTTGAGGCAGCTGCGTACCTGAGAAGATGTGGCGCAGATGTTACTTATGTAAGAAAACTCCTCCGTGATGATATGGCATCTTACCGGGCAAAAGCTGCAGTAATCAGCAGTGCTGAGGTATATCGGGATGTATTTGCGATCGCACGAGGCGAACATCTGGGAATTGAAAGTCCCACTATTATCGGAGCACAGGCATCAAATGAGCTTCTCAATATTGAGGAGATCAAGGCTTCTTTTGTACTGACTGAATATAATGGTAAGATTTACATCAGTGCACGTTCCATTGATGAGATCAATGTACAGATCATTATGGAGCGGCTCGGCGGAGGCGGTCATATCAACACTGCCGGTGCCCAGTTTCCATATTCCGATATGGAAAGAGCGATTGAAACTCTGAAAAAGACAATCGATATTATGATAGAAGAAGGAGATATTTAAGATGAAAGTTATTTTATTGGAAGATGTAAAATCCCTTGGGAAAAAAGGCGAGGTTGTAAATGTAAGTGACGGATATGCAAGAAACTTCATTTTCAAAAAAAACCTTGGACTGGAAGCAAATGGAAAGAATTTAAATGACTTAAAGCTTCAGAAACAGAATGAAGAAAAGGTTGCACAGGAGCATCTGGAAGCAGCGCAGGAACTTGCAAAGAAATTAGAGGTAGCAAAAGTAGAACTCAAGATCAAGACCGGGGAAGGTGGAAGAACATTCGGTTCTGTGTCTTCAAAGGAAATTGCAATTGCAGTAAAAGAACAGCTTGGATATGATCTTGATAAGAAAAAGATCCAGATTAAAGAAGCGATCCGTACACCTGGAATGCATCTTGTACCGGTCAAACTTCACCAGAAAGTGACTGCTGAATTAAAAGTGCACGTTGGGGAAGCTTAGGAGGATCTGAGACATGGATGAAGCACTCATTAAGAGAGTACCGCCACACAGCATAGAGGCAGAGCAGTCTGTTGTTGGAGCGATACTGATGGACCGGGATGCGATTACAGTAGCTGCCGAGATCATTTGTGGAGACGACTTTTATCAAAAGGCATATGGTGTAATTTTCGATTCAGTGGTAGAACTTTTTAATGAGGGAAAACCCGTTGACTTGATTACACTGCAGAACCGTCTGCGTGAAAAAGCTGTTCCGGAAGAGATCAGTAGTCTTGAATTTGTCCGGGATCTGGTAACAGCAGTTCCAACCTCGGCAAATGTAAAGTATTATGCAGAGATCGTCTCTGAAAAAGCAACGTTGAGGCGTCTGATCAAGATGAATGAAGCGATTGCGGATGAATGTTATCAGGGACAGGAGCCGCTGGAGGCGATCCTTGAAAGGACAGAGAAGCAGGTTTTTGAGCTGGTGCAGAACCGCGGAGGAAACGGTGAATACGTGCCGATCAAGCAGGTAGTGTTAAATGCCCTTGAGAAAATTGAGAAAGCATCTAAGAGTAAGGGAACTGTTACAGGAATTCCGACTGGATTTATTGACCTGGATTACAAGACATCCGGTCTGCAGCCCTCCGATCTGATCCTGGTCGCAGCCCGTCCTTCTATGGGTAAGACGGCGTTTGTACTGAACATTGCACAGCATGTGGCGTTTAAACAGAACCGTACAGTTGCCATATTCAGTCTGGAAATGTCAAAGGAACAGCTGGTAAACCGTCTGTTCTCGCTGGAATCCTATGTAGATGCACAGCTTTTAAGAACCGGTAATCTGAAGGATTCTGACTGGGAAAAGCTGATCGAAGGTGCCGGAACAATTGGAAGATCGAACCTGATCATTGATGATACACCGGGTATTTCGATTTCGGAAATGCGTTCCAAATGCAGAAAATATAAAATGGAACATAATCTTGAGCTGATCATCATCGACTACCTGCAGTTGATGAGCGGAAGTGTTGGTGGACGTAATGAGTCCCGTCAACAGGAAATTTCCGATATTTCCCGTTCCTTAAAAGCGCTTGCCCGAGAATTAAGTGTGCCGGTCATTGCGCTGTCACAGCTGAGCCGTGCGGTTGAGCAGAGACCAGATCACAGACCGATGCTTTCTGATCTGCGTGAGTCCGGAGCAATCGAGCAGGATGCCGACGTGGTTATGTTCATTTATCGAGATGATTATTATAATAAGGATACGGAGCATGTCAATGAGGCAGAGATTATTATTGCCAAACAGAGAAACGGTCCGATTGGAACCGTAACACTTACATGGCTTCCGCAGTACACGAAATTTGCCAATTCAGAACGAAAAGTTGTGGATGGGGAATGAGAAATTATGAAATGAAAAAGACAGGGAACAGAATCAAAACTGTTCGCTGTCTTTTGACTTTTATGTGGTTTCGCCAAATAATTTCCGCAGGTAATGTCCGGCGGCAGATTTTGAAGCTTCTTTCCGGAGCGCCTGCTGCTGACGAAGTAAATGATCAAGCTTCCGATAACGGTCTTCTTCCAGGCGTTCTTTTGCCTGTAAAAGAAAATCCATTTCCTTTGTTACTTTTTCAGATACGGATTTGCCGAGAGACCCCTCCAGGATCTGGTTGTTTTCCAAAAGAATTTTTCGGAGAGACTCTTCGAGCAGAGGCTGATAAACAGAAAGAGAAAGGTTGTCCGCTGTATAAACAGAAAGAGCCGGATCCTGGGGGTCAGCAACTTCGTTTATCGAAGCGGCAGCCTTTGGTGCATCCGATTTTCTGGCCTTCAGAAGTGCTTTTGTGCGAAGCATGTCCGGAAGGAGCTGTTTGATCTCCTTCAGGAGTAGTCCCTGTTCTTTGAGTTCTTTGATACAGCTAAAAAGCTGTATATCTTCTTCCGTATAGTGCCGATGTCCCATCTCAGTGCGTCCGATCGGAAGATCAAGCTCTTCCTCCCAGTAGCGAAGAACATGTGATTCTACGCCAACGTGTTTGGCAGCTTCTGAGATCATGTAATGAACGTCGCCCATACGATAACCCCCTTATTAAAATAAGTATGTGATATAGATTGAGTACAAGTCTATTGTAGCATAAGAAGAAGAGATGGAAAGAAAAATCGTTCGACAAATGTTGCAGAGGGAAGAATGTCAGATAGGATGATGCTTACTGGATCTGTATTTGGTTCAGACGTATACATAAAAAGAGACGATCTTCAGATGAAAACCGTCTCTTTCTTACTGTCTTATTCAATCTACGTGTTCTGATTACTCAGCGCTGATTGCTCCTGTAGGACATGCTGATTCGCAAGCGCCACAGTCAACACATGCAGAAGCATCGATCTGCATATGATCTGCACCCATAGAGATTGCTCCTACTGGACATTCGCTTTCGCAAGCTCCGCAGCTTACACATTCGTCTGAAATTACGTGTGCCATGATATGTATCCTCCTTATTATTATGAAAAAGTTAAAATCGATATGCCTTTCGCATAACTTTATTCTAATACAGAACTTGAAAATATACAAGAGGAATTTATGCTTAAAAATAGATACAATCGAGTTAGAAATGTCAAACTAATAGCGCGAAATGGGCATTTCTTTGGTTAGAAATATAAAACCAAAAGGTTAGTAATATAAAACTCACAAATGAAAACAAAAAGAATTTATGAAATCTTAAGAAATTTTTCTACCTTTCCCGGGCGATTTGGTGTATAGTGGGTACTGTATCATTTTATAACCAATAATGAAACTGATTTTAAGATAGAGAAAGTGGAGTGGATTTATGAAAAAACGGTGGAGTATACTTTCGGCTGTACTTTGTGTGGCACTTTTGACTGGTGGATGTGGAACTGGAAGCAAGAATGATGCAGGTACAGGAAAAGAGCAGACATTCAGTCATGAGACAAGGGAAGAGAATGAGCATCAGAGTAACCTGGATGTTTTACAGCCATCTGCATATGGCAATGTGCAGGGACTGAATCTGGAGAAAGGAAGCTCGATTTCTATTATAGGAAGAGGAAGTTCTTCCGCATACTGGAAAGCTGTTCAGGAAGGTGCAAAGCAGGCGGTAGCGGATATTAATACAAACCTGGGATATAAAGGGAATGATAAAGTAAAGCTTGTTTATTCTGCACCGGAGACAGAGAATGATGTAGATGATCAGGTAAATATTCTGGATGAGGAGCTTGCACGGTATCCGGTTGCGGTCGGGATCGCAGCAGTTGATTCAGGGGCATGTGAGGTTCAGTTTGATCTTGCTGCAGAGAATGGGATTCCGATCGTAGCATTTGATTCCGGGACCGATTATCAGAATATTGTATCCATGATTGATACAGATAATACAACTGCCGCTGCAACAGCAGCAAGTAAGCTGTGCAACAGTATCGGTGAGAGTGGTCAGATCCTTGTAATCGCACATGACTCTAAGTCTACTTCTTCTGAAGAAAGAGAGCAGGGATTTGTACAGGAAGTGGAAAAGAATGATCCGAATGTAACGGTTGCAGAGATCTGGCATCTGGATGATCTGGATGCGATCTCGAAAGAGATCAATGCAGATTCATCTGAAAAGAATTCCCAGGAGACTGCAGATAATGTGCAAAAAGCAGAGGAAGAGAACGCAGATAGCCGGGATACCCAGACGGCACAGCAGGATGCAATCAAGTATCTTCTTGAAAAGTATCCGGATGTAAAAGGAATTTTTGCAACCAATGAAACAGTAGCAGACCTTGTGGTGAATGTCCTGGACTCTATGGACAAAACAACAGGGGAAGACCGAATCAAGGTAGTGAGCTTTGACGGCGGAGAGGATCAGATGAAGCTTCTGGAAGATGGGAAGATTGATGGGCTGATCGTTCAGAACCCATACGGAATCGGCTATGCAACGGTTGTTGCCTGCGCAAGAGCAGTGCTTGGTCAGGGAAATGAAGCAACGGTAAGTACCGGATATACCTGGGTTACAAAAGATAATATGAATAAAGATTCGATTAAGAAGATGCTTTATTAGTAAGAAGAAATGTCTGAAATCTGTGGAAAATGGGTTTCAGACATTTTTATATAAAAACGGTTGTGAGTGACATATTATTTATGCCGGCTACAACCGTTTCTTTTTGCTATTTTTTCGTCAGTGGAAGGGAGAAGATAAATTCTGTTCCAACTCCCTCGGTACTGATCACATTGATATTTTCATTGTGTGCCTGAATAATTTCTTTTACGATCGAAAGCCCAAGTCCGGTTCCTTTTTTGTCTTTTCCGCGGGAGAGATCGCTTTTGTAAAAACGTTCCCATATTTTGTTGATACTTGATTTCGGAATGCCAATTCCATAATCTTTGACGGAAGTATATACTTTGTCACCGCGCGGTGTAGTTTCAATCGTGATCGTAGACTCCGGATTGCTGAATTTGATCGCGTTGTCCAGCAGATTGTATAGAACCTGTTGGATTTTGTGCCGGTCAGCATGTACATACAGGGTACGAGTTGCCAGAAGAAGTTCGATAGAAATTTTTTTGGCAGTGCAGGTACCTTCGAAAGAAGCTGCTGTGTTACGGATCACTTCGTGAATATCAAAATCTGTTTTATCAAGAAGAAGATCCTTCGTATCAAATTCATTCAATGTCAGCAGATCGCGTGTAAGGTCAGTAAGACGTTCTGTTTCAAATAAGATGATATTTAAGTATTTGCCCTGCATTTCAGGTGGGATCGTGCCATCCGCCATGGCTTCAACATAGCCTTTGATGGAAGTCAGAGGAGAACGGAAATCATGGGATACATTTGCCACAAATTTCTTCTGGTAATCCTCCATATCTTTCAGTTGGGAAGACATGTAGTTGAGGGATGCGGAAAGATATCCTATCTCATCCTGCGTATTAACCGGGATGACAACATCCAGATTGCCGGAAGCATACTGCTTTGCTGCATTCGTAATCTTGACGAGCGGGCGGTAGATCAGAAAATGTACACCCAGCAAAATAATGAATGAGAGCACATAAATGATCAGAATCACGATATACGTGTTACGCATCAGAACAGAATGTGCGTCTGTGATCTGCGAGTAAGGCTTATGTACAAGCAGATATCCGTGGGTTGAAAAATTCTCTGTGACCGGAGCAATCACGGTGATCATTTCTGAGTTGAAGTACCCGTGATAATCACCGGTCAGATAAGTGGAGCCGCCAGATTCTGCAGGATCAAAATTTTCAATCCGGGAAGGGGCATACGATACATCGCCGGATTTGGCAGATGCAAGTAAAGATCCCTCATTATCAACAAACCAGATATCTGAATTCAGATAATCGCTCATACCATTGAGCTGTGTATAAACATCTGCCAGAGCAATGGTTTTGGAAAAATAGTCCGGCAGATAATTGGATGCAAGCAGATTCGCCGACTGATACATATTGCCGGAAATGCTGCTTTCCAGATAGTGGGTTGTCAGTGTGGATGACAGGGATGCCACTGTAAAAATACTTAAAAATCCGAGAATAATATATAAGAGGATAAATTTAAGGTAAAGAGTACTTTTCATTACTTCACCTCAAATTTGTAACCGATTCCCCAGACGGTACTAAGTCCCCAGGAAGGATGATCCTTGATCTTCTCGCGCAGACGCTTAATATGAACATCAACGGTACGGGTGTCGCCGACATACTCATAGCCCCAGATCTGGTCAAGGAGCTGCTCGCGTGTGAATACCTGGTTTGGTGAAGAGGCGAGGAAATACAAAAGTTCCAGTTCTTTTGGCGGCATATCTACATTCTTACCATCAACGGTTACTGCGTAATTGGTAAGATTGATCTCGATTCCCGGATAGTCAACAACCTTTCCGCGGCTGGCGGCAGGAGTTTCTGGTTTGGCAGGCTGATAGCGTCTGAGTACCGCTTTTACTCTTGCGACAAGCTCCTTGGAATCGAATGGTTTTAAGACGTAATCATCGGCACCAAGCTCCAGACCGAGCACCTTGTCAAATACTTCTCCTTTTGCGGAAAGCATAATGATTGGGGTATTGTGCTTACTGCGGATCTCGCGACAGACCTGATAGCCATCGATGCCCGGAAGCATCAGGTCGAGCAGCATCAGGTTTGGCTGATAGGATTCAAATGCGGTAAGAGCTTCTTCCCCGTCGTGTACGATCATCGTATCGAAGCATTCCTTTGTAAGGTAGAGAGAAATCAGTTCTGCAATATTCTCGTCGTCATCTACAATTAAGATTTTCTGTTTAGTCACCATGATAGTTCCCCCAATGATTATTTGAATTCTACGATAGTTACACCGGCATCGCCCTCCCCGAAAGCTCCCAGCCGGAAGGATTTGATATGTTTCTGGCGGCGCAGATACTGATGGATCCCGTTCCTGAGTGCGCCGGTTCCTTTCCCGTGTACAATTCGTACCGGACTTAAGTGTGCGATATAGGCATCATCCAGATATTTGTCAAGTTCGGCAACTGCTTCATCGACTGTTTTGCCAAGAAGATTGATCTCTGGACTGACATGCATGGATTTGCCCATCTTCATCTTGCCACTGCTGGTTCTGCGCATCTGCTTTGCAGTAACCGTAAGCGGTTCTTCGATCAGTTCGAGATCGGAAATATTGACCTGTGACCGGAGAATACCCATCTGGACAAACAGGTTGCCTTTGGCATCCGGTAGTGAATTTACCGTTCCGGTCAGATTCATGCTCAGTACTTTTACAGAATCGCCCAGATGGAAATCGCTTGCCTTGTAAGCTTTGGAAGGTTTTTTCTTTTCCAGACGGTTTTTATTTTCAGTTTTGGAAAGCTGCTTGCGGATCCGTTCTCTTTCTTTTTCCATCTCGGAAGCGGAAATACTGGCTTTGCCGAATTTGCGGAAGTTCTTCATTGTCTCATCAGCAAAATCTTTGGCTTCCTGAACAATGTCGGTTGCTCTGGCATTTGCCTCACGAATGATCCGGTCGCGCTGTGTATCCAGCTTTTCCTGTTGGTTCTTGAGTTCGGACTTGAGACGCTCCATCTCGCGGCGGTAAGAAGCAACCTCTTCCCGCTCTTTTTCGATGGTCTTGCGGCTCTGTTCCAGATCAGTAAGGAGATCTTCAAAAGATTCATCCTCCTCGGTCAGATGCGTTTTGGCATCCTGGATGATATAATCCGGAAGGCCGAGTTTTTCGGAAATCGCGAAAGCATTACTTTTTCCAGGAATACCGATCAGAAGATGGTAAGTCGGGCTCAATGTCTCCACGTCAAATTCACAGCAGGCATTTTCTACTCCCGGAGTAGAAAGAGCAAATACCTTCAGTTCGCTGTAGTGTGTCGTTGCCATAGTGCGGATTCCACGGTTATGCAGATGTGACAGAATGGCGATAGCGAGTGCAGCACCCTCAGTAGGATCGGTTCCCGCACCAAGTTCATCGAAAAGGACTAATGAATTCTCATCCACATGATTTAGGAAAGAAACCACATTTGTCATGTGAGAAGAGAAGGTACTTAAAGACTGTTCAATACTCTGTTCGTCACCAATATCAGCATAAACCTGGTTAAATACAGCAAGTTCTGAACGGTCAAGTGCAGGAATGTGCAGACCTGCCTGGCCCATCAGGGTAAAAAGTCCCACAGTCTTGAGGGAAACGGTCTTACCACCTGTGTTCGGACCGGTTATGACGAGAAGATCAAAGGTATCTCCAAGTGTCAGACTGATCGGAACAACTTTTTTACGGTCCAGAAGAGGGTGTCTTCCTTCACGGATCCGGATCCGGCCTTCGGTGTTAAAGACTGGGCGGCTGGCGTTCATATCCAGTGCCAGTGCACCTTTTGCAAAAGTAAAATCCAGTTCTACAAGTGCTTTGTAGTTCAGACGGATTTCTTCAATATATTCAGCTGCATCCACACTGAGGCGGGCAAGGATCACCTGGATTTCTTCCTGCTCCTGGGCATATAATTCTTTCAGATCATTGTTCAGTTTGACAACGGCCATCGGCTCAATGAAAAGTGTGGATCCGGTTGCTGACTGGTCATGGATCAGACCATTTACCTGGCTGCGGTATTCGGCTTTTACCGGGAGACAGTAACGGTCGCCACGCATGGTAATAATGGCATCCTGGAGATAGGTGCGCATGGAACCGTTCAAAAGTCCGGTCATAGTAGAATGGATCTTGTCATTCATGCCGTTAATACTGCGGCGGATCTGCTTTAATTTGCTGCTGGCATCATCGCTGATCTCATCTTCACCAAGAATGCAGCGGTCAATTTCGGCAGAAAGTGGTGTAAGCGGCGCAAGCTGTTCAAAATATACATCCAGACAATCTGCCTGATCGTCTGCATTTTCATGACGGCCGTAGGATTTGATCCGGGCGGTTGTCTGAAGAAGCTTGCCGATCCGGAGGAGTTCCGGTGCGCTTAAGGCACTTCCGATCTCCAGGCGCTTAAGAGAGTCGGAGACAGCATAGCAGCCGCTGAAAGAAGGAATTCCCTTCTTTACAATGCGGGTAAATGCTGCGGCAGTCTGTTCCTGTGCAGTGATGATTTTGTTAAGGTCGGTCATCGGCTTGATCCGTCGGCAGAATGAAGCTCCGCCAGGGGAAGAAGCGTGATCGGTCAGCATCTCTATAATTTTTGGAAATTCCAATTTTGTTAAAGATTTTTGATTCATAATACATTTATACCTCATATTTTGTCTGGTTCTATTCTAACTTATTTACCGTCTAAATGAAAGTGGAAAGGTGAAATTTCGTTGAACATTTGCGGGGAATCATGTATACTAAAACCAGGTGTGGCTGAAAGCACTCCGGAGGCCTAAGGAGAAGCACAATGTCTGATAATCGAGAGAATAAGCATAACGAAGAACCGCACGACAGTGAGGAAGAAAAATATTCGTTTTTGCAGGAAACAGTAAAAGATGAACAGCGAAGTAAAAAAGGAATCATGGGAAATCTGTGCAGGCTTGCAGGAAGAGGACTGATTTTTGGACTTGCAGCAGGCCTTGCGTTTTATGCCCTTCGCCCATGGGCGATGACACATCTGGGCGGAGAGAAGGTAACGATTCCGCTGGATCAGGAGGAAACTCCGGTTGAGAATGAGACGGATACCAAGGATCAGGAAGCACAGGAGGAAGAGATTCAGTATCCGGATCTGACTGTCGAAGATTATCAGGAGATGAACCATGCATTATACCAGGTGGCATTGTCAGCAGGAAAAAGTGTGGTTGAGATCTATGCCGTGCACCGGGATGAAGGCTGGGAGAATGCAGGGGAGCAGGCTGTATCGGGAGTTATTTTCTGGGATAATGGAGCAGATCTTTTGATTGCGGCACCGGCAAGAATTGTAAAAGATGCAGAAGCACTGAAAGCCACATTTTCAGACAATACTACATATAACGCAACTTTGAAAAAGCAGGACCGGAATCTTGGACTTGCGATCATTGCGGTCAAGAGATCAGATCTGTCGGATAGTACGAGGAACCAGATCCAGACGGCGATGCTTGGTAATTCTAATGCAGTGAACCGTGGGGACGGCGTGATCGTTCTTGGTGAGCAGTTTGGATATGCAGGTGGTGTCGGATATGGGATCATCAGTTCCACCAGAAATTACCGGACAGTGGCGGACGGGCAGTACCGGCTGCTTGATACAGATATTGCAGGAAGTGAAAAAGGGAGCGGAATTCTGTTTAACACGGCGGGTGAAGTGATTGGAATCTGTGACCAGTCAGAACTGCAGAGAGACGGAAATCTTGTAAGTGCCTATGCGATTTCGGATATCAAGGAAGAGATCGAACTTCTGGCAAATGGACAGGGAGTTCCGTATATTGGCGTTCACGGAGTTGTAGTGACGGAGAAGCTTGCCGGCGAACAGGGAATCCCGAAAGGCATTTATGTCAGGGAAGTAGAGGCTGATTCGCCTGCGATGCAGGCTGGAATCCAGAATGGTGATGTGATCACAGAGATTAACAAGACAGATATCACCGGTATAACAGGACTTCATAAACAGATCGCAGAAGCCGGAACCGGTACACAGATCAGGATCAAAGGGCAGAGGCGTGGCGCAGATGGTTATGTCGATGTAACATTTGATGTGACAGTTGGAAGTAAAGAATAGATTTGCAGATAAAAAGCAACCATAAATTTAAAATATAAAGCAGGAAGAGGAATGACATGAGATATATTGAGACATTACACGAAGGCGAGACAATCAGAAATACGTATCTTTGCAAAGGGAAAAGAAGTGCGGAGACAAGGAACGGAAAACCATATGACAACCTGATCCTTCAGGACAAGACAGGAACTTTAGATGGAAAGATCTGGGATCCGAATTCAAATGGAATTGCAGATTACAGCGAAAAAGATTTTATTGAAGTTTACGGGGAGATCATCAGCTATAACGGCAATCTTCAGATGAACATCAAGCAGCTCCGTGTAGCAGACGAGGGAGAATACGATCCGGCGAATTATATGCCGACCAGCGAGAAAAGTGTGGATGGAATGTATGAAGAACTGATGCGTTATGGAAAGCAGGTGAAGAACCCGTATCTGCAGCAGGTGATCCGGTATTATTTTGTAAATGATGAACAGTTTATCAAGAGCTTCAAGGCACATTCAGCAGCAAAGAGTGTACATCATGGATTTGCCGGAGGACTTCTGGAGCACACATTAAGCGTAGTGAAATTCTGTGAATATATGGCAGGGGCATATCCGATCCTGAATAAGGATCTTCTGTATACAGCGGCAATGTGTCATGATATCGGAAAGACACAGGAACTTTCCCTGTTCCCGGATAATGATTATACCGATGATGGGCAGCTGCTCGGTCATATTGTGATCGGTGTGGAAATGCTGGATGATGCAATTCGTGAGATCCCGGATTTCCCAAAGAAGCTTGCCAGCGAATTAAAGCACTGTATTGTAGCGCATCACGGAGAACTCGAATACGGTTCGCCGAAGAAACCGGCGCTTGCTGAGGCAATGGCACTTAATTGTGCAGATAATGCTGATGCAAAGATGCAGACACTGACAGAGATTTTTAAGGCAAAAGATACAAAGGACTGGTTAGGTTATAACCGTCTGTTTGAATCTAACTTAAGAAAGACCAGTATCTAAGAGAAGTTCTGAAAGAAAGATGAGTATAAAAATGAAGAAAAATGACGTAGTGACGGTAGAAGTTACAGATATCGGAATCGGTGGTGAAGGAATCGGAAAGGTTGATGGATATACTCTGTTTATCAAGGATGCAGTCATCGGAGATACCGTTGAAGTAAAAGTAATGAAAGCAAAAAAGAACTACGGATATGCGAGATTAATGCGGATTGTAAAAGAATCCGCATTTCGTGTATCTGCACGCTGTCCGGAGGCAAGACGCTGTGGCGGATGCCAGATTCAGGAGATGGATTACCGGAAACAGCTGGAGTTTAAAAATACAAAAGTAAGAAATAACCTGATCCGTCTTGGTAGTGTGGAAGAAGAATTGCTGGATCAGATCATGGAGCCAATCGCAGGAATGGAGGAACCGTTCCGTTACCGGAATAAAGCACAGTTCCCGATCGGAGTGGATAAAGAAGGGAATCTGATTGCCGGATTCTATGCCGGAAGAACTCATCAGATCATCCCGGTTCCGAACAGGGACTGCGTACTTGGAGTACCGGAGAATAAAGTGATCCTGGATCAGATTCTGGACTACATGCGGGAAGAGAAGATTTCTGCATATGATGAGGAACGGCACAAAGGGCTGGTGCGTCATGTCCTGGTCCGGTATGGATTTACAACAAAAGAGATTATGGTTTGTCTGATCATTAACGGGGATAAGCTTCCCTGCAGTGAAAAATTGTTGGAAAAGCTGACAAAGATTCCGGGAATGACAAGTATTACTTATAATATCAATAAAGAAAAGACGAATGTGATCATGGGATCAAAGGTTTGTCCGCTCTGGGGACAGACGTATATCACCGATTATATTGGTAATGTCAAATACCAGATTTCACCGCTGTCTTTCTATCAGGTGAATCCGGTACAGACAGAGGTACTTTACGGAACCGCACTGGAATACGCCGGGCTTACTGGAAAAGAGACGGTTTGGGATGTGTATTGTGGTATCGGAACGATTTCCCTTTTCCTTGCGCAGAAAGCACAGAAAGTTTACGGCGTGGAAATCGTGCCACAGGCAATTGAAGATGCAAAGCATAATGCTGAGATCAATGAGATTACAAACGCGGAGTTTTTTGTAGGAAAGGCAGAAGAAGTGCTGCCGGAGTATTATGCGGATTATGCAAAAGAGCATCCGGGAGAGCATGCGAGAGCGGATGTGATCGTAGTCGATCCGCCGAGAAAAGGATGTGAGAGAAGCGTACTGGATACGATGGTTCAGATGGAGCCGGAGAGGATCGTATATGTGAGCTGCGATTCAGCGACTTTGGCTCGGGATGTGAAGTATCTGCGGGAGAATGGGTATGAGATCAGGAAGGTGAAGGCGACTGATATGTTTCCGATGAGTGTGCATGTCGAGACTGTTGTTCTTTTGTCCCAACTGAAACAAAAATAATTTACCTAAAAATGAAGATAGCAGGCAACCGCAGTGTCCAGAAGATAAAGAGAGTGCAATTGTGGAGGCATTGAAGCATTTTAAGATGAATAGTTAATAAAGAGAGGTGCAGATGCTATGCCAGGTATACTCGTGGTTGAAGATGATGAAAATTTAAATCGTGGAATTACATTCTCACTGAAAAAATCCGGATATGAGGTTTTTTCAGCAGAATCAGTGAAAAAAGCGAAAAGAATTGCAAGTGATAATAATGTGGATGTTACCATTTGTGATGTGAATCTTCCGGATGGGAATGGACTGGAATTTGTAAGGTGGATGAGATGCAATTATAATACATACATTATTTGTCTTACAGCACTAGATCAGGAGATGGATCAGGTCATGGGATATGAAGCAGGGGCAGATGATTATATTACAAAGCCGTTTAGTCTTTCGGTACTTCTTTTGAAAATAGAAGCACATTTCCGCCGCAGACAGGAGAAAACGGAAGCCGGAAAGATGATTTCGGGAGATATCGTATTTATCGCAGGAGAAATGAAAGTCCTGATAAAGAGTCGTGAAATCAGTCTGACAAAAACGGAGTTGAAAATGCTGACTTTTTTTCTGCAGAATCCGAAACAGATTCTTTCAAAAACACAAATATTGGAAAATGTGTTTGATCTGGAAGGGGATTTTGTGGATGAAAATACAATCGCTGTCAATATCAGAAGACTCCGTGAGAAAATCGAAGACAATCCGGCTGCACCGGTCTATATAAAGAATATCAGAGGTCTTGGGTATATATGGAATCAGGAAGTAAGGCAGTGACAAAGAGATATCGCAAGAAGATTACAGTAGTGATCTCCTTGGTATTACCTGTCATATTATTGTTTGCAATATTAAATTGCTTTACCACGTATGTGTTTTATGAAGATTATAAATATAAAATGAATCTTATGACAGAGATTGCTGCAAAGGAAGAATTTTCCGGACTGGATGTTGTTTCGGAATTGCTTAAGGATAAGGATATTGAAACGAACGAACAGGGAAGGCAATTATTGGAGCAATATGGATACTGGGGAAATAATGGGAATACATTTTATTCACAATTCCGGCATCAGGTTATGGTGACCGGTGTTGTAAGCACTTTGATATGCGTGCTTCTTTTGACCTTTTTACTTTATTGGAAGAAAAAAGAAGGTGCGTTGCATCAGAAAATTTTAGACCAGTTGGAAGAAATTCTGATCAGATTCCGTGAAAACAAATTTGATGATTTACTGAAAACGGAAAATCATGCAGAACTGGAAAAATTGAATGACCAGCTTGAAGCAATCGGACATCATATTCAGTTGCTAAAGGAAGAAGCACGGGCAGAAAAGGAGAACACGAAAGAAATGGTTTCTGATATTTCTCACCAGTTAAAGACACCGGTTGCAGCTTTGGATACATGTTTTAGTGTGCTGATGCAGAATGACTTAAGTGCCACAGAACAGGAGGAGTTTCGTATCCGTTGTCGGAGTGCTCTGGATGGACTGGAGACATTATTGCAGTCGCTTCTTGAAATATCCAAGATGGAAACTGGATTGATTCAGATTAATAAGAAAAAACTTCCGCTTATGGATACTGTCATATCTGCTGTGAACCGCACTTATCCTAAAGCGGATGAGAAAGAAATTGAATTCGTTTTTGACTATGAAAAAGAGCTGGAAACATGCACGATTATGCAGGATAAAAGGTGGCTTGGTGAAGCTGTGATCAACGTTCTGGATAATGCGGTCAAGTATAGTCCGTGTGGTTCAAAAATATTTATCCGGTTACAAAAAAGAAACGATCTTGTAAGAATGGAAATTGAGGATCAGGGAATTGGTATTCCGCAGAATGAGTATCACAAAATTTTTCAACGATTTTACAGAGGAAATTCCAAGGAGGTCATGGAAAAGAGTGGTACAGGAATCGGACTTTTTCTATCGAGAGAAATTATCGAAAAACACGCAGGTACGATTACGGTAACCTCCGGCAAAAAGAAAAAAGGAAGCACGTTTGTGATTCAATTACCATATGTTGGTTAAATTTTAAGTGAGCAGAAATCTTACAATTCTGTAAGACTTCTGCTCGTTTTTTGAAAGTGAAATGAAAGATTGCCCTGATACAATTTGGATGTAGGTTGAAAAATGACTAAATATATAAACAGGCAAAGAAAGCGTGCTGAAAAGGTACGCTTTACAGAATTGAAAAGGAGGCAACACATGAGTGTGATATTAGAAACCAAGCAGCTTTGTAAGTTTTATGGCGCAGGTGAGAATCAGGTCAAAGCGGTCAATCAGGTGGACATTCGGATTGAGCAGGGAGAATTTGTCGCAATTGTTGGAAAGTCAGGTTCCGGTAAAAGTACATTACTTCATATGCTTGGAGGGCTAGACACCCCGACAAAAGGCAGTGTTACTTTAGCAGGGAAAGATTTATACAGGATGAAGGAAGATGCCCTTGCTGTTTTCCGCAGAAGAAAAATCGGATTTGTTTTTCAGGCATTTAATCTGGTTTCATCTGTTAATGTCTGGGAAAATATTGTACTGCCACTGGGGCTGGATGGAAGAAAAGTGGATGAAGCGTATGTAAATGATATCATTGCAACTCTGGGGATTGAAAAGAGGATTTACAATCTGCCAAATCAGTTATCCGGAGGACAGCAGCAGAGAGTAGCAATTGCAAGAGCACTGGTGAATCGTCCGGAAATTATATTTGCAGATGAGCCGACAGGAAATCTTGATTCCAAGACCAGTGATGAGGTAATCGCCCTGCTTAAGATGACAGCAAAAAAATATGGACAGACAATTGTAATGATTACCCATGATGACGAAATTGCACAGGTTGCTGATCGTATTCTGGTGATTGAGGATGGACAGGTGGTGGATTTCAGATGAAGACAATAAGCAGGATTGCATATAGCAATGACAAAAAGAACAAGACAAGAAGTATACTGATTATGATGTCCATATGTCTGACTACGATGCTGCTTGTGATTATCAGTACTGTGGGAAATGGGGTAATTCATTTACAGAAAAGTCAGGCGGCAAGCTCATACGGAAGCAACTACGGCCTGTTTATCGCCACAGATGGTACGCAATTAAAAGAAGTGGAACGCAGAGCTGAGATATCTGATATCGGCATCATGTGTACGGAGGGCATCCTGAAAGGAAATGAAAATGGTGGCTTTGTCAGTGCGGATGAAACGGTCAGGAAAATGCTTCCCTATAATCAGGAATATGTGTTGAAGGAAGGTACCTATCCGGAAAAGGCGCAGGAAATTGCCGCAGGACGCGCTTTCTTTGATGCAGTGGGATACCATGATGTAAAGGTCGGAGACACCGTAACATTGGAGTACCGTTCCGGCATGCAGTCGGAATACGCACCGGTGGAATTTACTGTCAGCGGGATTTTATATGACCGGGATGAATATACCATCGAGGCTTCCTATGTTGTATTCGGTTCGCAGGATTTTTATAATGAGCGTGTTGCGGAGGGTGACAGGCAATATAATATCTATTTTACCTTGAGCGATTCTGCAAATGTATCTATGAATAATGTTGCGCCTGTTATAAAAGAAATCGCGGATTCCTGCGGCATTGACCAGAAAAACGTGATCATCAATGACCTCTACCTGCAGTGGGTATTGCAGCCGAGCTATGAAATGATTGTGGTTTGTGGAACCCTGATCCTCGGAATCGTGCTGTTTTCCGTTGTGGTCATTTACAATATCTTCCAGGTCGGGATCGCCCAGAAGGTTCAGGAGTACGGAAAAATCAAGGCGCTGGGTGCAACCAGAAAGCAGATGAAGCAGTTGATCTTTCGTGAGGGCATTCTTCTGGCGGTTCCTTCGATACCGCTGGGTCTGCTGTTTGGTTTCCTGATTGCAAAAGTCAGCTTCAACTGGCTGGTGGAGCAGGGAAATCTGGTATCATCCGGAATCAAGAACCATCAGGTGCCTCTGTTTTCACTGACAATTATGCTCATCTGCATTTTTGTATCGTTTCTTACGGTCGTTTTGGCTCTGCGCAAACCCATGAAAATTGTTTCCCGGATTTCACCCATCGAAGCGACACGGTATCTTGACGGCTCCAAAACGCAAAAACAGGGCAGACGAAAAGGCAGAAAAGATGTCACCGTTTTCTCCATGGCAATGGCAAATGTGACAGGCAATTCGAAAAGAACCATTGCTACGATTCTTACCATGGGGCTTTCCTGTGTATTGTTTGTAATTATCTCTAATTATGTTGGAAATATTGACACGGAGCACGAGGCGCGGATTGCAATCAACCATGGACAATTTGAGTTGCAGTTGGATTATTCCCAGAATTATGATGAAGCCTATTCGGAGAATAATCTGGACACAATCCTACAGAACAACCCACTGAATGATTCAATGATTGAAGAAATCAAAAGCATTCCAGGAGTGACAGATGTCATGACGAGAGAGATTGTCTCTGTAAATCTGAACGGAACAAGATTTCCGGCTGATATTGTGAGTAAAAATGATTTTGATTTTATGCGCCAAGACGGGGATATTGGCTCTATGGACTATGATCAGGCGGTAAAGAATGGTGAAATTTTCTTTGGCTGGTCGGCGTGGATGGAACAAGATGGATATGCTCCGGGTGAATCTATTGTATTTGACTTTGAGAATGGAAGTGAAACTTATACCTATCAGGGAAAGATTGCAGGATCCTTTGTAAGCGCGGACACTTATCTTGTCATTCCGGAAGGTGTATACCGTTCCATGAATCCGAGGGGAACAGCCTATGGCTATCTGTGGGTGGACTGTGATAAAAAAGATGTTGCATCTGTGGAACAGAGTCTGAATACTTTGATTTCTAATACTTCGCATATAAAAATGGATACCTATCATGCACAGTTACAATCTGCAGAATACGTAAGCCGTATGATGAAGCTTGGCTGCTATCTGTTCATGGCAATTGTCGGTCTCATTGGGTTTATGAATCTGGCAAACACCATGATCATCAATATCACCACGAAGAAGCAGGAATACGGTGTGCTGCAAGCGGTAGGCATGACCAATAAGCAGTTGAATCTGAGCTTACAAATACAGGGCTTGATTTTTACGGTTGGCACCATCTGCGTCGCACTTGCTGCCGGTCTGCCCCTTGGCTATGCACTGTTTTCCTATGCGAAGCATAATGGGATTTTTGGAATGAACGTTTATCACGTTCCTCTTATCCCGATTCTTGTTATGATTCTTCTGGTTGGTATTCTACAAATTGTGCTTTCCTGTGTTTTAAGCAGTAATCTGAAAAAGGAAACGCTGGTAGAAAGAATAAGGTATCAGGGATAGCAAGTAATATGTAATGAACTAGGTCTTAACGAAGAGGAGAAATAGATAACTTCCATTTTGTATGTATGATAAATCTAAACAGTATTTTAGCAACATTTCCTACTGGTTAATTAAATTGAATAGAAATTAAACACTGTTCAATTGAGCAATCTATATGAATCTGATATGCTGAGTATACAAAAGCTTTTGAATTTTTTAGGAGATGAAGCAAATGGATATAGGCGTTGTTATAAAAAAATATAGAAAAGAAGCTGGTATGACGCAGGAGGAGATGGCAAACAGATTAGGCGTGACGACACCGGCTGTAAACAAATGGGAGAATAGTAATTCCAACTGGTGTTAAAAGAATAAAGACAATCAATTAACACAAGAGGAGTTTGGTAAATTATTTCATGTTACCAGGCAAACTGTTTCAAATTGGGAAAACGGAAAAAGTTATCCTGATTTGCAAATCCTTGTAAGCATGAGTAATCAATTGTTATAATGCCGACTAAATGGATTGAACAGAATATAAAATGTAGTCTTTTTCTTTTATTCCATATAGCTCGCACCCAGTGCTCTTTAAGATAAAGTGGAAATAGTGCAATTTTCACATGATATTATACAAGAATTACATAGAAATATATCGTATTATTGATATGGTATTCTTGAATTGTATGTGAGGAGAAAAACTATGGCAGCGGAAAGAAAAACATTAACACAGCTATCTGTGCCAATATGCTTAGAAACTTTATTTTATATGCTTTCAGGTATGGTTGATACGCTTATGCTATCATCTGTAAGTGATCAGGCTGTAGGAGCAGTGGGAACAGCAAATACATATATAGGTGTTTTTATTATTATGTTTGGAGTAATATCATCGGGTATGATAGCTGTTATGTCACAAAATATCGGAGCTGGAAGACCGGGGATAGCATATCAGGCAAGACAACTTGGACTTATATTCAACGCATTGATGGGTATCGTAATGTCTGTCATTCTTGCTACTTTTTCTGGTGGGATACTTCGAAGCGTAAGTATTGCTCCGGCTTTGCTTGAGCCGGCTGAAATATATCTTAGAATTGTTGGCGGCACATGTTTTTTAAATGCACTGATTCCTATTTTCTCCAGTTATTTGAGAGTGTTTGGATATACAAAACATTCTTTGATAGGAACTGTTGTTGGAAATGTTCTCAATATAATACTTAATTCAGTATTTTTATTTGCATTCAACTGGGGTGTGATGGGAGTTGCTGTTGCCACGGTTATTTCGAGAGTTGTAAATCTTATTATTGTAGCCGGCATGGGGGCTGTACTTGTAAAAGCAAAGCAGAGTCCTGAGCGAATTACATCAAGAAAGATATTTGCACAGATTGTTAAGATTGGTTTTCCTTCTGCGCTTGAAACAGCACTTTACAACATCGCAATGACATTTATAGTGCGTTTTATGAATCAGATGGATGTGGATGGAATGAATGTTACAGCGCGTTCATATGCGATACAGATTGCAAATTTCTCGTATTGCGTGGGAGCTGCCCTTGCTCAGGCAAATGCAATTATGACCGGCTGGAGAATTGGAGCAAAAGAGTTTGAGGAATGTAACAGGGGAACGAGAAAAGCTGCGATATATGGTATCATCACAGCGACATGCTTTTCCGTGACCTTTGCATTTGCCGGACATTTTATCGTGCATATATTTACGGATGATACACAGATGATAAATCTTGTGGTAAAGTTGTTAATAGTAGATATATTTCTTGAACTTGGAAGGGTAACAAACCTTGTATATGGGCAGGCGTTAAAAACGAGCGGAGACGCATTTTTTCCGGTTATATTAGGTGCGATATTTATGTATTTGTTTGCAGTTGGCGGAACCTATTTTCTCGGAATACACATGGGACTTCTGGCTGTAGGAGCATATATTGCTATGGCAGGTGACGAATGTGCGAGAGCAGTGGGAATGGTACTTAGATGGAAGAGTGGAAAATGGAAGAGTAAAGGTCTTGTAGAAGTATAGGAGAGAGTATGTACTTTGAATTAAAGGAAAATAAACCACATGGTACAAAGGATGATCCGTTTAGTACATATCATATAAAAAATGAAGGACGATCATTTCAGATACCGGTTCATTGGCATGATGAACTGGAAATTATATATGTAAAAAGCGGTTTTTTGACTGTAAGTATATCAGGAGAAAATTATATTGGAACCCCCGGGGATGCTTTTGTAGTGTCGCCGGGTAATCTGCATTTCATGGGTTCACAGACTGGTACAGTGGATTATTTTACTTTCCTTTTTCCGTTAAAATACATATCTTTTTGCATAAATGACATGTTAGATGATAAATTACTGGAGCCGTTAAAAAATGGTCATCTAATGATAAATCCAAGAGTAAAAGATACAGCAAAAGAACTATGTGAGCAGTTGGTTGAAATATATGTGGCAAAAAATAAGAAAACTGAGTCCATAATAACTGCTCAGATAAAGACAAAAATAATTCTTTTACAATTTATTCTTGAAATGTGGGAGAGGGGCTTTGTAATTGAAAATGATAAAAGCGGGAGAAATACGATAGAAAAAGAAATGATTTCATATATACAGCAGAATTTTATGGAAAAGATATCATTAAAAGAATTTAGTGAGCAGTTTCATCTTTCGGAAAAATATATATCGCGATATTTTAAGGAACATTTTCATATTACCCTTTCGCAATATATAACACATTTAAGGTTAGAGCATGCAAAACAGCTGTTACAAGATACGGATATTCCTGTTACAGAGATTGCAATGCAGAGTGGATATCAGAATGTAAGCTATTTTAGCAGAAGCTTCAAAAAAACATATGGAGTTTCTCCGTTAAAATATAGAAAAAAATAAGCCAGGTATATGATTAGAAAGGAGAGGATATCCCGGTAGAATCAGAAAATCTGCCGGAGAGATATCGAGAATGAGTATGGGAAATAAGAATAAATGGTGGAAAAATGCAGTTGTATATCAGATTTATCCGAAAAGCTTTCAAGATTCGGATGGAGATGGAATCGGTGATATTCCAGGAATTATCAGCAGATTGGATTATTTGAAAAAACTTGGAATAGATGCAATCTGGCTCTCACCGGTGTATCGTTCGCCACAGGATGACAATGGATACGATATTTCAGATTATCAGGATATTGAGCCGATGTTCGGAACAATGGAAGATATGGAACAGTTATTTGCGGAGGCAAAGAAACGCGGAATCCGAATTATGATGGATCTTGTGCTGAATCATACTTCAGATGAACACAGATGGTTTTTGGAGGCAAAGAAAAGCAAAGACAATCCGTATCATGATTATTATGTGTGGCGTGACGGAGAAGAAGGTATTTACCCAAATGATATGAATTCTGCGTTCGGAGGACCGGCATGGGAGTGGGTTCCAGAACTGGGACAGTATTATTTTCATCAGTTTTCAGTGAAACAGCCAGATCTGAACTGGGAGAATCCGAAAGTGAGAAGAGAGCTCTATGATATGATTCTCTGGTGGATGGAAAAAGGAGCAGGCGGATTTCGTCTGGATGTAATCGATCAGATTGCAAAAGAGCCAGATCTTAAGATCACAAATAATGGACCAAAGCTGCATGAATTTCTGCATGAACTAAGCAGAGAAACATTTCAGAAGGGGGATATGATCACTGTTGGAGAAGCCTGGGGAGCAACACCGGAAATTGCAAAGAAATATAGTAATCCAGATGGCAGTGAATTTTCTATGGTTTTTCAGTTTGAGCACATTATGCTTGATCAGGAAGAAGGAAAAGAAAAATGGGATACGATTCCATTGAATCTGGTTAAGCTGAAAAAATGCCTTGCAAAGTGGCAGAATACTTTATATCAGACAGGATGGAACAGTCTGTTCATGAATAACCATGATCTTCCTAGAATTGTGTCGCGTTGGGGAAATGACGGAAAATACAGAAAAGAGTCGGCAACAATGCTGGCGACAATGCTTCATGGAATGCAGGGAACTCCTTACATTTACCAGGGAGAAGAGCTGGGAATGACGAATGTGCAGTTTGACAGCATTGAGGAATATGAAGATATTGAGACATTGAATATGTACAAAGAGCGTCTGGAAAAAGGATATCAGCCAGAAGAAATCATGCAGTCTATCTACGCAAGAAGCCGTGATAATGCCCGTACTCCGATGCAGTGGAGCGGGGATGAGAACGGAGGATTCACAACAGGAGAACCATGGTTTGCCGTGAATCCAAATTATACCAGAATCAATGCCAAAGAGGCACTGGAAGATGAAAATTCGGTATTTTACTATTATCAGAAGCTGATTCGTTTAAGAAAAGAAAATCCAGTATTCGTGAATGGAAAATTTGAACTTCTTCTGCCGGAAGATGAGAGAATTTTCGCCTATACGAGAACAGATGAGCATACAAAGATGCTGGTATGTACAAACTTTACGGATGAGGAAGTTAGCTGCCCATTGCTTGATGAGTGGAAAGCCGGGGAAGTCTGGATCCGAAATTATGAGGACGACAGAGAAGGAAATATATTGCGTCCTTATGAGGCGGTGATAATTGCATTTACTGGCAAATAGATTGAGTTTCTTTTTTGGTATCAAAATTCACTTACTATATTTCTTCCCGCCACGCTCATCAAGAAAGAACGCCCATTCTCTCTTGAGGTATTTCGGCATACAGGGCATAGAGGACACCTCCTTTGTGCTGCCTAATTGCCGATTTGCTCCCGAAACGCAGAAACGCCCAAAACCGTTTCCCGTTGTATGGTTTCGGGGCGATTTTGGGCGTTTTCTTTCGATATGAGCGGCTTTGTTTTGACGGCGGTATCCTTTACCGCCAACCATTCAAAAGCCGCTGTTTGTCACTTCCGGGCAACAAAAAAGCGCCGTATTGCTACGACGCTTTTGTCTTGCTCGGAAGATGGAGCAAGGGAACGCTATTCAATTATCTGTTGTACTTTTTCTTTCTGCTGACAATCGTTGTGCCGATGGCTGCACCGCCGCTGACAAACAGCAAGGCAATCCACAGTGCAAGGTTGCTTGTATCGCCAGTCTAGAAAAGTTTGGAATCGTCTTTCAGCTTCGCCGTTACGGTGTCGGCTTTTTCCACCGCTTCTTGCTCGGCTTATTTTGTTGCTGGTGTCCTTAGCATACCACTCGTTCATTATGTTGAGGAACGGGGTGAAGTCGTTATTCTGCGGTTTGTCGCTGTCCACGCTGTTATTGATTGCGACAAAGCGTATCTGCTTCTTGGGGAACAGAATCTCGGTATAAAAGCCGACCTCAAGATAGTTTTTGCAGAAACGGCTCATATCCTTGACGATAGTTGTGCCGATTTTCCCGGCTTCGGCTTCTGCAAGCATTGCCTGAAATCCGGGACGGTTGAAGTTACGCTCTGTGCAATCGTCATTTTTCAAAAGATTGTTTGTAAAAAATTTGTAATTCTAAAAATTCATATAAACTGTAATCTATGTTATTCTATAGAAAAGTAAAAATACTGATGAAGAAAGCAGGAGGAAATTTATGAACATTGAGTTAAGTATTTTGGATTGGATCCAGACGTTGCATATGCCTTTTCTGGATAAAATCATGGTATTTATCACAAGACTTGGGGATGCAGGAATTATATGGATTGTGTTGAGCATAGTATTGCTTCTGATTCCTAAAACGAGAAAAAGCGGTGCGGTTATGGTGGCTGCTTTAGTAGTAGATGTAGTACTTTGCAATATTGTCTTGAAAAATCTTGTAGCACGGACAAGACCATATGATGTGAATACAGGTGTACACCTTCTGGTAGAAAAGCTTCATGATTATTCTTTTCCGTCCGGACATACGGCAGCTTCGTTTGCTTCGGTAACAGCTTTGTACCTGGCAGGTGAAAAGAAGCTTTGGAAATTTGCGCTTGTGCTGGCATGTCTGATCGCAATATCGAGGTTATATCTGTATGTACACTATCCGACAGATGTTCTTGGAGGAATTCTGTTCGGTGTGATTTCAGGATATTTGGGATATCGCAAAGTATTGAAATGAAGATGACCAAAGATTACCGACCGGGAATTATATGGAAGTCAGTTGGTATAAGCATCATTTTACATGAATTTTACAAAAACAGTTCTTTAAGAAGGTAGATATGAAAGCGTATTCAGATGTATAATTAATTCTTAAGCGTAGCTATAAAATATTCAAATTAGCAAAAGGAGATAAGTAGACAAATGAAAAAGAAGCAGTTAAAACCAGAACCATATATGATGAACAGGGAACTGTCATGGTTAAAATTTAATGAGAGAGTATTAAATGAAGCAGGGAATCCGAGAGTACCTTTGGCAGAACGACTTACTTTTGCGTCTATTTATCAATCTAATCTGGATGAATTTTATATGGTGCGGGTAGGTACACTGATGGATCAGATGGAATCATCGGAAGTAGTCCGTGAGAATAAAACCAATATGACCAGCAAAGAGCAGGTAAAAGCAATCATTGATGCAACAAGAGAGCTTGATATAAAGAAAGCAGTTATTTACGAGCAGTTAATGGGAGAATTGGAGCCGCAGGGAATCCGGATTATCAATTTCAACAAGCTTTCAGGAAAAGAAGGGGAATTACTGGAAACTTACTTTGATAATGAAATTGCACCATATCTGTCTGCGAATATCATCAGCAAACAGCAGCCGTTTCCATTCTTACAGAATAAAGAGATCTATGCGGTTGCACTGCTTGCAACGAAGGGTGGAAAGACAAAAACTGCGATCATTCCGTGTAGCAATAATGTGTTTAAGCGTCTGATCGATATCCCGACCAGACCGGGAACCTTTATGCTTTCGGAAGAACTGATCCTTCATTTTCTGCCGAAATTATTTAAAAAATATGAAATCAAAGAAAAATCTCTCCTGAGAATTACGAGAAATGCGGATATTGATACAGAAACCATTTATGATGAAGATATGGATTACAGAGACGCCATGGAAAATCTGGTAAAGCAGAGAAAACGTATGAATCCTGTCCGCATGGAATTCTCCAGAAAGATCAACAAAAAGCTGATCGCAGAGATATGTAAATATATCCATATGGATAAAAACCACGTATTTATGTCGAGAGTACCACTTGATTTATCATTTGTATTTGCAATTCAGAATTATCTGAGAATGCAAGGAGTAGAAAAGGAAAATTTGTTCTATCAGAAGAGGAGTCCGCGAATGACACCGCAGCTGAAAGAAAAAGAAAGTCTGATCGCACAGATTGAGCAGAAAGATGTTCTGTTATCTTATCCATTTGAAAATATTAAATCATTTACCAACCTGCTTTATGAAGCGGCAAGAGACGATTCTGTAGTGTCCATCAAGATGACCTTGTACCGTCTGGCAGTTCGAAGTCAGATCGTAGATGCTTTGGTTGAGGCAGCGGAAAATGGAAAAGAAGTGGTGGTACTTGTAGAACTTCGGGCAAGATTTGATGAGGAAAGTAATATTGAATACTCTAGAAAGCTGGAAGAAGCCGGATGCCGTGTAATTTATGGTCTGAATGGATTCAAGGTACATTCAAAACTTTGCCTGATCACCAGAAAGACAGATAAAGGTCTGGAATATATTACTCAGATCGGAACCGGTAACTATAATGAAAAGACTTCTACTTTATATACAGACCTGTCACTGATCACAGCAAAGCAGGAAATCGGAAAAGAAGCGGCAGAAGTATTTGCATGTCTGCTGCGCGGTGAAACCATCGAAGAAACACATGTCCTTCTTGTGGCACCGAAGTGTCTTCAGAATAAAGTACTTGATATGATCGATGATGAGATCTGTCACGCGAAGAATAGGGAAGAGGCCTATATTGGAATCAAGATCAATTCCCTGACGGATAAAGTTATCATTGAAAAACTGGTAGAAGCGTCACAGGCTGGTGTGAAGATCGAGATGGTAGTACGTGGAATCTGTTGTCTGATTCCGGGAATTCCGGGATATACAGAAAATATCAAGATAATCAGCATCGTAGGAAGATTTCTGGAGCATTCCCGTATTTATCGTTTCGGAACCCCGGAGAGAGAAAAAATTTACATCGCATCCGCCGATTTCATGACAAGAAATACCATCAGACGTGTGGAGGTTGCAGCTCCGGTTCTGGATGATACACTGCGTGCACGACTGGATGAAATGTTTGATACGATGATGAAGGATGACGAAAAAGGAAAAGAGTTAACTTCGAACGGTACATATGTGGATCGAAGGGTTAATGCAGAGAAATTGGATTCCCAGGAGCTTTTCTATGAAATGGCATATAAAAATGCGGAAAAAAAGACAATTTAAAACACTCAGGTTTTACTTTGATTTTATACAGATATGATAGAAACAAGATAGTACCGTGATTACGAACATGCTACGATGAGTCTGTAAGAAGGACAATTGTCGGAAAAGGAGTGTTCGTATTTATGATAAAAACCTATGTAATAGACACCAATGTGTTGATTCAGGCCCCATATGCACTGGAGTGTTTTGAAGATAATCATCTGGTTCTTCCGTTAGTTGTATTGGAAGAGCTGGATGGTTTGAAAAAGGCAGAAGGAGAGAAAGGCGCCAATGCCAGAGCAGCTGTGCGAAAGCTGGAAGAATACAGGCACAAAGGAGATTTGTTGCAGGGAGTAGAGCTTCCGGGCGGAGGATGTCTTCGTGTTGAAAAAAACTACGTGAATGTAGAGCTTCCACCGGATCTTCCGGATGATAAACCGGATAATAGAATTTTGAAGGTATGTAAAGGCCTGGCAGATGATAAAAAAGCAGATCAGGTCATACTTGTTACGAAGGATATTGTTTTGCGACTGAAAGCACAGATTTTAGGAATAAAGGCAGAAGATTTTGAAACGGAACAGATTTCTGCTGATGACGCGCAATATACCGGAAGGACAGAACTATACATACCGGAAGAGATGGTAAAAGAATTCAAAAAGAAAGGGATTTCCACTGAAAACCTGTATCAAAGTGATGAGGAGGGGAATCAGTTTCTTCCGGAGCTTCATGAAAATGAATTTGTGATATTAACACCGGATCAGTCTGCTAAAAAGACACTTCTTGGAAGAGTATCCGGAAATAAAGTTGTTCCGCTGGCTTTTAAAAAGAGTAAACCGTATGGTGTGTCTCCGAGAAATGTAGGACAGTATTTTATGCAGGAAGCACTGATGGCCGGTGCAGATACGGCACCTTTGGTTATCATTAAGGGAATGGCAGGCACCGCAAAGACTTTTTACTCTCTTGCAGTAGGAATGGAAAAGGTTTATAACAATCCGACAAAGGAATACAGGAGAGTGATCGTATGCAGACCGAATGCCCAGTTTGACGATGACATTGGTTTTTTGCCAGGGGATGAGAATGAAAAAATAGCACCGCTTATGCGACCAATCATCGATAATCTGGAACAGATCCTGGATTCTGATGAGAGTAAACGGTATGAAGATGAGGACGAACTGACAGACAAGGTAGCGGAAGTATTTGAAAGAGGGATCATCCGTACAGAAGCACTCAATTTTATCCGCGGACGTTCCATTGCAAAGACATATCTGATCATTGATGAAGCACAGAATATGACACCAAATCAGGTAAAGGGAATCATCACAAGAGCCGGTCATGGAACGAAAATCATTCTGTTGGGAGATCCGCAGCAGATAGACAGACCATTTCTGGACGAAAGAACAAATGGATTAAGTTATGCGGCAAAACATATGATGAATAGTCCGCTTTGTTGGCAGATAACCTTGTCAGCGGATGAATGTGAGAGATCTATACTTGCAATGGATGCCGTAAAGCGACTTTAAAAAATGAAAGAGGCAATAGAATATTTGAAATACAAGGAAATAGTAAAAAATAAGGAAATCAATGCATATCTGGAAAAGGGAAATGCAAATCTTGGACAGCTTGGATTTACAGACCATTCGCAGGCGCATTGCGTGCAGGTAGCTCATCAGGCAGGAAAAATTCTGGAGCGATTTGGATATTCAGAACATGAAGTGGAACTTGTCAAAATTGCAGGGTATATGCATGATATCGGGAATGCCATTAACAGAACGCACCATGCAGAGTACGGGGCACTTCTCGCAAACGATCTGCTAAAGGATACAGATATGTCTCTGGAAGACCGGATTACGGTGATGTCGGCAATCGGGAACCATGATGAATCAACCGGGGATCCGGAAGATGTGATATCTGCGGCTCTCATCATAGCTGATAAAACAGATGTAAGAAGAAGCCGGGTGCGTCAAAAAGAGCAATCAGCTTTTGACATTCATGATCGTGTCAATTATGCGGTTACAGATTCAAAACTTAAGATCGCAAAAGATAGGTCGGTTATTGCACTTAATCTTCAGATTGATGAAAATATTTGTTCCATGTATGATTACTTTGAGATTTTTCTGGAGAGAATGATGCTTTGCAGAAAATCCGCGGAAGTGCTGGGAACAACTTTTAAGCTGACGGTGAATGGTCGAAAAGTTTTATAAATACAGTTGACAAAAAAAGATGTTTGTGATACTTTTATTAAGTCGCAAACGTCATATGGGGGATTAGCTCAGTTGGGAGAGCGCCTGCCTTGCAAGCAGGAGGTCACGAGTTCGAATCTCGTATTCTCCACTTTATAAGAAGTGCAGCAGAGAAATCTGCTGCATTTTTGTGTGCTAAAAAATATATCATCATTTCCATCTTGCAGAGAAAAGAAAAAAAGAGGAAAATAAAATCATAGTAAAACAAGATGGTATGATTACCAGAAAGGAAGAGTTTATCATGAAAGAAAATTTAAAAGTACTTATGCTCAACGGAAGCCCGAAAGCAAATGGTAACACAGCCATTGCACTTCGCGAGATGGAAAATGTTTTCAAAGAAAATGGTATAGAAGTAGAAAATATTGTAATCGGAAACCAGGCAGTCCGTGGCTGTATTGCCTGTGGTTCCTGCTACGAAAAAGGCAAATGTGTTTTTGATGATGTGGTGAATGAGATGGCAACCAAATTTGAGGCAGCAGATGGTCTTGTAATCGCAAGTCCGGTGTACTATGCGTCTGCAAATGCAACTCTGATCGCCTGTCTTGACAGACTGTTCTACAGCAGTCATTTTGATAAAACGATGAAAGTGGGAGCAAGCGTTGCCTGTGCAAGACGTGGCGGATGTTCTGCGACATTTGATGAGCTGAACAAATATTTTACCATTTCCGGAATGCCGGTTGTATCCAGCCAGTACTGGAACAGCATCCATGGGGCAGCACCGGGAGAGGCCGAAAAGGATGAGGAAGGAAGGCAGACGATGCGTACACTTGCAAGAAATATGACTTTCCTTATGAAGAGTATTGCACTTGGAAAAGAGCAGTTTGGACTTCCGGAAAAAGAAGCAAAGATTCCGACAAATTTTATTCGGTAGAACAAGTAAAAGGCAGGGATTTGTGAAATATCACGAATCCCTGCCTTTAGAGTTGACAGCCAAATTTTCTTGTTTTATAGTGGAAGTTGCAATTTGGTAGGAAGTATTTAAAAGAGAGGTTTTGGTCATGGCACTTATAAAATCAATCATTATTTTAATTATAGGGTTTGCTCTATTGATGAAAGGAGCAGATTATTTTGTAGAAGGAAGTTCTTCTGTTGCGAAGCAGCTTCATGTTCCATCGATGATCATCGGTATGACCATCGTTGCAATGGGAACCAGCCTTCCGGAATGTGCGGTCAGTGTAACGGCATCCCTGACAGGAAATAACTCACTTGCGGTAAGTAATGTTGTCGGATCGAATATTTTCAACTTGATGGTTGTTTGTGGAGCTTGTGCGTTATTTGCACCTCTTACGATAAAAAAAGATACATTGAAAAAAGAGTTTCCATTATCAATTATCTGTGCGGCCTTGCTGATGGTGCTTGGATATGTCGGGATGCTTTTAGGACATTTAGATGGCGGTGTATTTCTCCTTATTTTTGCAGCTTATCTGATCTGGATGATTGGTTCTGCCAAGAAAGCAAGAGCAGCACACAAGGAAAGTCAGATGATGCTCGAAGAGGGAGAATTAGTAGACGAAGAAATTCAGATCCTGCCACTTTGGAAATGTGCGTTATTTATTGTTGGCGGCATGATCGCAATCAAGTTTGGCGGTGATTTTGTTGTAGACAGTGCTTCGGCACTTGCAAGCGCATTCGGACTCAGTCAGACACTTATCGGACTTACCATCGTTGCGATGGGAACCAGTCTTCCGGAACTTGTAACATCGATTGTTGCGGCAAGAAAGAATGAAGTGGATATGGCACTCGGAAATGTGATTGGTTCTAATATTTTCAATATCCTGTTGGTACTTGGAGTTGCAGCTGCCATCAGTCCAGTGAAATTTCTTACCGATAATATCATTGATACGGTTGTACTGATTGCGATGAGTCTTGTTGTTCTGGTGTTTGCATGGACTTCAAAAATGATTGACCGAAGAGAAGGCGCTACGATGCTTGGAATGTATGCAGTGTATATGGCATATATTTGCATACGATAAAATAAAAGAATCATAAGGAAAAATGGCTGTGGATGAAACCTGCCCCAAAAGTTAGACCTAAATTCTAACGATTGGAAGTCGGTTCAATCCACAGCTATTTTTATTGGGTCAGTGTACATTCTATTTTATACTTCCATAGAAAAAACATTGACATGTCTAACAAAAAGAGGTATAAAAAACGAGAGAATTTTGCGAAAAGGAGGAAGGCATAAGATGGGAAAATACAATTTTGATGAAGTAATTGACAGACATGGAACGGATTGTTTGAAATATGATTTTGGAATGAAACGAAAGGGAAGAGATGATCTGCTTCCGCTCTGGGTGGCAGACATGGATTTCCGTCTGCCGGATGAGATTTTGGATGAATTTCACAAGAGGATCGATCATGGAATCTTTGGTTATACCGATCCACTGGATGAATATTTTGCAGCGATGAACCACTGGTTCTCAACCCGCTATGGTTATACAATCGAGCCGGACTGGGTAACACTTGGAGCCGGAATCGTCTATGCACTCGGAACAAGCGTAAGAGCATTTACCGAAAAGGGAGATGCCATGATGGTTATGCAGCCGGTATACTATCCGTTCAGCGAAGTCATCAAGAATGACGGAAGAAGACTGGTGAACTGCCAGCTTCGCTATGAGAATAATCATTATTCAATTGATTTTGAAAAGATGGAAAAAATGATTCGGGAGGAAGGCGTAAAAGCGCTGATCTTCTGTAATCCGCACAACCCGGTCGGCAGGGTCTGGACAAGAGAAGAACTGGAGAGAGTTGCAGAGATTTGCCTGAAATACAACGTGACCTGGATGGTGGACGAGATGCACTGTGATTTCATTTTCCCGGGACATACGTTCACAAGCTGTATGAATCTGGATGAAAAATACCGTCAGATCTTTGCACTTTACAGTTCTCCTGGAAAAACTTTCAACGTGGCAGGACTTCAGCCGGCAAATATTATCATTCCAAACGAAGAGCTGCGAAAAAAATACCAGTGGGCGAATACACAGGCCGCTTACAGCCAAGGAAGCCTGATGGGACAGCTTGCTGTCAAGGTATGCTACACCAAAGGTGCCGGGTGGGTAGATGAACTGGTACAGTATATTTACGAAAATGTACAGTACATGAGCAAGTTCGTAAAAGAGAATTTCCCGAAGGCGAAGATGGTAGAGCCGGAAGGAACCTATCTGGTATGGGTTGATTTCTCCGGGTACGGATTCAGCAATGAAGAGCTGGAACATCTGATGCTGGAGGAAGCGAAATTGTGGCTGGATTCGGGAATTATCTTTGGACCTGAGACGGCGCAGTTCGAAAGATTCAATGTTGCCTGCCCTCGTGCGACTGTAAAGCAGGCACTGACACAGCTGAAAGACGCACTGGATAAGCATCTGGCAGCAAAATAATATAAAAAAAGGATTGAGAGGAAAAAAGATGGACAGACAAAAGAAAAATATGGGGGCAGTGGCATTTCTCCCATTGATTGTATTTCTGGTATGTTATGTAGGGTGCGGGATTACATTTACACTGCTTGGAGCAGACGAACCGTTCGGAAAGTTCCCGCGTCACGTCGCACTTCTTGCAGGGTGTGCGGTAGCACTTCTCCTTAACCGTGGCATTGGTGTACAGGATAAGCTGAATATTATGACAACGAGCATGGGAAATTCAGGAGTTATGATGATCGTTCTGATCTACCTGATGGCTGGTGGATTCCAGGGAGCAGCAGCGGCAATGGGCGGAAAAGATTCGGTTGTGAATCTCTGTCTGCATTTTATTCCGGTGAAACTTTTGGTTCCGGGTGTATTTTTGATGTGCTGCTTTATTTCTACATCGATCGGAACATCCATGGGAACGATTGCAGCGATGGCTCCGATTGCGATCAATGTGGCACAGGGAGCGCATTTAAATGTTGCGGTAGTCGGTGCGGCAGTGATCGGGGGATCTTATTTTGGAGATAACCTTTCCATGATTTCAGATACAACCATTTCTGCAGCAGAAGGATGTGGTTCTGAGATGAAAGACAAATTTAAAATGAACTTTTTCATTGCTCTTCCAGCGGCAATTGTGGCAATGATCCTGTACTCGATTTTTGGCGGAGTCGGAAGCGGAGCAATCGAAGCAGGAAGCTATAGTATCATCGAAGTCCTTCCTTATTTTATTGTTCTAATTGCGGCACTTATGGGAGTTAATGTTGCAGTAGTCCTTTTTGTAGGAATACTTGCATCCGGTATCATTGGACTTTGTGTTGGAAGCTGTGGATTTTTTGAATGGATCCAGGCAATTGGAAGTGGCATGAGCGATATGTTCAGCATCAGTATCGTTGCGATTTTAGTATCTGGTATTATCGGTCTTGTACGTGAATATGGCGGTGTTGAATGGCTGGTGGGCGCAATCAGCAGCAAGATCAAGAGCAGACGTGGTGCGGAATATGGAATCGGACTGATGTCAGGTATCCTTTCCGCAGCTATGGTAAATAATACGATCGCAATCATTGTTACCTGTCCGATCGCAAAAGAAATCGGGGAAAAATATAAGATCGCACCGAAGAGACTTGCCAGTCTGGTGGATATCTTTGCCTGCGCATTTATTGCACTGATGCCACATGATGGTGGTATGCTGATGATTACGGCACTTGCTGATGTATCACCGCTTAATGTACTGAAATATTCGTTCTATATGTTTGGACTGATTATTGCGACCTGCGTTACGATACAGTTCGGATTGATGGACAAGAAAAATTAGACAGGATGAAATTTAAAATATGAAAGATCTAACAAAAGGAAAACCATCCACACTGATACTGGCTTTTGCGCTGCCGATCTTTTTCGCAAATCTTCTGCAGCTTACATACAGTCTTGTGGATACCAGAATTGTCGGAACTTTCCTGGGAGAGGATGCGCTGGCGGCTGTCGGCGCGACCACAACCTTAAGTAATCTGATCATTGGATTCTTGCAGGGACTTTCGGGGGGATTCGCGATTATTATTGCACAGAAATTCGGTGCAAAGGATTATAAAAATGTGAAGAAATCATTCGCAATGTCGCTGACCATGGGTACAGGAATTGCAATATTTTTTACGGTGTTCGGATTGTTATTTTTACAGCCGATCTTAAATATACTGAATGTTCCGTCAGATCTGATGGCAACGGCAAAAAGCTATATTTTCGTGATCATTGCAGGGCTTGTGGCGACATTTCTCTATGATGCCTGCGCGGCTGCACTCCGGTCACTCGGAGATACCGTGACGCCACTTGTGATCCTGGCAATCTCAGTTGCACTGAATATTGTTGGGGATCTGCTTTTTGTCGTAGTGCTGAAAAGCGGAGTGCGGGGAGCTGCGATCGCAACGGTACTGGCACAGGCAATCGCGTTTGTTGTGTGCTGGATTTATATGGTAAAGAGATATGAACTGTTAAGACTTAGCCGGGAAGATTTCAAAGATCCGAATTCGGTTATGGTGAAAAATATGCTGAGTGCGGGAATGTCCATGGGATTCATGAGCTCTCTGATCAATATCGGTTCCCTGACGCTTCAGACAGCGATCAATAAACTTGGGAATGATTATATCGTAGCACAGACAGCGGCCCGGAAGCTGACTGAAATGTTCATGATTATGTTTACAGTATTTGGAAATACGATGGCGACCTACTGTGGACAGAACCTTGGAGCAGGAAAGATCGACCGGATCAAAAAAGGGATCTGGCTTGCGATTTTCTATACTTGTATCTGGTGTACACTTGTGATCGTGGCAAGCTACACGATTGGAGATAAACTGGTCTATCTGGTAACAGGTACACATAATGAAAATGTGATCTTAAATGCGACCAGATATCTGAAATTTGATACATTGTTTTATTATGTAACAGCAGTAATCTGCATTGTGCGAAATGCCATGCAGGGACTGGATGACCATATTACACCGATCGTATCAAGTACACTTGAGATGCTTGGAAAAATTGTAATCGCATTTACACTGGTTCCACATCTTGGATACACGGGGGTTATCATTGCGGAGCCGATTGTGTGGTTTGTTATGGTGATTCCGCTGATCGTGCAGATTTTCCGGATGCCGGTGCTGAAGCAGACAAGCCTTTCTTGACACTATTCATACGCCTGTGCTAGAATAGGCTTGTTTAGAAAAATAAATACAGATGCGTAAGGTGTCAATCAGACGGAATGTCTGGATTGGTGAAAAGGGAAACAGGTGCAAGTCCTGTATGAACTCGTCACCGTAATTTGCAAGCTTAGGCTGTCATACCACTGGGAGACCGGGAAGGAAAGCCACAAGCGTCTGAGCAATCAGTCGGGAGACCTGCCTTTCGCAGTACAGGAACGGAAAGTTCATGCCACGAGTAACTGGCAGTACGAAAGATAGAAACTTCAGACTGATTTTGCGAGGGCAAAATGTCAGTTTCTTTTTTGTACGCCCTCGTTAAATTTAGATACGGGGGATTTTTTTGTTTACAAAAAATATGCTGTAAAGTGTAATGAATATCATTCCGATTCCTGAAAGTATGACAAAAAAGTCAGGGAGGATCAAGATGAAGAAACGAGTATTAGTAGCATTACTGGCAACAGCACTTACGGTGTCTATGATGACTGGATGTGGAAGCAAGAAGACAGAGGACACTTCTTCTACAAAGACAGAAGAAACATCCGAAGACAGCGATCAGGAGGCAGCAGACAAAGTGGCAAAGCTGATCGATGACATTTATGTGCAGGAAAGAACAGACAAGACAGATGAACAGTGTAAGGCTGCAAAAGAAGCCTGGGATAAGCTTACTGATGCACAGAAAGAACTGGTAGAAGGCGAGAACGCTGATCCGGATTATTTTGGAAGGGATACAGGCGATGCATCGAAAGATGATCCGCTGAACGAAGATAACATCGGAGAAAATGAAATTCTGGTTGTAAGCTTTGGTACATCTTTTAATGACAGCCGTGCAGAGGATATCGGTGGTGTGGAAAAAGCACTTCAGGCAGCATATCCGGACTGGTCTGTAAGAAGAGCATTTACAGCACAGATCATCATCAACCATGTACAGGCCCGTGATGATGAGAAGATCGACAATATGGATCAGGCACTGGAAAGAGCAGTCGACAACGGGGTTAAGAACCTGGTCGTACAGCCGACACATCTGATGCATGGTGCCGAGTATGATGAACTGACAGAAGCAGTTGAGAACTACAAAGATAAATTTGAATCTGTAAAAATTGCAGAACCACTTCTCGGTGAAGTCGGAGCGGATGAAACAGCGATCAATGAGGATAAAGCAGCTGTTGCAGAAGCAATTACAGCAGAAGCTGTAAAGACAGCTGGATTTGACAGCCTGGATGCGGCAAAAGAAGAGGGAACCGCATTTGTATTTATGGGACATGGAACTTCACACACAGCAAAGATCAGCTATTCTCAGATGCAGGCACAGATGGAACAGCTTGGTTATGAGAATGTATTTATCGGAACCGTAGAAGGCGAACCGGAAGATACCGCTTGTGAAGCAGTAATTGAAAAGCTGAAAGATGCAGGATACAAGAAAGTAATTCTTCGTCCACTGATGGTTGTAGCAGGAGATCATGCAAACAACGATATGGCAGGCGATGATGACGATTCTTGGAAGAGCCAGTTTGAAGCATCCGGAGTATTTGACAGTATTGATACACAGATTGCAGGTCTTGGTGAGATCGATGCGATCCAGCAGCTTTATGTGGCACATACACAGGCTGCAATTGATGCAGAATAAATAAAAAAAGAGGGATTTATAAGATGAAAAAGAAACTGTTAGTATTGGTATTATCTGCTGTAATGGCAGTGGGAATGATGAGCGGATGCGGTGCAAAATCAGACACATCAGATACGAAAGCAAAGACAGCAGAAAGCTCTTCTGCTAAAGAAGAGGAAACAGAGGAACAGACAGAGTGTGAGCTTGAAGACGGAACCTACACAGCAGAGTTCAAGACTGACAGCGGAATGTTTCATGTAAATGAAGCGAATGACGGAAAAGGAACACTCACAGTAAAAGACGGGAAAATGACGATCCATGTCAGCCTGGTTTCTAAGAAGATCGTCAACCTGTTTGAAGGAACATCCGAAGATGCACAGAAAGATGGTGCAGAACTTCTGGAACCTACAACAGATACGGTAACCTATAGCGACGGTGCAACAGAAGAAGTTTATGGATTTGATATTCCGGTTCCTGAACTGGATAAAGAATTTGATGTGGCTCTGCTCGGAAAAAAAGGAGTCTGGTATGATCATAAGGTAAGTGTGACCAATCCGGTGAAAGTCGAAGAATAATTGAAGATAAGTGAAAGGACTGTTTCCCTGAGAAATGGGAAATGGTCCTTTTTTTGCTTGGGTATGAACTGGATAACACTATACTTTTATATGTCAGATAGTGTATACTAGGCAGTGGAAGATCATACAAAAGAGAGAATGTTTTGTATATAAAAACTAAAATGTGGAGAGGAAGTTAAAATACGATGTACTACGTACCAGATGGCACAAAAGAGTGTGGATTTTATGAATGTAAAAAATGTGGAAACCGTTTCTTATCCTTACAGACAATGAACCGGATCCCATGTCCGGAATGTGAGGCAGAGATCGACTATGAGATAGGACCAGACGAATCCATGGAAGATGCTCTGGACACGGCAGAATTACTGGAAAAGATCATCGGTGAAAAAGAAGTAGAGAAAATGGATGGACTTCTGAGTCTTGCAATTACCGGTGGAGACTGTAACTGGATTTAATTTTCGGTTAAAAGTGTTGAATGGGTGGTTAGGAAAAACAAACGAAGTGTGTTATAATAGAAATATGAGTAAAAGAGGGAGAAAATAGATGGATATTCATGATTTGAAAATATTTCTGACGATCGCACAGGCGTGCAGTGTTTCCGGAAACACGTACAGGAATGGCTGCAAAAGATTCGCTCAGGAGAGATTACACGATAAGAAAAAAGTTGATAAGTAGTAACGAAAAGTTGCGGGTAAGTCACAAACTATACAGAATGCATGAAAAAGCGGAGTATAGTTTGTGGCTTTTTTGTCGACAATTCCATGGAAATAGATGATGACTATAATAATGGAATATTTATAGAAAAATTGAATTTGAATAAAATGTATAAAAGAATATAATGGTAATACATGGATGCTGGCAAAATATACAAATAATCGTGCTGGCACAAATATATTTTTTACAGGAGGATTTGAAAATGAATATTGGGGTAACAGAAATCAGTCCAAGAGAGGTGCAGAGAAAGGCAGAGAAATGTTTTAAAGATGGATATTACTGCTGTGAAGCTCTGGTCAGCACGATCCGCGATGAATTCAAACTGGATGTGCCGAAAGAGGTTGTAGCTATGGCATCCGGAATGGCAGTAGGAGCAGGAAAATCAGGATGTGTCTGCGGTGCATTTAACGGAGGAATTCTTGCACTTGGAATGTTCTTCGGCCGTACCGAACAGGATGGACCGACCAACCCGAAGAGTATCAAATGTATGGAGCTTACGCACGAGCTTCATGACTGGTTCAAGAAGGCAAATGGTAAAAATGCAATCTGCTGCAGAGTTCTTACAAAGGAATTCAATATGGGACAGGGTGAACACAAAGAACAGTGTATCTATTTTACAGGACTTTGTGCATGGAAGGTAGCGCAGATCGTCTGTCGTGAGCTTGGTATCAAGAATCTGGATGAAATTGATGAACCGTGCGAAAGAAGAAAAATTGCAGATATCTAAATAAAGTGGTAACGACAGCCGCTTGATGAGAGAAAGGGAAAGAAACAATGAAAGACGTAATTAAGAAAGTACCGATTCCGCTTTGCGGAGTCATGCTTGGCGCGGCAGCACTTGGAAATCTACTTCAGAGCTATTCAGAAGGAATCCGTTATGTATGCGGTATATTCGCAGCATTTCTTCTGATACTGGTGCTTTTGAAGCTGATCATGTTCCTAGGAGCAGTGAAAGAAGATATGGGAAATCCGATCATGGCAAGCGTATCAGGAACGTTTCCGATGGCACTTATGATTCTCAGCACTTATGTAAAACCGTTTATCGGAAAGGCAGCTTATTACATATGGCTTCTGGCAATCATTCTTCACATCATTCTGATCATATACTTTACGGTGAAGTTTGTTCTGAAACTTCAGATGCCGAAAGTATTTGCAAGCTATTATATTGTATATGTAGGAATTGCTGTAGCGGCTGTTACAGCACCGGCTTATGAGCAACTTGGAATCGGAACCGCAGCATTCTGGTTTGGATTTGTAACACTGATCGTACTTCTTGTACTTGTAACCTATCGTTATGTGAAGTTTAAAGAAGTGCCGGATCCGGCAAAACCGCTGATCTGTATCTACGCAGCACCGACCAGCCTGTGTATTGCAGGTTATGTACAGTCCGTAACACCGAAATCATACGGTTTCCTGATGGCAATGTTTGTAGTTGCAACGGTTATTTATATTTTTGCCCTGGTAAAAGCAGTGGGATATCTGAAGATGCCATTCTTCCCAAGCTATGCAGCCTTCACATTCCCATTTGTTATCAGTGCGATCGCAACTAAACAAACTATGGCATGTGCAGCAAATATGGGACATCCAATGCCATTTCTTCAGTATGTAGTTCTGATCGAGACAATTATTGCAGCAGCACTTGTTGTTTATACTTATGTTCGTTTTATGGGGGCTATTTTCGGAGGAAAGAAATAAAAGATTTGACCGGACAGATAAAAAAGGGTAAACTTAAATTTATCAAGAATATGTCGGATGAGGGACGTCCTAGACACCGCAAGGGGCCGAAGAAGCAAAACGTAAGGTAACATCTTCCTTTCGTGGAAACTGACAGGCAAAAAGGAAGGCGACCTGACGAATCTTTGGAGAGTGTGCAAAGAAAGCACCACCTACGAGGCTAGAACCAACTGGTAAAAGGACAGAGAAAACAGATGAACGATTTTTTTCGTGTATCTGTTTTTTTCTGCCCTTTTTATATGGGCACTAATATGAGATGAGACTGTTAGCAGGCAGTACGTGGTGGCATACAAAAGTATTATCCGAGGAAGAAGGGAAAGGGCATTTTTTGAATAAAATTTGACAGAAGAAAAAGAAAAGCAGGAGGAAAAAAAGATGAGAATGATGCTTGTAGGAGCCGGTGCTGTCGGTGAAAGTATTTTAAAAGTAATGCAGTGGAGAGACCCAAAGGGAGAATGGCTGAAATATGTACTGGTCTGCGACTATGATCTGAAAAGGGCAGAGGAAGTTGTCGGTATGATGAAGGGGGATTCCCGTTTTGAAGCCTCTAAGATCGATGCAACAAATACAGAGGAAATGGCAGAACTGATCCGGGAGCATAAGATTGATTTTGTGATGGATGCAGCACCACCTTTTGCAAGTAATATGATTTTTGACGCTGCATTTAAAACGGGTGCAGATTACGGAAGCATGGGAACCTGGTCGGTTCCGATGGAAGATCCGGCTTACGGACTTGGTATTGAGAACAGCTATACTGAACCGATGACAAAATACAATTTTGACCGTCATGAAGCCTGGAAGAAGCAGGGGAATATGGCTGTGATCTGTATGGGAATCGATCCGGGTGTTGTAAATGTATTTGCAAAATACGCGGCGACAGAGCTTTTGGATGAAATAACAGAAGTTCATGTAAAAGACGGCGGAAATCTGTCTGTTCCGGGTGCAGATCCGGATGACATTATGTTTGGATTCAACGTGTGGACCGTGCTGGATGAGGTAATGAACCCGAATGTTGAGTATGATAAGGAGAAGGGCGGATTTATCGTAGAAAAAGCATTTGCAGGGCAGGAAGTCTATGAGATGCCGGAAGGAGTAGGAAAAAATACTCTGGTAAAGGTAGAGCATGAGGAGGTTGTGACGATGGCACGCTACTTAAGCCAGTATGGATTGAAAAAGGCAACCTTCAAGATCAGTCTTGATGAGAATCTGATCACGGCACTTAAGGTGCTGGATAAGCTGGGACTTCGCAGTATCAAGCCGGTGCAGGTAGGGGATGTGAAGGTAGTTCCAAGAGATGTGGTTGCAGCCTGTGCACCGCAGCCAAAAGATATCGGAGATGAGATGACCGGAAAAATGCTGGTCGGAGTACAGTGTATCGGAAAGAAAGACGGAAAGGAAAAAGAATACTTCTTGTATCAGCCATTTGATAATCAGGAGTCTATCGAAAGATGGGGAACCCAGGCTGTTACCGCCCAGACAGGATTTGGAGCAGCACTTGCACTGGAGCTGATCGGAAGAGGAATCTGGAAAGAAGCTGGGGTCTATGCACCGGAATATTTTGATCCGAAACCATACCTTGAATTAATGAAAGAAAGTGGTTATAAATACGGAATTATAGAGAAATAATCTGGATGCGCTCAGAGATGGTCTGAGAAAATAAACAAAATAAAGTTACGCGCAAAAACGGTACAAAGTCATAGAAGAACTTTGTGCCGTTTTGTGTGTGACAGGAAATCAGATCAACTTACACTCTTTGGCCCATTTGGTGACAAAGGTAAGAAACTTATCAAGTGCAGGAGAGAGTTCAGGTGTATCCAGATAGGCTACGGACAGATTCCTGCGGAAGTGTTCGGTAAAGGAACGGACACAGACGTTGAAGGGAATATTATGGAGCAGAAGTTTGGGAAGTACAGTGATGCCAAAGCCCTGTTCCACCATTTTAATCGCAGTATAGTCTTCATTGATCCGAAATCTTACGTTAGGCGTGATATGGTTTAATCGGAATAATTTTCCGGTTTCATAATCAAAATCATCGGCGGAGAGAACAAAATCCTGTCCGTCAATATCGGCAAAAGATACCGTCAGCTGATCGGCAAGAGGATGGTCCAAGGAGGTAACCAGAACCAGTTCGTCGGTGCCGACAGGCAGATTTGGGAAATCCTTTGCGACATATTGCGAAACAAAGATACAGTCCAGTTCTTTTTTGCGAAGCTTTTCCGTCAGGTTCTGAAATCCGTCAACATAGAGCCGAAAGGTGATATTCGGGTATTCGGCAGAAAAATTTTTCAGTACTCCGGGGAGCCAGTTATAGGCAATGCTCTGCACCGTTCCGATGCGGATAAAGCCACTGTCCAGATTGTTGATATTTGAGACGATCTGATCGATCCGTGTATTGGCGGAGCGGATATGCATAAGTTCTTCAAAGATGGGTTCTGTTCCGGGAAGTGCTTCCATTCCGTTTTTTGAACGCTTGAACAGCTTAAGACCAATCTCTTTTTCATAATTGCGGATAGTCTGGCTGACAGCTGACTGTGTGTAGTTGTGTTTTTGAGCAGCTTTTGAGATGCTCTGATTCTCATAGACATCAAGAATCACATCGTATTTAGACATGATGAAACCTCCCGTGGTGTTGATAAACAATGCTCTTTTACTATCTTACTTAATATAAGGAAGATAATCAATATCTGTGGGATTTTATTATAAATTTTTTTAAAATCAAACATAAGAAAAAGTGAAAATATAAGCGCAAATCAAAGAGTTAACAATGTATTAAGAAAAAGTGAAGTCTGATATCAGTTTTACAGACTTTTCAATGACCGGAAACTGGAATAGCATAGAACAGGGGAATGAAATTCAAAGGATTTTAAGTGTATCATGAATTAAAGGAGAAGAATAATGGGATACAATTACTGGAACGGAACAGAAGCGGCACACCGCCGTGTTATGATGAAGGCGGCAGGATATTCGGATGAAGATATCCGTCAGAAACCGCATATCGGAATACCGAATTCTTACATGGCAGGTTCTCCCGGAACTGCGCATCTTCGCCAGGTGACAGAAGCTGTAAAAGAGGGAATCTGGGCAGCAGGTGGAATCCCGGTAGAATTCGGAATCCCGGCTACTTGCGGAAATGTGGCAAATGGTGCGGATGAGATGAAGTATGAGCAGGTAGGAAGAGATATCGTGGCAATGTCCATCGAATTTGTATCCAGAATACATAATTTCGATACGATTTGCTGTGTGGCATCCTGTGATCTGATCATTGCCGGATGTTATCTGGCAGCGTGCAGACTGGATATTCCGGCTCTGGTAGTGACCGGGGGATCAATGCAGGCCGGAAATTACTGCGGGAAGACAGTTGTAGAGGCAGATCTGGATGCGGCAAGATTCTCAGGTGCTTCCGAAGCTGAGTTATTTGAAATGGAAGAAAGCGTCTGCCCGTCATTCGGTGCCTGCCCGTCCATGGGAACAGCGAACACGATGCAGATGTTAGGTGAGGTGCTGAACCTGGTTATGCCGGGAACATCTACGATTCCTGCATCAGATAATGCAAGACTTCGTGCTGCAAGAACAGCAGGAAAATACATGGTACAGCTTGCCAGGTCCGGAAAGACACCAAAAGATCTGATCACCAAAGATGTTCTGGAAAATGCGATCATGTTTGATATGGCAGTTGCAGGATCAACCAATGCGGTACTGCATATCCTGGCATACGCATATGAACTTGGTATCAAGCTTACACTGGCAGATTTTGAAAAGTATGCGAAGGAAATTTACTGCATCAATGCAGTGATTCCAAGCGGACCGTATACAGTTGTAGATTTTCATTATGCCGGCGGTGTAAAGCAGGTCATGAAGCAGCTTGCCGGTAAAATCCATACCGATGCGCCGACGATTTACGGGGATACAACTTGGGGTGAACTCCTCGATTCTGTGAAAAGCGCGCCAAATAAAGTCATTCATTCGCTGGAAGATCCTGTAGCAAAAGAACCGGGACTTAAAATCATGCGGGGAAATATTTCTCCGGCAGGAGCGATCGTACGTCCGACAGCAGTATATGAAGAAGTAAAATACATCAAAGGTGCGGCAAAAGTGTATGAATGCGATCAGGATGCATATAGAGCCATTATGGCAGGTGAGATTGTTGCGGGGGACATTCTTGTTATCCGCTATGAAGGCTGTAAAGGAGCACCGGGTATGAAAGAGCTGATGCTTAGTATCGATGCGCTGATCGGACTTGGACTTGATAAAAAGGTCGGGCTTATCACAGACGCGCGTTTCTCCGGATTCAACTACGGAGCAATCGTCGGACATGTTTCTCCGGAAGCTTATGACGGCGGTGTGATCGCTTTGATCGAAAATGGTGATGAAATTGAGATGGACATTGCAGGGGGAACCGTCAATCTTCTCGTATCCGATGAGATCTTAGCAGAAAGAAGAAAATCCTGGGTACGTCCGCCGCTTAAGCAGCAGAAGGGTGTTTTAAATATTTACGCACAGAACTGCAGACCGGCAGAAGAAGGCGGTGCAATGCAGCCATGGGCACTGGATGCAGACTACGGATATCATCACGAATAAAAGTATTGGTATGGATAAGGAGAGAACGGGTATGTTATTGCTTTCAAAAGAGGATATTAAAAGTGTAATTACAATGAAAGATATGATCGAGGCGGACAAGCAGGCATTTAAGATGGTTGTCGATGGTACGGTAGATACACCGCTTCGTACAGTCATCAATGGAAAATATGACGGCGCATTTCTGTTTATGCCGGCCTATGCTCCGGAATTAGATGCAGCAGCCATGAAGGTGATCAACATTTTTCCACACAATATCGATAACAATCTGATGACATCACCGGCGCAGACCATGCTGATCGACGGAAAGACGGGATATGTGATCGCGATGCTGGATGGAACTTATGTGACACAGCTTCGTACGGGGGCCTCTTCCGGTGCAGCATTTGATCTGCTTGGAAAAAAGGAATGTAAAAAAGGTGCAATGATCGGTACAGGGGGACAGGCAGCAGCTCAACTTGAGGCAATGCTCGCAGCAAGAAAGCTGGAAGAAGTAAAGATCTTTGACCTGAATGAAGAAAGATGCAAAGCATTTGCCGAAGAAATGCAGAAGGGACTGGCTAAATACGGTGCAAAAATCATACCGGCCAAGGATTCAGATGACTGTATCGAAGATGCAGATCTTATTATCACAGTGACTCCTTCCGCAAAACCGGTATTTGACGGAACAAAGGTAAAAGCCGGTGCAACCATCAGCTGCGTAGGTACTTATGAGCCCCATAAGCATGAGCTGGATCCGGCAGTTTTACCGAGAGCATCTAAGATTATCTGTGATTCAAAAGAGGCGGCGCTTTCAGAGACGGGGGATCTTCTGATTCCGATTGCAGAGGGAATCATTACAGAAGAGGATGTGCTTGGAAGTCTTGGAGATGTGATCAATGGAAAGATCAAAGGACGTGAAAATGACGAAGAAATTATCGTATATGAAACCGTAGGAGTTGCTGCGCAGGATTTGGTGGCAGCAAAGGTGATTTATGATAAGGCAGTAGAAGCCGGAAAAGGACTTCGCTGGGGAGAATAATCTAAAAAGAGGATGTAAATACAAAAAACACGGAATATTTCCGTGTTTTTGGTATTTTAAAGAATAGCTTTGTGATAAGATAAACAAGAACAATAATTTAAAGAAAAGGAAACAAGAGAAATGCTAACTACATGGATTCAGGCAGTATACCAATTTTTATGGGGAGATCTTTTAAGGATACCACTTCCGGGAGGTTCCTCTTTTGGTGTGTCACTGCTTATTATTTTACTGATTCCCACAGGAATCTATTTTACGATCAGAACAAGATTTTTGCCGGTTCGTCTTTTTGGAGATATGGTTCGCGCGCTTACCGGGAAAAAGAAGGAAGATGGCAGTCTGTCGACCTTTCAGACACTGATCGTCTCAACTGCAACGAGAGTCGGAATGGGAAATCTGGTTGGAGTAGTCGCTGCCGTTTCCGCAGGCGGTGCCGGTGCGGTATTCTGGATGTGGATCACAGCGATCATCGGTTCTTCAACTGCGTTTATCGAGGCAACACTTGCACAGCTTTATAAAGAAAAAGATCCGCTTTACGGAGGCTACCGCGGAGGTCCGGCATATTATATGCATCATTATGTAGAGAGACGGACAGGAAAGACAAAGAAACATGTCTGTATTGCGGTGCTCTTTGCAATCTCAGGGCTTATCTGCTGGGCCGGGATCAGTCAGGTGATCAGTAATTCGGTTGCATCTTCTTTTGAAAATGCGTTTGGGATTCCGCCAATTTTAACGACGGTGATTCTGGTAGCCGTTGCGGCAGTGATCGTACTGCGAAAAAATGCCACAGTAAAGGTGTTGGATATTCTGGTTCCAATCATGGCAGTCTGCTATTTTGTGATTACGATAGTCATTATCTTGTTGAATATCCGAAGCCTTCCGGGTGTATTTGAGCGGATTATCCAGGAAGCGTTTGGGATCCGTCAGGCAGCAGCCGGAGGGTTCGGAGCAGTTCTTATGAATGGTGTAAAAAGAGGGTTATTTTCCAACGAAGCGGGTTCGGGATCAGCACCATGCGCAGCTGCGGCTGCAGAATGTGATACGCCTGTAAAAGCAGGATTTATACAGGCATTGGGTGTATTTATAGATACAATTGTGATCTGCAGCTGTACGGCGATGATCATGCTTCTTGTGCCGGAAAAGATGATAGCAGGACTGGAAGGAATGGAGCTTTTGCAGACAGCAATGAATTATCATCTCGGTAAATTTGGCGTGATCTTTATTGCGGTTACGTTGTTCCTTTTCAGCTTTTCAACGTTTCTTGGAATCCTGTTTTATGCAAGAGGAAATGTGGCATATCTTTTAGGGGATAAGTGGTGCTGGCAGACAGCATATAAAATCCTCGCACTTGTGATGCTCTTTATCGGAGGAATTGCGGCTTATCATATTGTATGGGATCTTGGCGATGTGGGAATCGGACTTATGACGATTTTTAATATTGTGACTTTGTATCCTATGGGTGGAGAGGCACTGGAGGAATTGAGGAAGTACGAAAAAAATAAACAGTAGGAGAAACTGGAGAATGTCAAAAGATGAATATTTAATTACAGATGCGCCTCTTAAAGCATTAACTGTTTTTGCAATGCCTATGATTTTAGGCAGCTTTTTTCAACAAGTATATAATATGGCTGATTCTATTATCGTAGGTCAGTTTGTTGGTTCGTCTGCACTGGCGGCAGTCGGTGCCTGCGCTGCACTTACGAATGTCTTCATTTGTATAGCATTGGGTGCCGGTGTAGGTGCAGGAGTGCTCGTGAGCCGCTATTTTGGAGCCAGAGATTATAGTAAAATGAAAACAATCGTGTCAACATCATTGATCAGCTTCCTGATTCTAAGCGTACTTCTGGGTATATTTGGCTTTTGTTTTTCCCATTCGATGATGAGTTTATTACAGACACCTGCTGATATACTGGATGAAGCAGTACTGTACCTTCGTGTTTATTTTGTGGGATTTCCGTTTCTGTTTATGTATAACATCCTTTCAACGATGTTTACCTCGATCGGTGAATCAAAGATTCCATTGGGACTGTTGATATTTTCTTCTATTTTGAATATTTTTATGGATCTCTGGATGGTGGCCGGACTTGGTTTGGGGGTATTTGGTGCAGCTCTTGCAACCCTCATTGCGCAGGGGATTTCGGCAGTGTTTTCACTTTTGATTTTCTTTAGCCGGATGCGTCGATATAAAAGTCATTTTGACTGGTTTGATGGGAAGGAATTGCATTCCATGCTTCGGATCGCTGTGCCATCTGTTCTTCAGCAGTCTACAGTGTCAATTGGCATGATGATCGTACAGGCAGTTGTAAATCCATTCGGTACACAGGCACTTGCCGGTTATTCGGCAACGATGCGGGTAGAGAACGTTTTTTCACTGATTTTTGTATCCATTGGAAATGCAGTTTCACCGTATGTTTCCCAGAATTTTGGCGCAAAGAAAATGGAACGTATCAAAAAAGGATATCATGCGGCACTGGTGTTGGATTTATGTTTTGCAGTTCTTGCTTTTATAGTCATTGAAACGCTGCATACCCAGATTTCCTCGTTATTCCTGGGGAAAGACGGAACTGCCCTGGCATATCAGGTGTCCGGGGATTATATGAGATGGCTTGGTTACTTTTTCATTTTTATGGGTATCAAGATGGCAACAGATGGAGTACTCCGTGGACTTGGTGTTATGCGCCCGTTTCTCGTCGCCAATATGGTAAACCTTGCAATCCGCCTGACAGTTGCTTTGATTTTTGCACCTCGTTTTGGTATCGAATTTGTCTGGCTTGCTGTACCGGCTGGCTGGTTTGCCAATTTTGCGATTTCCTATGTGGCACTTAGAAAATCGTGGCCAACTGATAAAGCAGCTTCAGTTTGCTAACTGTCTGTTTATTCCGGAAATAGAATTACCCGCACCAACGGTGCGGGTAATAGCATAAGTCAGCAAGAATATGAAATCAGAAATATAATGCCGAAAATCCTTATGGAAGCGGATGACCTGCAGCCAGGTACAGCTCATACCATTCTTCGCGAGTCAGTGTTATCTCACATGCTGCGATAATTTCTTTCAGGCGGCTTTCGCTTGCAGTTCCGGTAATGATTTGCATATTTGCCGGGTGACGTAAAATCCACGCAGCCGCAATGGTAGTGTCGCTGACATTATATTTTTCAGCCAGTACATGAAGCTTTTGATTCAGTTCCGGGTATTCGTCACTTCCGAGAAAGCATCCTTTCCATGCCGGCATCTGAAATGGTGACCAGGCCTGGAGGGTGATATCATGGAGGCGGCAGTAGTCGAGCAGACTTCCGTCGTGGTCAATTGAACCGGGGGTTTCCATATTGACTTCCATGCCATTTGCAACAAGATTGGAAACCGGAATGCTGAATTGAACCTGGTTGACAACGAGCGGTTGGCAGACATACTTCTGCAGTAGTGCAATCTGCATCGGTTTGTGGTTTGAAACACCAAAATGGCGGACCTTTCCGCTCTCAAACAGAACATCAAATGCGGCAGCAACCTCTTCCGGTTCTACGAGTGCATCCGGACGGTGAAGCAGCAGAAGATCGAGATAATCTGTCTGAAGCCGTTTTAAAATACCATCGACGGATTTCAAAATGTGCTCTTTTGAGAGATCATAACAACCTTGCCGGATGCCGCATTTTGACTGCAGGTAAATATCTTCCCGTTTCAGGGATGGATCGCCGGCAAAGGCTTCGCCGAACACAGTCTCGCTCATACCGCCGCCATAGATATCCGCATGATCGAAGAAATATGCGCCCTGTTCCAATGCAGAGTGAATGAAATGGTTCATTTCCTCCTTCGATTTTTCAGAAAGTCGCATGCATCCGACTGCAATGGAAGGAATTTTTTGCAGATGATTGCCCAAAATAGTTTCTCTCATGATAAAAATCTCCTTTGTAATGATTTGATATTCGCGGAATTTTTCCGTAAAGCAAGTATGGAAGAAGTCCGGAAGTAAAGAAATAATAATTGTTATACTTTTGACCATAGTATCATCATATCATAGAAGCGCACTCGAGAGTCAATGAAAAAAAGATAAAAGACGAAATTCCTACGAACTGTGAAGTTAAGCAGTTTGTAGGAATTTTTTTGGAAAAATTTACAACCCAAAAATCAATGTAAATACAACCTTATAATGTTAAAATAAATATGCATATTCAACATATTTGTTGAAAAATAATGATGCTTGAATAAAGGAGGGACAGCCGGAATGAATTTAAAAGAAGTTTATGAGATTTTTTATCCGGGCAAATGTAAAGAAAATCCATCTGTGTGGAATGTTCCCCCAAAATACCGTTCGAAAAAAGATTTTTTTGAAGAACTTCTTCCAATGGAAATACGATGGATCAATTTTAAAATCTGGAATGATAAAGCACGAAGAAGCAGATTTTTTTCGAATTGTAAAGGAGAAACCCGATATATTGCATCATTACGCACATTTTTATTTGAACAACCATGGACTATCTCGAGGATAGAAGGAAAAGCGAATGAGCTTTTGAGTGGTCAGATTTCCGAAAAGGTTATGAATGAAAGCTTTTTACGGATTGTAGAGAAAGAAGGAATCGAGATTTCGAGGAAGCTTAGATCATATTTGTTTGATGACGAGACAAATCAGTTGAAAACAAAATGGGGGAATGTACTGACGTTTTATGTTCTACTGGCTATTTTACCGGAAGAAATTAATCAGATTTACGTACAGTATTTGTATAATCAAGAACAGAGTGCGCAACTTAAGGGAGAAGAGGAGAGTAATGGTGTAGCAATAAAAGATGCTGCATTATTTCAATATGAATATCCACCGGATATGAGCATTGTATCGCCGGGAGAAAAAATAAATCATACATGGGTAATCAAAAATGTAGGGGATACTCTATGGGAGAATCGATATTATGAATGTAATCAGTCTATGATGGAATTAGATGAAAAAAACAGAATTCTTCGGATTCCGAAATTTGTTTACCCGGGAGATAAAGTGTCTCCAAGTGTATCATTTTATGCACCGGACAAACCGGGAACTTATGTCATGAACTGGAAAATGAAGGATAGCAAAGGAAAGATTGTTTTCCCGGATAAATTGGGAATAGGATTGCATTTCATGGTAATGGATTTTGAAGAGGATAAAGCAATCCGGGGTGAAAATTATAATGTAATAGAAGAAATACCTCGACTTTCTGCCCCGATTATTGCAGGGAATTTGTATTCTCACACCTGGATTATTCAAAATACAGGAATGACTATTTGGAATGAGTATTATTTGGAGTGTATCAACGGAGATAACTTTTCTTACGTGAAAAAGGAATTATGCGTACCACTTAAAGCGCATGTTATGCCGGGGGAAAAAATCTCTGTCAAAGTGGAATTCGCAACGCCACCGATAGAAGGTATCTATACCATGGTCTGGCAAATTATGAAGAAAGACGGAACACCGGCGTTTGCAAAAAACAGGAGGCTGGAGGTTCTGTTGAATCTGATATAAAAGATGTCGGAAACCATTTGTTTAGAGGAAGGAATCAGAGGAACAGTATGAGTTATGTAGTTACAATTTTCACTGAAAAGCATTTATATCGGGTGAATATTGAAGAAGGAACAAAATATACCATTGGATCTGGTGAAAAAGATGCATTTCCGATGTCAGAGCTTGGCGTAGACGGGCAACTTGGGATCTGTTTTCATGCAAAAAAACAAATCCTGAAGTTGAATGCAAAAAAAATCCCTTTGTCAGTAAAGGAAATGAAAGAAGAAGCTAAGTTAGTTAATATTTGTGAATTTCCGAAAATAGAAGTAAGGTTTACCAGGGATACTGGAGAATATTCAGAATCATATCCTATTCCTTATGAGTGTCAGATTCATATCGGAAGATCTAAAAAAAATGATATTGTGTTAAATGATTCTTATGTGAGCAGAAATCACCTGCTCATTACATCTGAAAGAGGAAAAATACGAATAGAGGATTTAGGAAGTAAATATGGCACTTATCTGAATGGAAGTCCCCTTAAAAAGGCAATGCTGAAATCCGGTGATGAAATTGATATTTGTGATTTGCGTATTATTTGCAAAGAGAACACTTTATATTTTTATAATCTTCATGAAACACCGGAACTCAAATATCAGAAAGAGATAAATCATCCGGGGATGGCGACGAATATTGTTTCTATGCAGAAAGGGTATCCGGTATACCATCGTTCGCCGAGAATCAGAGAATCCTTGCCTGTGGATGAGGTGAGATTGTCGCATTTACCTAATAAACCACAAAGATTTTCTATCAGGAAAGCCAACTTTTTGCCACTTTTAAGTAGTGGTGCCATGGCGGGAGCTTCGTTTGCAATGTCGAGTTTTTCTCCTGCTATGCTTGCTATGCGTGCAGCAATGATGATTTCCCCTGTTGGAAGCCTGATTGGAAATAGCAATAAAAAAGCACGTAAGATGCTTATGGTCGAAGAGGAAGAACGTTTCCAGAAATATGCGGACTATATTGCAGGAGAAAAAGCGCATATTCATGCTATCGGAAAAAAACAAAAGGAAATCATAAACCAGGAGAATCCTTCGCCGGAAATATGCGAAACAATTCTGAATAAGATGTCGACTTCTTTATGGGAGAGAACAGCGACAGACTCTGATTTTCTGCAGGTCAGAATGGGCGCTGGGTATGCCCCTCTTTGTGTAGATGTAAAGCCGCCTACAGATGTCAACGATTTCCATATGGAAAGGGATGAACTGGAGGAGCTGACAGACCGTATTATACAGGAGACTCATTTGGTAGATGATGTCCCTGCCAGACTGGATCTTTTAAAGTATAGTTCTGTTGGTGTGATCGGAAACAGGGGCAAGGTGACAGACTTATTAAAGAATATACTGGTTTCGCTTTCTACATTGCATTTTTTCAGAGATGTTCGTATTGTAGGCGTTTTTGATCCGGAAGAAGAGGAAGAATGGAAATCTTTGCGCTGGCTTCCTCATATCTGGGACGATGAATTGCAGACCAGATATTTGAATTTTGATCCGCTTACAGAAGAATCTCTTGCAAGTCTTTCGCTGAATAGTGAAAAAGGATATGTAGATTCTTATGCTAAATTCCGTGAGAAAGTAAACAGTATCATTGCGGAACGAAAGGATCCGGATTTTCAGGCGAAGTGGAAAAATGGGACGAGTCCGATTCCGCATTATATTTTTCTTTTCGCTTCCAGAAAAAAAACGGAGTGCTTTTTATCAATGCTTTCCGAAAATGATCCTGCTATGGGGATATCAACAATCTTTTTATATGATGAACAGTATTATCTGCCGAATTTCTGCCAGTATATTGTAAATGTGGATGATCCGTATGATGACAGAACGGCCACCGCTTTTTATAAATACAGAGCAGATGAGAAAATGTGGTTTACCATGGATCAGCCGATTCCACAGAGAAAGTTTGATGCGTTTTGCAGACAGATGTCGGCTATCGAGGTTGAAGATGCTGTCAAGGGACAGATTCCGGTTTCGCTTACCTTCCTGCAATGTATGGATACAAACAAGGTACGCGACCTGAACGTGCTGGAAAGATGGAAAAAGAATGATAGCGCTGTGAATATCACTGCGCCGTTAGGGGAAGGTGAAGGCGGCAAGCTGTTTTCATTATCTCTTCACAGACACTGTTCTCATGGCCTTGTCGCAGGTATGACAGGATCGGGAAAGAGTGAACTGCTTATTTCATGGCTTTTATCTATTGCATGTAATTATCATCCGGAGGATGTTTCATTTGTAGTGATTGATTATAAAGGCGGAAGTACGGCAACATCGCTTGAAAAGCTTCCACATGTCTGTGGAATTATTACGGATGTTGGCAGTGGGATTGACAGATGTTTTCAATCGCTGGAGCATGAGCTGAGGCGAAGAGAAGCCATTTTTGCTTCGGTAGGTGCAAAGGATATCAAGGAGTACATAAAAGGATATCACAAGGGTGAGTTTAAAGAAGCGGTGCCAAGACTTCTGATCGTATTTGATGAATTTAAAGAGCTGATCAAGGAAAGACCGGTTGTCAAAAAAATGGTTGACTCCATAGCTGCAAAAGGAAGTTCTCTGGGCGTACATCTGATTCTGGCTACCCAAAGTCCGGCAGATGCAGTAGATGAGGGAACCTGGAATAATACCCAATATCAGATTTGTATGAAGGTGCAAAATGCTGCCGCCAGCAAGGTGATGATTCATGAACCGGATGCGGCGATGATTACACAGGCAGGAAGAGCTTATGTAAGAGTCGGAACCTCCGAAAAGGCAGAAATTTTCGCGTTGATCCAATCCGCCTGGTCCGGAGCTCCTTATCAGGAAAATAAAGAGCAGGGTGCTTTGGAAGTGCGCTATGTAGAAGTAGATGGATCGCGTATCAAAACAGTAGAAGAAAACCACACCCGATTTGTTTCGGATAAGAAAGAAATTGAGGCAGTGATAGCTTATATAGCAAGAACAGCAGAAGCGGCAGGTATAGAGAAGCAGCCATCGCCGTGGAAAACAGAACTTCCAGATCTCTTTAGTTGGAAGAAACTGCCGGTTGAGGGTGGCTTTGACGGAGAAAAATGGGAGATGACAGATGCTCCTTGGTTATCAGTGCCGATAGGTATTTTTGACAGACCGGAGCTTCAGGTGCAGGGAATACAGTATATGGATTTCCTGAAGGAAGGCAATTTCGGTGTCTTTGGAAGCTCGCAGACAGGAAAGACATCATTGCTCCGGACGATTGCAACATCTTTATGCCGTATGTATTCTCCGCGGGATATGCATCTTTATATCATTGCGGATATGGCAGGTATGGAGGCCTTCCCGCAGGTGGGAGGCGTTGTGGGATCCGGACAGGAAGAGAAGCTGGGTAAGCTTATAAATATGCTGATCAGTTTCCTGAATGAGAGAAGAAAAATCTTCAATCAGGAGAGAGTGGATTCTCTGAAAGCTTACCGGGAACTGGTTAGTGAAGAGATGCCGGCTGTTTTTGTTTTGATTGATCGCTTCAGTGGTATTCTGGAATCGAACCAGGATTATAAAGACATATTTGTCCGTCTTTTTAGCGAGGGTCCATCAAAAGGAATCTATTTTGTTTATACAGGTGTGAACAATACAGGCGTGCCTTATAAGCTGACGGCAAATGTTTCCGGGGCTATTTCTTTCATGCAGTCTGACCGAAGTGAATACAGCACTTTAATAGGACAGGTGAGAGAAGCAAGATTGCCGGACAGAGTAGGTAATGCTCTGATTAAAGTAAATCAGGAACTGATCAATTTCCAGAAGGCAATGTATGAACCTGGAGAAAATGATAAAGAGCGTGAAATGGCTTTGAAAGCAGAAGCAGAGGGCATGACAAGAGCTTGGAAAGGAAAACCTGCTTTGAGAATACCGGTTCTTCCGGAAAGCATTTCTGTGAAAAGTATGGCAGATCTCAGCAACAACGAGCAGGGAATTGCCGTTGGACTGGATGCAGAAAGCATAGAAGCGGTTCATGTAATGCCCGGAGAAACGACGGCAATGGCAGTTACCGGAAGAGTTGGATGTGGAAAGAGCGCAATGCTTCGCAGAATAGGAAAGATGGTACTGGAAGTGAATGGAAATACACTTTTATATTGCCTGGACTCAGAAAGAAAATCTCTGGCGGACTTGCAGGAGAAGGGAACTGCTTATGCGCAGCTTTCAGAAACTGAGAAAGTACAGGATTTATTTTCCCAGATCTTCAAAGAACTGACAGATCGCATGCGAAAAAGAAAAGAAGCTGCGGTCGAAATCACGGAAGAACCTTGGATGATCCTGCTTATCGATGACATAAAAGAATGCAGCAAGTTACCGGATGATATACAGCTGCAGTTACACAGGATTATGACAAAGACAAAAGGTTATGGCGTGCTGGTCCTCTGTGGAATCCGTCAGGGTGATCTTTTCAATTTTTATACGCAGGATCAGCTTGGTGTGGACCTCAAATCTTCCGGTGTTGCTCTTGCTTTGTCAGATACGGCAGTGCATTATGAAGGCTTTTATAAGAATAATTTTACGCAAAGCCAAAGAAATGCAGAGCTGGAAAAAGGCTTTGGAATCTTTTTTGCAGGCAATGGCAGCAAGAAGATCAAGTGCATAGATAGCTAGGAGGATGGGAAGATGAATCGAATCATAGTCACAATAAGAATAAAGCAAAAAAAAGAATATGATTTGGAACTTCCTGTAAATCAGAAGATCAAAGACTTGATGCAGGATATTTCAGATTCTCTGGAAGGACTGGATCCTTTGGCATCGTTTGACCCGGAACAGGTCAGTCTTGTGGATCAGAGGAATGGAAGAAGATTAAACGCAGAGAATTCCTTGTCGGAAGAGTGTGTATGGAACGGAGATATCCTGGAAATACAGGGATATAGATAGAAGAATGTATCTAAAATAAAGAGATTACGAAATAAAACGATCTTAAAAACGATGTATGTTTTTAAAGATAAAAAAGTCAGAAATGATGTATTAAGGAAAGGTGGAAATCAAATGAAAATTATTGTAACTCCAGAGGAAATGAGAAGTAACGCAACAAATATCCGCACTGAAAAGGCTAATTTTGAACAGTGTATCAGCAGCATGCGCACAATTGTAAACAGCATGAGTGGCGTATTCGAAGGTGAGGCTGCAACAGCTTTTGTATCAAATTTCGAAAGCTACAATGCCCAGTTTACATCTTTTGGAGAACTTCTGGAAAGCTTTGCACAGAAGCTGGATACAGCTGCCAATACTATGGAAGAAACTGACGGGGGACTTGCTGCATCTATGGGACAGTAAGAAAAGGCAATTTGTGCGGGGATACGTCCTCGCACAAAGATGTGCTGAGACAGAAATGAGTGATGAAAAGAATGAAAGAACTAATACTATCTCCGGAAGAAATCTATTATATCGGAAAAGTAAGTGGCGGAAAATATCTGGATTATGATTATATTGCCGCTATGCAGGATATTGGAAAGCGGGGGAAAATAAAAGCACAGGAAATTCTGGATGGTCTTGAAAGGAAGGGATATGCCGAGGAGGATTTCTTAGGCAATCTGGAAGTAGAGCCGGCATGTACAGAAATGCTGCAGCTGGTTTATCAGGGGATGTATGAATCTGAGCTGATTTTACGGGAAGAGTCAGGAGCATCTGTACATTATAAATTTCATCATATGGAGAATAGAATTACATCTGTAGAGTGCCGTGCGCAGGAGTACTGTGTCAGGGCGCAGGAAAAAGAAGGAATAGAAAAGATGCTGTATTCTCTTTTGGAGGAAGATGTGCATACAGAGGAAAGAGAAGCATACATTGCGATTGACCAGGCAGAAAGGAGCATCATTCTGAAAGGTACTCATATCGGAAAGGATACCTGTCTCTATTTCTATGCAGAAAAAGGTGGTTCTTTCTATGAGATAGCTCCGGAACAAAAAGAAGAAACGATACTTCGCCTGGTTGAAAAGAATGTCGTTTGTGAGCAGGCAAAAAAGATTCTGATGGGAGACTGAGAAAATGGCATACAAAGATGAAAATGGAAAAATAACAATTGATGATGTCGCTGCCGGAGAGGATATCAGGAAAATCGAGCGGGCACAGTCTATCCTGCAAAATGCATTGCAGAGTCTGAGAGCAGCTCAGACAGAAGGGGCAAATTCAAAAGGTGAGACAGCCCAGGCTATTTATGATAAATCCCAGGAACTGATTAACCAGATTCAAAGGCTTGATAGTAATTTGGAGGAAACAACAAATTATATTCGCCATGTGCTTGCTGTTTATAAGGCGAAGGATGAAATGCTCAAGGAGATTATGGCAGCAGCGCAAAACATGAATTAAAGTGGAGGTATCCAACATGGCTAATATTAGAATTGACGCAGATGGATTGCAGAACAATATTTCATCTATGCGAGCCTATATAAATGAACTGGATTCTTTGAATGCACGGACACAGACGCTTATGACACAGATTGCTTCTTCCTGGGAGGGAGAGGCAAGCACGGCTTATATTAATATTATGACAGAGAGAATTCAAAAAGCAGGGCAGATGAAAGAGCTTTTACAGGAATTTATATCCTATATGGAATCTACCAGAACAAAATTTGTGTCAAGAGATCAGGAAAGTTCGTACTCTATCAGGGGATGCTAGGAGATGAGAAGATGATTATAGATGTGAATCCACAGACAATTACGGGAATCGCCCAGACGATTGCAAATGCTTATGGAGAAGTGGAAGAGGCAGCAAGAATTTTGACATCCATCACGGAACATAACAACTGGAATTGCAAAGAGAGGGATGCTATCAATGACTATACCCGTTCAAATGCCCAGGAGATTTTGAAAATCAGTGAAAAATCCGGAAATTTTGCAAATGTCATGAAGGTGGTTGCAGAGAATTTTACGACAGATGAGAAAAATATATCAGAAATGTTTACCAGCGTAGAGAGCATCATTGCCTCCATGCTTACGATCCAGCCGATCGGAAGTGGGACTACGACAAGCAATATCCCGGAGGGTGTAATGCCAATTAATAAATCAATCGGAGCAGGAGATATCAATCTTTCTTCTGTGATCGATCTGGCAAGTATGAAATTGTAGGGACAGGAGGAGAAGAATGGCATCCAGAATTATATTAGATCCAGAAACCCTGTTGGCGCAGGCTGGTGAAATGCAGAGCCTGACAGCAGAATATGAATCCCTGTTTTCGAAGGTTACGGGTACTCTGAATGACACCAACAATAATTGGAGTGAACTGTTAGCACATAATTTTGCAGGGAAAATAAGCAGCGCCCAGCAAAGCTTTGCAAGTATTACAGAGCTTCTTGCCAGTGGGGCGGCAGCAGCGAAAAACAGTGCTACAACCATGCAGTCGGTAGACCAGTCTCTTTTTAAGGTGTTCGGAGGAGAAGCTGGTGAGGGGATTATTTCCGGACAGGTACAGGGGATGACTGATGTCATAGAGGATTACAGGAAATGGGAAAAGAAATCTAAAAAAGTAAAAGCAAAAAGTAAAAAGAAAAAAGACGGTTTTTTGGATTCTTTGAAAGCAGATATGGCAGGAGTGTCGAAAGCAATTGTAAAAAAAGGAAAGAAGACTGTTGCAAAAATAAAAAAATCCTATGATGAAAAAGGATTTGTTTATAAGGCACTTCAATATGGAAAATCTGCTGTAAAAGTTGGTGCAGGTGTTGTCAAAATTGCCGGTGCGGTAGCTCTGGTAGCAGGCTCCGGTGGTGCAGCACTTCCTGTAGCTGCTTGTATTACTTTAAGTGCCTGCAATGATATTTATAATGGCATGATGGATGCAACATACACCTATACCGGTGACTATAACAAGGTTGGTAATACAAATGCATTAAAGGATTTTCTTGTAAAAAAAGGTGGAGAGACAGGAGAAATCCTCTTTGGAGATGAGAAGCTGGGAGAAAAAATGGGCAGTTGGGCTTACACAGGATTGGACGTTGTTTCTTTCTTAAATGGTGTAGATAAACTTGGAAAATCTTTTGGTAAGCTTCAAACTATAACAAGCGGCACCGCAGAAACGTCAAAGGTATGGGGAGAAATTCACATGGATGACGTTATCGACAATGATCTTAAATATCTCAGCAAAGATGGAATTATTAAGACTATACTTCATATAGACCCCAACTCTGTAGCTAATTTTGGATATGACGTCGTCACAGGTACGATTAAATCTATAAAGTCAGCAGGAAAACTTGGCAATACTATAGCAGATCTGGCCGTTGGTTAGGACGAGAAAGGAAAATAAAATGGCAAAGCAATTACTACCAAATGGAAGCGTTGTAACCTTAAAAGGTGCAACAAAGAAGTTAATGACAATTGGCATTGAGGTTGAAATGGAGGGAGATGAAAAAACCTACGATTATATCGCAATTCCCTATCCGGAGGGTTATATCGATTCGGAAACCATGTTTCTCTTTATGCAGGAGGATATCGAAAATGTATCTTTCGTAGGTTTTGTAGATGCAGAAATGCAGGTTTTTCGAACTGCATTAGAAGAAACAGATGAAAACGATGCTGAGAAAGAAAGTGATTCATAGTATGATCAGCGACATTTATTTGGCACGTAATCGGAGCATAATGAGAATCTCCGCTGCCTGTAGCTGTCATATAGGAAAGCGAAGAAAAAATAACGAGGACAATTTTTTCTTTGCGGGACGCTATATGGCAAGCTGTAACAATGGACTCGGAAGTATTTTAGAGAAAAATTTTCCGCTAAAAAAGGACAGATTCTTTGCTGTTTTTGATGGCATGGGAGGCGGAGAATATGGCGAGATTGCTTCCTATATGGGTGCAAAGGCAACAGAGGAATACTTGAATGCAGAAGAAGCAGATGATATTGCAGGTAAAAAAGGCTATCTGGAAAAAATGTGTACGCATGTAAATGACAGGATATTTAAGGAAACCCTTCGTTTGGATGCGGAGATGATGGGATCTACTTTGGCAGGACTTTATTTTACAGGAAACCAGGTTTGGACTGTAAATGTGGGGGATAGCAGATGTTTTCTCCTGCGAGATGGGAAGCTTCGGCAGATTTCCGAAGATCAGACAGACGAAGCCTATATGAAAGAAAACGGTATTCAGGGACGAAAGCCTTATTTGACCCAGTATATGGGAATGAATCCGGAGGAAGTGCGCGTACTTCCCTATATGGATTGCCTGCAGACGAAAAGGGGAGATCGTTTTCTTATCTGTAGCGATGGCGTGAGTGACATGGTGCCGGTAGATTTTCTGGAAACCATGATGCAGCAAACGCAAAGTACGGCGAAGTGTGTCGATGCAATTCTCACAGCAGCGTTAGATGCAGGCGGTAAGGACAATATTACAGCAATTGTTTTGGAAATAAACAGATAGAATTACAGGAGATGTAAATGGATGAGGAGAGATATCCAGCTCTGCCCTGGCAGGGATGGAAGATTGTAAAAAGGCTGGGACGAGGCGGTTATGGCAGTGTGTATCTGGCACAGCGGAATTCGGCGGGTGTCATGGAAGATGCTGCTGTAAAGGTGATTTCTTTCCCAAAAAATGAAGAAGACATTGAAGCTGATTTTACAGATGGATATGATCTTGTCAGTGTAAGAAATAAGTATAAAAATATGCTTCACAGATACGTAGATGAGTATCAGATCATGCTGGCATTTAAAGGGCAGACCAATATTGTCAGCTGCGATGATTTTGAAGCAAAACCGCATAAAGACGGAATTGGATGGGATGTTTTTATCCGTATGGAACTGCTGACCCCATTGACTACATTGATCAAACAGTATGCAGGAATTATTCCTGAGGAAATGGTTATAAAAGTCGGAAAAGATATCTGTTCGGCGCTGATGCTTTGTGATTCTAAAAATATCGTACATAGAGATATTAAGCCGGAAAATATTATGGTATCGGAATTTGGCGATTATAAATTAGGTGATTTCGGAATTGCCAGAACTATGGATCATACGACCCAGGCAACGACAGTAGGATCAGAGCGTTATATGGCGCCGGAAGTGATTAAAAGAGAAGAATACGGAAAAGAGGTAGATATTTACAGTCTTGGACTGGTGCTTTACTGGATGCTGAATAACCGTAAGCGTCCGTTTATTGATGCGGATCATTTACCAACTCATGATGAAATTGAACTGGCACAGGCAAGGAGAGAAAAAGGGGATCCTTTGCCACGACCTAAATATGGAAGCAGGGATTTACAGAATATCGTTTTGAAAGCTTGTGCATATGCACCAAAAGACAGATTCTCTTCTGCCAGAGAAATGTACCAGGCGTTGGAGGTATTACAATCAGGTGGAAGTATACCAGAACTGCCGAAGCCTGAACCACCCGGAAAACCGAAACTGCCGGATGATGAAGGCGGGCTGCTGGGAGGATGGATTTCAGCAGAAGATGGTAAGGAGAATGGAAAGAATTTAGATGATGAGGATGAGTGGAGTTCTGTACATGTCACTGAAGAGAAAAGGAATATAGAAGAAGGACCTGCTGTTTTAGAAGGAGCTTATCCGGATGAGCAAGAACTTAAAACGATAAAGAAGGTTTTAAATATCTGCACAGTTATAATGGGAATCTGTACGTTTGGAATTGCTTTGTTATGGTGTATTCCTATCAGAAAGAAAATTCTAAACAGAATAGACAGACGAGAGCCAATCAGCGACGGATTAAAGATAGCGGCTACTATGATCGGACTTATACCGGGGCTGTTACTTCTTGTAAATGAAGATATTTAATTAAAGTGGCTGGAAAGTTGTCCAATCATAAGAGAAACAGGAAAAGAAAGGAAGAGAGAGTATGAGGAATCGAAAGGTTAAAATTTTTGCACTTGTTATGGCAGGTTGTCTGTGTTTATCTGGATTAACAGGATGCGGCGGTGGAATTAAGATGACAACTGACGATACATCGTCCAAATCAGATAGCGGATTGATGGGATCTGCAAAAAAAGAAGCAGAAAAAAGTGATGAATCAGAAGCAGATTCTGCCGATGAAGAGGATAAAATAAGTGATGATATGATTGGGCGCTATGTATCCCAGGGATATGAAAATCCTTCCTTTGGATTTGCAATTAATCTCCCGGATACTTATACATTGGAAAATAGAAACAATGTCGCACTAAACGATGCGGACATTGTAGAATCTTCTAATTCAGAAGGCACTTATGATTATTTAAAATCTTTAATTTCGTTGGGAAGTGCGGTAGTTTTTTCGGCAGAGGATGGGAATACATATATTGAACTGAACATTCAAAATGCAGCGGTTTTAGATAAAACAGCTACATGGGATGAAGAAAAGAATATAGCGGAAAATTCAGTGATGACTGAGGAGGATGCTAAAAAATTGATGGGAGAAGATGCACAGGTTACTGAATTTCAAAATAATGTGGAAGAAATCACATTTTTGGGTGAGAAACATTATGCGGCACAATATACATTTAAGAACTATGATGTTTCGTATTATGGTGTGACTGTCTTTTTGGTGAATGAGCAGGATTCACAGTATATGTTAGCTGTCAATATAATTGGAGTAGATCTGAATGTAGTAGATCAGGCGGATCAGTTCTTTAGTGTATATACGGAGTAAGGTGAAGGGGAAAAAAGAAAGGTATGAAAAAGTTTTGTGTATTGTTTAGCCTTTTGATGTCCACAATGGTGTTTACAGCATGTGGAGCTGGAATTAAGTATAGTAGTGACAGTAATAGTAGTAATAGTAGTAATAGTAGTGGTAGTAAGCAAACTAAAAATGCAGAGCTGGTGGATTTAGGATCAGATCCGCACGCTTATATGCTTTACGGGACCTATCGGAATGAAGAAAATTATAAAGATGAAGATGGTTCCTATGCGAATGAGCATGCGGATGATTATGGCTATATGACTCTGCAGCTTGAGGATTCGGAAAAATATGAGGTGCAGATTCTTCCGATACAGATATATGCAGACACTGATTTCCTGATTTATGACCTGTCTGGAAAAACAGACAAAGAACTGAAAGAAGAGGAAGGTCTGACAGACCAGCAGATTGGCGCATTGCATGAATATTGGCAATATGATCACATTCGTGCCTCTTTTGTCGAAAGAAAAAAATATAGTGAGGATGGAGAATATTCTTATTCGGTAAATACTCTCTTCACATTTGCCTACGAAGTAGTAGGAGACAAACTCTATATGGGATTGGAAGCTTTGATTATGGATGATGAGGATGAAACTAATCTGGGATATCATGTACAAGATCGCAAGGATTGGGTTGAATACTCTTATGGCTTCGACGGTTTGGATTTAATTTTGTCTAAGGACGGAAAAAGTACAAGACTTAGATCTGCGGATATACTTTATGCAGAAAAAAAGAATGAAGGACTTTATGAATGGGGATATGCCAAAAATTCTAGTTCCGGATATGATGGGATAGTTCATTTGTCTTTGAATACGGAAGACGGTGATGATTCTTATATTGAGTGGGCAGATGGAAGAACAGGTGAGAATGTAAAAACACAGATTGATGGCAATCAGTTTACTCTTACCTGGGACAGCACCTATCGTTACAATTATGATCTTGGAGAATCTGAAGAAGGCGAAGGTGGAAAAATCACAGGGATTTTCCTGATTACTAACCGACCAAATGGAGGAATGGATGGAGGCTTGTCCATCTGTGTTGATGGAAAATGGTATCCTTATGTTTATGATTCCACTGCATATTGGAATGGTGAATTAAGTGATAATTTAGAGACAGATGCTGATGTGAGCAGTATGAGTGAAGATGAGCTGGGAGAGTTAAAAGAAAACCAGACAGCAGTCTCAAGCGGACTCATGGGAGCCTTCAAAGAGCAGGGACTTGATTCTACGAAGATAGACGAGTCGACGGGAACAGTACAGATGGATAATAATGTGCTTTTTGCATGGGATAAGGCAGATTTGTCAGAAGAGGGAAAGGCTTATCTGGATCAATTCCTTGCAGCCTATGTACCGGTAATATCCAGTGCGATAGAAGATGGAAAGGTATCGACAATCGTAGTGGAGGGCTATACCGATTCAGCAGGAGACGAGGCTTACAATTTAAAACTCTCTCAGGAAAGAGCAAAGACTGTTGCAGATTATATTAAAGCAGGTTATCCGGAACTTACGAATGCTATCGAGGTTGTCGGTAATGGAGCAAATAATCTGATTCTGGATGGAGAAGGAAAAGAAGACGCTGCAGCATCAAGACGTGTAGAAGTCAGATATGTCCTGAAGACAGAGTAATGATAAAAATCAAACATAAAATAATATAATAGGAAATAAGAGCAGACACATAAGGAGAAGATAAGAATGGCGGAAAAAATTGATCTTAATACACTTCCGAAGGGACTTACAAAGGAAGAATTTACAGCTTTGCCTAATTTTAAAAAGATACGTTCTTTTTTTACCTGGGCTGGTGTGGTATCTATTGGATCAGGGATATTGATTTGTTCAGAGATAGGAAAGACAGCGGAAAGCGTATTTCAGGCTGGTGGAAGTTATGATGATATGAGCCGGCTATGGGCAGTAAAGCTTAATATGTTGTTTATGATTTTTGATATTGTTATGGGAATTCTTCTGCTAAAAAAGAAAACAACAAAAATGGCGTATATTCTTGCTATAACAGAATTGGTCTATATAGTTCTGGTACTTGTATTAGGCGGGACGATAGGTATTGGGGCTATAGCCTTTTTACTTGCTTTAGCCGGTGCGATCCGGATTGATAAAAAATGGAAACAGTATCAGGAAATATCAGGTGGAAGCAATCAGTTAAACCATACTGGGAATAGTACAGCCGGAACAACACAGAACAACACATATACAGAAATTCACACATCCGAAACTGCTAATAATGGAAGCACCTGGCAGCAGGCGGAAAAAAATAATGATTTTGTATCAGCTGACAGCCCTAAAAGTCTGGAGGAAACACTGAACATTTATAAAAAAGAAAAAAGCTGGTCTGCAGAAAATGATATGATAGAGACTTTGAAGAACAGCAAAGTATGGGTTCCATACATTAGTGAAAAAAATCAGCTGGATATTCTGAAAAATGGAGAAAGATATTATCTTCCAGTGTTTACAAGTAGAGCGGAAATGAAAGAATATGGAAAGAAATTTTCTCAAAGAGAGTTACGCTTTTCTGATGTGATGGATATGGCAAAGAGATCACAATATGCATTAACAGGTCTTGTCATCAATGCGTTTACTGATTCTGTTATTTTGGACTGGAATCAGCTCGGCACGATAAATCCTGGTGGCGATGACGAAGAAGAAGAAACTATGTATACGAGATAGTTGCAAAGAAACCTTACTGATATTCAGAAGTAAAAAACTGAAGATCGGTAAGGTTTTTTACTTCTGAAATTTGGAAGTGATTTTTGCGGAATATTTGAAATAAGAACAACAAATACCCATATGAAAAAATAGGTCTTACTGAATGAAATGGTTCAATTTAGTAAGAACTATTTTGAATTAGTATTTGTAAAATAAGTCAGTTTGTATACTTCTTGCATTATATTTATAAACCTATTTTTCACTATCTGGAGCGGCATTTGATAATGCTTTTGCATAATCTGTAAGTCGTGTTAATTGAGATGCGTTTAGGTTTTTGCATGTTTCGATGAGAAAAAACAGAGAAGGGGATTCATTTTGCACAACTACTATTCTATTTGGAGTCGGATCAGCAGATTTCCCAACGAGGTAATCTGTAGATGTTGAAAAAACTTCAGCCATTTTAGCAATAGTTTGTATAGAAGGATTACGTGAGCCTGCTTCATATCGCAGATATGCGGGCTGAGAAATTTGTACCCTTTTAGCAGCTTCTTGTTTGGTTATTCCCAGTTTTAGTCTACATTCTTTTAATCGTTCTTTATCTAAAATATCCATTACGTTTACTAATACTCCTGTTATTGTTGGAATAATGATATTTATATTTTATCATAAATAACTTGACAATACCATTAGTATATGATTAATATAAAATATACCAATGGTATATTTGGGGGGGCGAAGAATGGGAAAAGAAGAGATTGGAAAACAGATTGACAGTAAGAAATTTAGTAAAACGATGCGGTGCTACGGAGATGACAAACTTGGAAATATTATTAAAGAAATATACTATGACGGTATGAGAGAAGGCTATAATTTAGCCAAATTTCGATTAGAGTTGCTTAATGGTGTGCCACCAGGAGTAGCAGAAAAATATTGGGATGATAATATGGAAAATATTAGAAATGTTTTGAGTTTATGTGAACAGTACGAGGAGTGTGAATGATGATGAATAAAATGCGTGAAATATACGGTGTTGTAAATATGATATTGTTTCCTGAAGATGAGGATCCTGAGATGTTATCATTAGAACTTTTTTCTTCTTTTGCGAAGGCTAAAGAAAGAAGCGAAGAAATAATAAAAGAATTTATTGATGATTATGGTGAAGATTATATTGAGCATGCTACAAAGAAAAATCCAGTAGCAGTCATGGGAAATGGTGATGTGACAGGATATGTTTACATTGTAAAAACACATGCATTATAGCTATTAAATTTGAGTAAGAGATAGAAGAGCAGATATTATATCTTGAAAAAAGTAATTTGCGTAGCAATCAATAAAGAAAATTAAACCTTGAAATATGAACTTGTGGGTTCTGTTTTCCAGAATCCCAAGACACAGCTGGTTTTCTGGATGCTAGAAAAATCAAATTGTGGAGGTTCAAAATTTAGTTGTAGAGAAGAAAAATACTGGCTATAATATAAAAAAAGAAGAGAAATTTTCCCGAAACTTTGTGAAAACAAAGAAGTAAATAAGATAGTATAAAAGGATGTGACATTATGGTAAAAAAGGAATCTGTAACTATTAATGTTCCAACAGGAATGGCAAAATATTTGGTGACGTTGAATCCAGAAGCTGAGCTTACTAGAAATGCGTTATTGTTGTACCCATATATCTTGAATCAAACAATTTCGCATGGGCGCGCAGCGGAAATTCTTGGTATAAGAAAATCAGAGTTGATAGATTTATATGATAAGCTGGGTTATTCTTATTTTGATATGACAATGGATGAACTGGATGATGAACTGGATACTTTCAGGCGGATGAAGGAGAAGGAGGTTTCTGTATGATTGTTGTATCAGATACAACACCACTTATATCGCTTCTTAAAATCAAGCGTGTGGATTTGCTGAAAGAATTATTTGGAGAAGTATTGATTCCACAGGCAGTATTTGATGAATTGACAAGTGATAAGCGTTTTCAAGTGGAAGCAGATCAAATTTGTCAAAAGGAATTCATTTTTGTGAAGCGAGTAAATGTTCCAGAATCCGTTAATATCTTAAAAAGAGCAACTGGACTTGATCAAGGCGAGAGTGAGGCAATTGTTTTGACAGACGAATTGAAAGCAGATATCTTGTTGATGGATGAGGCAAGGGGGAGAAATGTATCTGCTCAAATGGGACTTAGTATAATGGGAACAATTGGAATACTTATGGCTGCTTATGAAGAAAAGGAATTGACAGCTGATGAAGTAAGAGAATGTATTGATGGGTTACAGCGTGCAGGACGACATATCGGACAGCGGCATTATCAAATGCTGTTAAGCAGATTGAAAGATTAAAATGGAATACAACTTCAAATCAGGGTTTCGTATTGAGTTTCATATCAAAGATCTGAATAATGCGCTGAATGTATCTCACGCGGTAAATGCTTCACTTCCGCTGACTGCATAGTTAATGGAAACCATGCAGTCTCTTAAGGCAGACGGGTGTGAAAAAGAAACTTCCTGCTACTTGGTTTGTGGCAGGAAGCTTTTTTGGTGGGAAAAGAATGGAAAATGAAAACCAGTAGATAGTATTACGTTCCGTTGAAGTCAATAGATTCCTCTTTACTTTCCCGACACAACTGCTATAATATATCAGACAGCAAGTAAAGGCAAAACAGAGAGGAATTCTATAATGGACATTATACAAAAATTTGGTAACGCAGTGAGCAGTATGTCTCTGGAGGATCCCGGGAAGGCGCGCAGGCTTCTTCTTACAGGATACCGACTTCAGGAGAAACGACTGCTCTTTTTTTCAGATAAAAAACTGCCCAAGTCGGGACAGTATGTAGCAAGAATTGTTATGAAAAATATCATCCAGGCACTTTCAAAGCCTGAAAATTCAGCGATGGTCAGCATCTTTGTTCCGGGAGAGCTTTTGACGGCGGCAGGGCTGACTCCGTATTCGGTAGAAGCAATGTCCTGCTTTATCGCGGGAACAAGATGTGAGCAGACATTTTTGAGAAAAACAGAAGAAGAGGGATTTCCGGAAACGATGTGCTCCTATCACAGAGTTTTCCTTGGGGCGGCACTATCCGGACTTGTGCCAAAGCCAAAATGTATGATCTACACAAATCTGGCATGTGACAGCAATATGATGACCTTCCCGTATCTGAAGCAGAAAAATATGCTTCCGGGATTTTTTATAGATGTACCATATGACAAGAACGAAGATTCTGTAAAATATGTGGCAGATCAGCTCCGGGAGTTGAAAGCATTTTTAGAAGATGTTACTGGAAAGAAGATTTCCGAAGAGGCAGTACGGCAGGCGGTCAATAACAGCAACCAGGCAGCCGCATATTATCATGAACAGCTGGCACTGCGCAAAGAACATGATCCGGTCACGAGCCTGACCAATGAGCTGTACGCGATTTTCATGTGCCACCTCATGGCGGGGTCGCAGGAGGCAGTCAAGTACACGAAATTGCTTCTGGAAGATGTGAAAAAGGCACCGAAGAGCGAAGGTCTGCATATTCTCTGGATGCATATGATGCCATTTTTGCAGGAACCGGTAAAGGATATTTTCAATTACAGTGACCAGATTCATATCAGTGCCTGTGACTTTGTGGCAGACGGATTTCAGAAGACACATTATGAAGATCCGTATGAGTCCATGGCAGAAAAGATGGTGAACTGCATTTACAATGGAAGCGTCAAGCAGAGAATCCAGAAGGCAAAAGAGCTTGCGGCGCAGACAAATGTGGATGGAGGAATCCTTTTTACACATTGGGGATGCAAAGGTACGATCGGAGCTTCCAGTCTGATCAAAGGATCGCTTGAGGAAGCAGGGATCCCGACCATGATCCTTGATGGAGATGGATGTAATCCGGCAAACAGCAGTGATGGACAGATTTCTACAAGACTTCAGGCTTATATGGAGATGCTGAAGGTAAATAAAGCAGAAAAATATGCCGCAAATCACGGAAAGGGGGCTGGGTCAGATGATACATTATGTCTGTAAATATACGCCGGTAGAGTTATTGAATGCATTTGGAGAAGAGTGTGCCGTACTGGAGGAAATGCCGGAGAACTTTGAAATGTCGGATCAGATCGCACACGCAAATCTGTGCGGCTTTGGGAAATCTGTGATTCAGGCAGTTCTGGAAGGAAAGGTCAAGCAGCTTGTACTTGTGAACTGCTGTGATTCTGCGCGGAGAGTTTATGATATTGTAGAGAGCACCGGAAAATGCAAATTTTTATATATGCTGGATCTTCCGCATGAGGATAATGAATGTGAGAAGGTAAAGTATGCACAGGCAATCATGCGTCTGAAAAAAGCATACGAAAAATTTTCCGGAAAAACATTTGATAAGGAAGCATTTTTAAATTCATTTACAGAAAATGAGACAGAAATGAAGCCATACATTGGTCTGCTGGGTGTGCGTGTAACGGGTATTCTTGAAAAAATGATCCGGGATAATATTCAGATGGACGTGGACAATCTTACCTGCACCGGCGGAAGACAGCTTGCAGTTGTTCTGGAGCAGATGAGACAGATGGATGAAGAAAAAATGTTTCTGGCTTATGCGGATGCCCTGCTTTGCCAGATCCCGTGTTTCCGAATGAATAACAACACTCGGAGAAATCAGCTGTATCTGGATCCAAACCTGAAGGGAATTATTTATCATACGATCAAATTCTGTGATTATTATGGATTTGAATATGCGAGCATTAAAAAGAATATCAAAGTACCGCTTCTGAAAATCGAGACGGATTTTACAAGTCAGAGCGCTGGACAGTTACTGACGAGAATCCAAGCATTTGCAGAGACGATTGAAGGATCGGAAGATATGGATCCGGGAAAAGGAATCAGTGAGGAGGCAAGAAAAAAGATGGAGTCAGGAATATATTATGTAGCAGGGATCGACAGTGGCTCTACAAGTACAGACGTTGTGATTCTGGATCAGGACGGAAAAATTAAATCTACGATGATCATTCCGACAGGCGGCGGAGCGATGATGAGTGCGGAGAAAAGTCTGGATCTTGCCGTAGAGAAGGCAGGAATTAAGAAAGAAGAAATCGTCAGAATTGTCACGACGGGATATGGACGTGCTTATATTGAAAGCGGGGATGACAGTATTACAGAGATCACCTGTCATGCCAAAGGTGCGCATTACCTGAACCCGAATGTGCGGACGGTGATCGATATCGGCGGACAGGATATCAAGGCGATCAGCATCGATGAAAATGGCGCAGTAAAGAATTTCCTGATGAATGACAAATGTGCGGCAGGAACCGGAAGGTTTCTGGAAATGATGGCACGGACTTTGGGACTTTCTCTTGAAGAGATGAGTACAAAAGGATTGGAATGGAAGGAAAATATTGTGATTTCCAGTATGTGTACGGTGTTCGCTGAGTCAGAGGTGGTATCACTTGTGGCTCAGAATAAAGATGTGGCAGATATCATCCATGGTCTGAATGTGTCGGTTGCTTCGAAAGTAGGAGCACTGGCGGCACGTCTTGGAAAAAAGAATCCGGGAGAATATATGATGACAGGCGGAGTGGCAAAGAATCCTGGAATCATCAAAGCACTGGAAGAAAAGCTGGATGCGAAATTGTATATTTGCGACGAGGCACAGCTTTGTGGTGCGCTTGGAGCTGCATTGTTTGCATATGAGAAGTGCAGTGTGTAGAGGTTGTGTTTGTAATCACCGGACATTATTTTATATTGCATAAAAAAGAGAAACCTTACCAATTTTCAGATGTAAAAACTGAAAACCGGTAAGGTTTTTTACGCATATCGCCATGCAATATGCAATTATCTTTTATTTCATTGCATCTTTAATTGCGCCAAGCAGCTCTTCGTAGGTTTCATATGCCGGGATCTGCGGATAATCCGCTTTGATCTTGTCGGTTGTACGGAATAAAAATCCTGCCTTACTTGCCTGGATCATACCAAGATCGTTGTAAGAATCCCCACTTGCAATCGTTTCAAATCCGATGGATTGCAGTGCCTTTACGGTTGTTAGTTTGGAATTTTCCACACGCATCTTGAAGTCTGTGATCTCGCCGTTTTCTGTAATTTCCAGACTATTGCAGAAAAGCGTCGGATGACCAAGCTTTTCCATGAGCGGCATTGCAAATTCGGTGAAGGTATCACTAAGAAGGATTACCTGGGTGAAGGAACGTAGCTCATCCAGGAAGTCTTTTGCGCCCGGAAGCGGATCAATCTTGGAAATTGTTTCCTGAATTTCTTTGATCCCGAGACCATGCGCTTTTAAAGTATCCAGTCTCCAACGCATCAGTTTGTTATAATCAGGTTCATCTCTTGTGGTTCTTTTCAGTTCCGGAATTCCACTTGCTTCTGCAAATGCAACCCAGATTTCCGGTACAAGTACTCCTTCGACATCCAGACAAGTAATATACATATGTTAACCCTCCTGTACTTTCTGTTTTTTGCTTTCTATCATACCATATATCTGTTTATTTTGCATTCTTTTTTGTAATTGATTAAAAATTGTGGGAGAGAAACCTGTATAAACTACATGATGGTATGGAAAACCATGTAAAGAAGTCAGTCGGGAAAATTGCGGGTTCCATTTTGGAATGTGTGCGAACCGGAAAGATATTGACGATAAATTTTTTCAGGGACTATAATATAAGTATCTGTGACAAAAGAGGGATGTTTCGGAATGAATCATTGAAAAAAGAAAATCTGCCGAAACATATTTTGCTCAAATTGCATAAAGGAGAAAAAGGATGAATAACTTTATTTTTGAAAATAAAACGAAAGTATATTTCGGGAAAGGATGTGTCGGCGAGTATTTGCCGAAAATCGCTGCGGTGCATGGGGATAAGGTTCTGCTTGCCTATGGCGGCGGCTCGATCAAGAAAAATGGAGTTTATGAGGAAGTCATAGCGGCACTTGAAAAAGCCGGGAAAACGATCATTGAATTTCCGGGGATCATGGAAAATCCGACTTATAAGAAGGTGCTTGAAGGCACAAAGCTGGTAAAGGAAAAACAGGTGGACTGGATCCTTGCAGTCGGCGGTGGTTCGGTTATGGACTGTAGCAAGGCAATTTCCATGGCAGCGGTCAGCGAGAAAGATGTGTGGGATGAGTACTGGGCGAAGAAGGGTGTTGTGGATTTTGAACCGATGCCACTTGGCGTGATCGTAACAGCGTCCGGAACAGGCAGCGAGTGCAACGGGGGAGCAGTTATTACCAATGAAGAGGTCATGATCAAGACAGACCGGGATTATCCGAAATGCAATCCGGAATTTGCATTAATGGATCCGACTTACACTTATACTGTTCCGACAAAACAGATGGTGGCAGGAAGCTTTGATATCCTGTCTCACGTTATGGAGACTTATTTCAGTGAGCCGGACGAGGATAACGTATCAGATGATATTTCGGAAGCTCTGATGCGCGGCGTGATAACAAGTCTTCGTGCGGCATTGGTAAATCCGGAGGATTATACAGCAAGAAGTAATCTGATGTGGCTGTCTACCATGGCGGAGAACCGGATCATCAAGCTCGGCAAAAAATGTGATTTTGAATGCCATCAGATGGAGCATCAGATCAGTGCTTATACCAACTGCAGTCATGGATGTGGACTTGCTGTGCTGCATCCGGTTTATTATCGGCATATCTGTCAGGCAGGCGCAAAGAAATTTACCCGGTTTGCGGAAAATGTATGGAGAATTCCGAGAAATGGACGTACCGATGAAGAGATGGCTGAAGCTGGCGTAGAGGCATTGGCTGATTTTATCAGAGAGATCGGACTTCCGACAACACTTCGGGAAGTAGGCGTGGAGAAAAAAGAGGATCTGAAAGAAATTGCGGATTCTTGTTATCTGGTGGATGGAAGTTATAAGAAGATGACACATGAGGAGATTCTGGAAATATTTCTGGAGTGCTTCTAGCTAATTGGAATGGAACTGAAAGAGATTAAAGGGATCCCTGTGCCGTAAATGGTGCAGGGATCTCTTGCTGTCGTGATCTGGTATGCAGGAAAAGATATCAGTGATAGTTTTTCTCTTTCTGGCTAGCATTTAGCTATTGTAATTCGTTAATAATTGTTTCAATGGTTGCGATATCTTCTTCCAGCATATCTGCGATTTGTTCTTTGGAATATTTTTTTTCTAATTTCTTTTTGACCTGACTTTTTAAAAGGTCATTTTTTCCTTGAGTTTTTCCCGTCTCGATTCCAGCTTCCTCACCCTCAGCAAAGGCTTTTTGCCGTTCTATTTCTCTTTCTTCCCATGCCCGCATGAACTTCGCCTCCATTTTCTTGTTCGACCTGATCTGACAGACTTTCTGATGGAGCAATTTAATCTTCTGGCTTGTGCACGAACCCGCGACCTCATTCGTTGATTTTTCCATGTAATGAAGTAACTCTATCAGTTCCGGTGATACCATTTCAGGATGCGTGCCATGGCAGTTCAGAAAAATACGTGTTGCATCATCTTGCAGATCAAGATCTGGACATTCTTCGCATTTCATTCGGAAAGTATACTTGTAAAATCCTTTTCCGAATGGATCAAAGGGCATGATCAGAATGATAAAAGCTCGATTTAGTTTATTGAAATCAACGCTTCCAGGCGGTAGCAGATTACTGTCCAGTACCGCCTGATAGAAGCGGCTGCGTTTGGGAAGATTCTTTGTATCTTCCTTCTGCGCTTCTGTATCGTACACAGTATCATCGTCATCCCATGCATAGACATCTAATCGGACCTGCCGGTTATCCGGAAAAGTCCGTATTTCTTTTTCAGAATGTGGTGGCAATCTAAGTGGGATATCCTGCCCCAGAATAATATCCAGTACCGTTTTCATATTCTCTGAATCTTCCATTGCTTCATCGAATAAAAATCTGTCCAACAGATTAAGTTTTGAGAATTCTTTTCTTTTGTTCATTTGTTTCTCCTTTCATTAGATAAAAATGTTCCGAAAGGAGAAAGGCTATATGATTATATTAACATATGACGGGAATATGTAAAAGAGGCGATCTCAATCCGGATATTTTCAGTTGTCGTTCATTGTCGGAAAAAGTTGCCGGAAACTGGCTCCGAAAATGAGATTGGGTTGAATAGATAAGGTTGCAAACAAGAAGAAGTTTGTTTGCGTATGGATATCGTAGCATAAGTCTGCTGAAACGGCAATTTCGAAAACAGTCGAAAAATTTCGTTGGGATTTCTATAGACAATATTTGCAGGCGCAGTGATCGTGGTGGCACTGCTGACCGGAAAGGTCAGAGGAAGAAAAGAATAAACAAGTAATACAGAAAAATGAGGAAAACATCGAAGTGAAAACCGGTTGTTTTCCTCATTTTTTAATAAGTTTGGAAAATTGCATTTCACAGCAGATAAAAGTCTCAGGTAGTAAAATTTCTATACTGGATGGATATCTTGGTTAAGGTGATCTGAAGTGTTTTGAGGATTTGTTTCCTCCGAGTGTTCATTTACCGGAAGATATTCATACTTCGGAATGAAATCCCGTTTATCGTACAGTTTATAATACTGAATGAAAATACGATCCATAACTTTTGGAATCTGACTTTCATCTGATTCAAATAAAATGATCAGATACTGCATGGCACTATACCGTGTACATACGTCAATCCTACGGATCTTGTGACGGATCGCTTCCTCCATGTATTCCAGTGCCTGTTCAATATTTTCAATATACATCATAGAATCTGGAGCGGTTTCCATTGTGACCATGACCAGGAAACAATGGTATTTATGTCGTTCTCCAAGTTGGTTGATGTACTCATAAATCTTAGAAAATTCACGGTAATTAAGATTAAGTGCTCCGGAATAGTTTCCGCTGTTGCGGAGTGCTTTTGCCACAAGGGAAAGATCTTTTGCTACGCTGGAAACCGGAAATACGGTATTGCCCATCTGTTGATAGAAAAAGAAGTTGTGTTTTCCGTTTTGCTTGACATAATAGAGTGCTTTATCTGCTTTGGAAGAACACTCGTCAAAGGAATCTCCCTTGGTACACATGCAAAGTCCGGCAGAAATGGATGCAACACGGATCTCAAAATCTTTTTTCTTCTCAGAATCAAAGCGGGAAAACAGAGTTTCCATAAGCTCGGATATTTCATTTTTACCGGCATCTGGTACAAAAAGAAGGAATTCATCGCCACCAAACCTGCAGCCAACCGAATTTCCGATATGCTCGGAGAGGAGAGCGCCAAGTGCTTTCAGTGCACGGTCGCCGGCTTTATGACCGTAGATATCATTTATCTTTTTCAGATTATCCATATCCATAAAGATCAGACAGCCATTGTGTTCCTGCATCAGCTGTGCGATCATTTTCTGACCGGTATTTCGCATAGGGAGTCCGGTAAGAAGATCAAAATTTTCTGATTCCTCCTGGCTCTTCATCGTATTCATAACATTGGAAATGAAGTTGCTGATTTCAAATTCCATGCCAGGAAGAGCTGGCTCATCATCAATTTCCAGATAAGTATCTGTGATTGTCAGACGATTCTCATCCATCAGTCTGAGAAAAATATCTGCGATTTCCGGATCGAACTGAGTTCCTCTGTTTTTGCGTATTTCTTCATAAATTGTTTCTTTTGGAAGAGAATTACGGTAAATACGGCGGGAATTCATTGCGTCATAGCTGTCAGCAACAGCAACGATTCGCGCATGGATCGGAATTTCTTCACCTTTTAGACCGTCCGGATAACCATGGCCATCATAACGCTCATGATGAGATCGGGCAACTTCGGTTACATGATTGATGATCGAAACATTTTTCAAAATCTCAGCACCAATAACCGTATGTTCCTTAATAACAGCGTACTCTTCGTTTGTCAGTCTGGATGGCTTGTTTAAAATAATATCAGGGATGCCGACTTTTCCGATATCATGCAGATGAGCAGCATGTCGGAGATTGACGATTTCAGAGCGATTCCAACCCATTTCCTGCGCAATCAGTGCAGAGTATTCCGCAACACGATGGGAGTGCCCTCTGGTGTATTCGTCCTTGGCCTCGATGGTTGTAGAGAGAGTCTGCATCATCTGTAAGGAAATTTTTTCCATCTGCCGTTTACGTTTCAAAAGCTCCTCTTTTTGACGATGCATTTCAATGGTATGCACATTCTTTATTGTACGGATAATGTTAATGAAAAGAAGGATCAACATGCTGACACCAATAAAAAGACCGGAAATCAAAACTACAAAATATGTAGAAATGGATTCGATGGCGATGGCAAGCATTGCAATGATCAGGCCAATCAGCACCAATTTGTTTTTCCGGTATTCTTTCTTTCGCATATCCAGACAGAAAGTCAGGAAAATCAGAAAGAAGGTGACTGCAAGAATCACGTGGGCGCCCGGCAGAGTTTCAATAAAATCAGCGGTGCCAGTCAGATGAAGAACCAGACAGATCAAAAAGTTACAAAATGCCACACAGCCAAGGTAAAAGTAAGGCTTTTTATAACGCCCCTGCTGAATGAGATCTGCATAAAAAAGTACCGGGATCGGAACGAGCATGATCATCACAAAGCATAAAGTTCCCAGTGCAGATGGATTCGGAACTATAAGCTGTCTGAGCTTGGATTCGCCGAGCATCCATGTAGCTCCCATGGTCATGCACCATCCAAGATATTCCATATCGAATTTTCTGTCATAGACAATTCCGAGTGCGATACTGAAAAGGATGGTAATGATACCGGCGAACAAGATAAAGAAAGCAATAATAGTCTCAAGCCCGTAAGATTCAAAAATATATTCCCAGATATCACTCTTGTCTCCGGAATAGATCTCATTGACTACACCGGAATAGTTAGAGGTATTGGTAGTCAGCTCAATACGGAGTTCTTTTCCTGCATCAGCTGTTGAAGTAGGACAGAAAACATAACAGCTGGCAGAATTTTTCCCAGTCAGTCGATGGTCTTTGGTTGAGTATTCAGTGCGAAGCACTCCGTCAATATAGAAATGGATATCCTGCAGAGAGGAACGTATAGCCAGTGAACTTTGCGTATAATTTTCAGGAAGTGTTGTGGTAATGACCATAGTCTCTTTTGCAGGAACATTGTAATGTCCGGGGACGGCAATCTGTTCTTTGCTTCCATCGGAGTGAATCCAGGTAAAAGTACCACGATATGTGATGTCGCTGGATTGGATTCTGGCATTGTGATTGTTAATTCCTGTGAATTGTATTACCAGAAACCAGATAAGTATCAGGAACATCAGAAGATAGTAAAATCCGATCTGGATTTTGCTTATTTTATAGTTTTCTTTTGTCAAAACAGAGACTCCTTATCTACAATTTTGGTCTATTTGAAGATATTATACGATGTGAGTGTCAAAAGTGAATTTTGCCACTTACTGATGTAACCGGATTGCTCCATTGCTACGCAATTCCCACAATCCTTAAACATCATTATACTATTTGCGGACAATATTTGCAATTAAAGAGAAGGGGGAATGGTGGAAAAAGACAGGTCATGGAAGTTGAGAAATACCAGAAGATAGATTATAATTTTCATAAAATATTGATACCAGGGTCAAAAGGTCAGAAAGCCGATGCAAGCTTGCTTGCAAGAGGTTTTTTGACCTCTTGACCCGCCAAAAATATGAGTAAGTAGCCATTTTTTAAAGAAAAATGAGCGGATTACGAATGCTTTTGAGGATTGCGAGAGTGCAAAGCACGTAGCAATCTGGTATCAAAGGGGTCAAAATACCTTTTGACCCAAACATCAAAATATTTTGTGTATGAAAGGGAACGTAAAATGGTAAAATTAAGCACACTTTGTTATATTGAACAGGATGGAAAATATCTGATGCTTCACCGGACTATCAAAGAAAATGATATCAATAAAGACAAGTGGATCGGAGTAGGCGGTCATTTTGAAAAAGGGGAAAGTCCGGAGGAATGTCTTCTTCGTGAGGTATGGGAAGAGACAGGATACACGCTGACATCCTGGAGATATCGTGGGATTGTAACCTTTGTATATGGCGAAGATGTAGTAGAATATATGTCGCTTTATACGGCAGATGGTTTTACAGGAACGCCGATTGCGTGTGATGAAGGAGAACTGGAATGGGTAGAAAAGTCTAAGATCGGAGAACTGGAATTGTGGGAAGGGGATCGGATCTTTTTTGAACTCCTCGAAAATGAGCAGCCGTTTTTTTCATTAAAGCTTGTATATAACACAGATGATGTTCTGGAATATGCAGCGTTAGATGGAAAAGAGATGAAAGATTTCAGAAGAAGAGAGTGTTAAAGTGGAATGTCGAATAGTGTGAAAAAGTTACGAAAGTAATGTTTTGGCATGGAATGTTGAGTCTGCTCATTTGGATAGTGTATGATGATAAAGATTCTCATTAAATGAAGGGGGAAAAGAGAATGTATAGTGAGTTGACAAAGATGGAAGGGAAAAGGATTGTAATCCGCACATTCGGTTATTTTGATATTTTTGTGGATGGGGAAACGATTCCTTTTTCATGTAAGAAAGCCAAAGAACTGTTGGCACTTCTGGTTGACAGAAGAGGAGGATTTGTGACGACGGGGGATGCAATCAGTTATTTATGGGAGGATGAATGTACAGAAAAAAGAATAAAAGATAAATTCCGCAAAGTGGTAAAAGAACTTCGGAGAACGTTAAATGCATACGGAATCGAAAGAGTCCTGCACCGGGTAAATCAGGAGAGCCGTATCCGCACAGAACATGTGGAGTGTGATCTGTATGACTACCTGGAGGATGAGGAAAAACATAAAAAGCTGTTTAAAGGAGTGTATATGACGAATTACAGCTGGGCGGAAAACACTTTGGGAACGTTGTTGAATCAAAAAGAATAATGGGAAATATAGCAAAAATCGGGAGACTGTTATCAGACAGCCTCCCGATTTTTTTGAAGAGATTTTATTGGACTACACATTCTTTGTACAGTTTTTTGATTGTGAATGTCTGCTGTAAAAGGAATAAAAATTGAATGGTCCAAAAGAATTTGTAAAAGAAACGAAAAAAGGATGAAAAAGAAACGGTTTTTGGACGGAAAAGAAACGGAAAACGGTTGTATGGATGTGTAAAATGAGGAAAGGATCCGAAAATAAAAAGAAAGAGAGGAAAAAGAATGAGACAATTGAGACGGCTGTTATCCGTTTTGGTAATGGCAGTAACGATCGTGGGGATGTCGATGACGGCATTTGCACAGGAAAGTGTATCGGGGGCAGGAGGTAATGGCAGTATTACGATTGAGAATGCATCAAAAGGGATTGTATATTCTATCTATAAAGTATTTGATGCAAAAGTGAATGCGGAAGGGACTTCAGTAGCGTATAGTACAAAAAATTTTGTAGATAATCCGTATTTTGAGAAAGATTCGGTAGGAAACATATCGGCGAAAAAAGAAGCATATAAAACAGATTCTAACGAACAGCTTTCAGAAGGTGCAATTGAATGGATTAAGGAGAATGGAACAAAGATATGCAGTGAAACATCCGATGGCTCTATATTAAAAATCACCGGTCTTCCATACGGCTACTATTATGTCACCAGCACTTTAAAAGATGGCGGTATGATCATGGTAACGAGTGTTGCAAAAGACGCGCAGATCGTGGACAAAAACAGTAAGGAGCCGCAGTGGACTCCGGGGAATGACGGGAATGCCGGAGGGAAAAGTATTGTACTTGACGATGGTAAACAGGTAAAGGAAAATAATGTCAGTATCGGTGAAACGGTTCATTTCCGTTTACAGATCAACACCTCGAATTATGTTGCAGACAAGCAGATCAAGGAATTCATTATTGAAGATACTCTTCCGACCGGATTTGATGCAGCAAAGATCTCATCTGTGATGATTGAAGAAGAACCGCTGGAACAGTTTGAAAATACAACTTTCCCGGTTACGATCCCTTGGGCAGCGGATGAAGGAGAAAATGGCTGGAAAAATCTTTATGATACCGGGGCAAGAATTACCATTGATTATACGGCTGTGTTAAACGATAAAGCAGTGATCGACGGTGAAGGAAATAAGAACAGTGCCAGATTTTCATGGAATTATACGACAGAGGAACCGGGAAAAAGCTCGATAGAGGATTCTACAACAACAGATACCTATGCGGTTGTGATCCAGAAGGTCAATGAAAAAGGAGAGGCACTTACCGGAGTGGAATTTGAAGTGCCGTTCCCGGTTCAGGCAGAAGAAGAAAGAGGTGTGTATACTGTAAAAGGCGGACAGACCGGAACCGGAAAGGTGAAAGCCGGAAGTGATGGAGCTGTGGTGATCAAAGGTCTGAAGATGGGTGATTACAGAGTTACAGAAACAAAAGCACCAGAAGGATATAACAAGCTGACGGAGTCATTTCTGGTAAGTGCCGAAAAGATCAGGGCGATAAGAACGGACGCCAGCACATATCTTGATGAAAACGGAAATGTTACAGAAAGTGAGACTGGGACAAAGGTAACTTATACAAATGAAGATTTTGCAGCAAAGGTAAAAGTTGTTGTAAATAAATCAGGAAAACTTCTTCCGGGGACAGGTGGAACAGGTGAAATGATCTTTACGGTCAGTGGAGTACTGATTGCAATTGTTGCAGGAGTTGTCCTGTTGAATACAAAAAGACGAAAACGAATTGTATGATAGTGAATAAGCCGGAACGAAGGGGAAGACTTTTCTTTTTTATATGGACAGGAATCCTTTTTGTGGGAATCGCGGTCATGCTCTATCCAAAAGTCGGAAAGATCTGGAATGCCGGTCGGCAAAGCAGGGTGGTAGATGGATATGAAAGGTCAGTGGAGAAGCTGGATGCCAGGAAGGAAGAGGAAATGATCGCACAGACAAGAGCGTATAATGTGATGCTTCTGGAACAGAATAACCCAGTGCCGAATGACAAAAATGCTGATAGTTATGGAGCACTTTTGAATATGACATCTGACGGTGTGATGGGATATCTGGAAATTCCGGAAATCCGGGTGAAACTTCCGATTTACCATGGAACGGGTGATTTTGCAATCTGCAATGGCGCAGGACATGTGGAAGGAAGCAGTTTCCCGATAGGCGGAAAGGGAACACATGCGGTGCTTTCTTCCCACAGAGGACTGCCGGGGGCGAAACTTTTCTCGGATCTGGACAAGCTGAAGGTGGGAGACTATTTTACAATTACAGTGCTCCGGCAGACGATTTTCTATCAAATCGATCGGATCGATATTGTAGAACCGGAGGAAACGGGACTGCTTGCCCTGGATAAGGAGAAGGATTACTGCACATTACTGACATGTACGCCTTACGGTATCAATACCAAACGGCTTCTGGTGCGGGGCGTACGCTGTGAGGTGACGGAGAGAGCGGAGTCAATCTTGACAGGAGAGAAGACGTATCGGAGATGGTATGCTGCAATCGGTCTTAATGTACTCGTGGCAGGCATGATCTTGTGCTGGAAAAGGAAGAAAAAAAAAAAGAGGATAAATATAAATGAGGGGGGATAAAAATGCAGACAGTATTTGCTGAAAAAACAGAAGAGCGGTCGCTGGATGATAACAGACATATCGGGGAGCTTTTCTTTATCCGGATGTACTGGGAAAAAGGGAGGATTCCGTCTGGAAATATTCTGTACTGGAAGGATGCCAAAAGAGAGGATGCACAGATCAATTTCACAGGATTTGACGGGCTTTTGCTGTATCTGGATGAAACTTGCGAGCAGAATGGCGTGCTTCTGAGAAAAGCGCAGGTCAGACGATGCCAGAAAAGAAGACGTTATCTGGAGACTGGGAACGTGCCGGACATGGAACAGATGAAAAAATCGGGGCACGCAGCAATCTTCTGGTTAAAGGTGATGGGAAGAGAGTTTGCCTCGTTTCAGGGAATCGTCCACATCTGGGGAAGGGATTATCCGTACCGGAGCGGATTTGAACTGATTATTCTGCTGAAAGATATTGTAGGATTTACAGAGAGGCGGGGGACAAGAAGAAACTGGATGGCGGAGAGAAGCTGTTGATGAATATTGCAAATAAGATTTTGCAAAATGATTTTTTCGTCTGCAAAGGATTGTGAAGTCTTAAAAGACATATTATAATGACATAAGAAACTACAGACAAGACGGACAGGAGATGCAGACAATGGAATTATGGGATATTTATGATGCAGATAAGAAACCAACAGGAAGAACGATGAAGCGCAATGACTGGTGTCTGAAGAACGGGGAGTATCACCTTACTGTTCTTGGCGTTGTAGCAAGACCGGACGGGAAATTTCTGATCACTAAAAGGGTAATGACGAAAGCCTGGGCACCGGGCTGGTGGGAGGTATCCGGCGGTGCTGCGCAGGCGGGAGAAGCGTCTTACGATGCTGTATTAAGAGAAGTCAGAGAAGAAACAGGACTGGATGTAAGCCAGGCAGACGGAGGTTATCTTTTCACTTACAAGAGAGAGAATCCGGGGGAAGGAGATAATTATTTCGTAGACGTGTATCGTTTTGTGATGGATATTGATGAAAAAGATCTCCATCTTCAGGAGGCAGAGACAGATGGTTATATGTTTGCAACATTAGATGAAATTAAGGCATTTGCGGCAGAAGGAAAGTTTCTGCATTATGACAGTATAAAGAAAGCATTTGAGATGTAAGTAAAATAAAAATCGGATTATCGGGGAAATGACAGATCGCCTGATAATCCGATTTTTTATAAAACAGAAACTCTGAAAAAATATGCAATACATAGCGAGTATCTGTTTCTTTCTGCTACTTGCAATATGATGCAATCACTTTCAACACCTTATCCATTTCCAGTGGCTTTGCGAGATGCTCATTGATTCCAGCATTCTTTGACTTCTGGATATCTTCCGCAAAAGCATTGGCGCTGAGGGCAATGATTGGAACCGTTGGGGCATCAGGGCGGGAAAGTCCGCGGATCGCCTTTGCGGCATCTAGACCATTCATAACCGGCATCATAATATCCATAAGAATGATGTCGTATTCATATGGCTTTGATTTTTCAAAAAGCTGGACGGCTTCCAGTCCGTTGATGGCTGTGGATACATTAAGTCCTGCGGCTTCCAGAGAGAAAACAGCAATCTCAAGGTTCAGTTCATTATCCTCTACAACAAGAATATGAAGATCCGTAAGATCTGCGGGGTGACTCCTGCGGCGCACTACTCATAAGTATTGGTAGAAGTATGATTTTCACTGGTTTCAAATACATAAGCACGGTCGGCGTCTGTAAATTCTCCGATCGATTTGAGCATAAAATTGATACCGTCAGCCAGATCTTCTGCTTCATGAAGCAGGGAAATCTGATCTGTCATAAAACGTTCGGCTTTCAGCTCAGCATATAAAGTTGCATTATCCTTGTCATTATTCATAAGGAAGTCCCTCTCAAGTAAAGTGTAAAGTTTATAAAATTACTTTACCTTGTTTTTGCGAATTCGTCCACGAAAAATTTGAAATACAAACAAATTGTCTGGTGGTTGAAAAAAAGAAGGAATGATTCTATAATTTCAATTAGACGAAAAAAATTTTGTCAGGAGATAACAGGAGGAAAATAAAATGGCTTGTACAACAATACTGGTTGGAAAAAAGGCATCGTATGACGGTTCTACGATGATCGCAAGGAATGATGATTCACCGTCAGGCGCTTATATGCCGAAAAAATTTGTGGTGATTCATCCGGAAGATCAGCCGAAGGTATATGAATCAGTGATTTCGCATGTGAAAATAGAATTACCGGAGAATCCGATGCGTTATACCGCCATGCCGAACGCAGTCAAGGGGGAAGGAATCTGGGCGGCAAGCGGGGTAAATGAAGCACAGGTAGGAATGACGGCAACCGAAACGATCACATCCAATCCACGTGTGCTTGGAGCGGATCCGTTGGTTACATATCAGCCGAAGTCAGACGACCAGGAAGAAATTGCAGGTGGAATCGGGGAAGAGGACATTGTATATATCGTGCTTCCTTATATCCACAGCGCAAGAGAAGGCGTGCAGAGACTTGGAAGTATTCTCGAGAAATACGGTACTTATGAGATGAATGGGATTGCATTCGAGGATGTAAATGAGATCTGGTGGCTGGAAACAATCGGCGGACATCACTGGATTGCCAGAAAAGTGCCGGATGAGGTTTATGTGGTGATGCCGAACCAGCTTGGAATGGATGAATTTGATCTGGAAGATGCACTTGGTGAGCAGAAAAATTATATGTGTTCTCCGGATATGAAGGAATTCATTGAGAAATATCATCTGAACCCGTCCATGGATGGAACCTTAAATCCAAGAGATGTTTTTGGAAGCCATGATGACTCGGATCATGTATACAATACACCGAGAGCCTGGTTTATGGAACGTTACCTGAATCCAAATTCATACAGCTGGGACGGACCGGATGCAGATTATACACCAGTATCCGATGATATTCCGTGGTGTATGGTTCCGGAAAAGAAGATTACAGTAGAAGATGTAAAATATGTTCTGTCTTCACATTATCAGGGAACACCTTATGATCCGTATGGAGCTTACGGGGACAAATCAATGAATGGTGCATATCGTTCCATTGGTATCAATCGAAATGATTTTATGTCTTTGATCCAGATGAGACCGGATCAGCCGGAAGATTCCCGCGCAATTGAATGGGTGGCATTTGCATCAAATGCATTTAATGTAATGGCTCCATTCTATGCAGATATTGATGAAACACCGGAATATTTTGCAAATACGACAGGGGAAGTTTCGACGGAGAACTTCTACTGGTCAAGCAGAATGATCGCTGCGATGGCAGATGCTTCTTATAAAAAGTCTATTTTCCATATTGAGCGTTACCAGGAACATGTGATGGCAAAGGCACATCAGATCATAAACCGGTATGATGACGATCTTACGAAAGAAAGTGATATAGCAAAGCGTATGCAGATCAAACGGGAAGCGAACCGGGAGATTGCGAAGATGGTGAAGAAGGAAACTTCGGATACACTGTCTAAGGTTTTGTACGAACTGAGCAATCAGATGAAGAATTCTTATGCGAGATCGGATGCATAAATAAAATACGAGTGGGAAATGAAGAGGGCAGAAAAATCATAAAATGATGTAAGTGTTAAAATAAGAAAAAAGTTGATAAAAAAATAATTTTATAAACAGAAAGGTTTGAATTTTGTAGACTAAGGTATTATAATAGCGTAGGAAGTTGAAAACTTCTTAATCAAATTCAAACAAAAGGCAGGTGAACAGAATGGACAGTTGTGATAGTCATGGGCGAAGTATATACGCAGGATGGGAAAATGGCAGCAGTTCATTCTGTTTGTTCGTATAGCATTTCTTATCCTGTTTTCCCGTATTGACATTCATAATTGAATATTGGATGAAAGACAGAAATGTGGAGAATTTTAGACTTTGATTCTGCATGTTTTTGTGCTGGAAAAGGATAAGGAGGGCGAAAGTTATGGAAAATACACAGGATTATCAGGACTACCAGGACTACAGAGCTGAGATCCTGGGCATTGTAAGAAGCAATGCCTCTCCGGGAATTATGAGAAACAAACTGGAAGACTACCATGAGAATGACCTTGCAGATGTATTCCCGGATCTCTCCGTTGCAGAGCGGCGGAAATTGTGCCGGATTCTGAATCTGGACATGCTTGCGGATATCTTCGAGTATATCGATGAAAAGCAGGCTGCTGAATATCTGGATGAGATGGATGTGCGGAAAGCAGCAGCAATTCTTTCCAGAATGGAAACAGATGCGGTTGTAGATGTACTGCGGATGATTCCAAAAGAAAAGAGAGCTCTTTTGCTAGAGCTGATGGATGATGAAGCCAGAAAGGATATGGCAGTTATTGCTGCATTCGATGATGAAGAGATCGGTTCAAGAATGACCACGAATTACATTGAGATCAGAGAGAATCTTACTGTAAAGCAGGCGATGACCGAACTTGTCAGTCAGGCAGCAAAAAATGACAATATTTCTACAATTTTTATGGTGACAGCGGATCACACCTTCTACGGTGCGATGGATCTGAAGGATCTGATCACGGCAAGACAGGATACACGTCTTGAGGATCTGATCGTGACATCATATCCATATGTATACGGTCACGAGCTGATCGATGACTGTATCGAAAAATTGAAAGATTATTCGGAAAATTCTATTCCGATCCTGGATAACGATAATAAACTTCTCGGTGTTATCACATCCCAGAGCATTGTAGATTTGGTCGATGATGAGATGGGTGAAGATTATGCGATGTTCGCTGGTCTGACTGCAGAAGAAGATTTGAAAGAGCCACTCAAAGAGAGCATGAAAAAACGTCTCCCTTGGCTGCTTGTTCTGCTGGCACTGGGAACAGTTGTATCTTCTGTTGTAGGTGTATTTGAGCAGGTAGTAAGCCAGCTGACGATCATTATGTGTTTCCAGTCACTGATCCTGGACATGGCAGGTAACGTCGGTACTCAGTCACTGGCGGTAACGATCCGTGTTCTGATGGATGAATCACTGACAGGAAAGCAGAAAGTAGAACTGGTATTCAAAGAGATGCGGATCGCATTTTCAAATGGTGCGATTCTTGGAATTTTGTCATTCCTCGTATTAGGACTTTATATTGCACTTTTCAAAGGAAAGACCTGGACATTCGCGTATGCGGTATCCGGCTGTATCGGTCTGTCTCTGATGGTGGCAATGGTAATTTCCGGTGCGGTGGGTACACTGATTCCTCTGTTCTTCAAGAAGATCAATATCGACCCGGCGGTAGCATCCGGACCACTTATTACGACCATCAATGACCTTGTTGCGGTTGTAGCTTACTATGGACTGTGTGGTATTCTGCTGATCGGAGTGCTTCATCTGGCGGGATAATTATAAAAGAGAGTAAAACGAAGTGCGTGTAGGATATAAATGCTTTTACTGAATAAAACGGTAAAGACAGTACAGTATCCCACATGCATTTCTTTTATAGAAAATAAAAATAAAAAAATAGATAGAAACTATAGGAATGATTATCTATAGAGAAAAACAATTTGAAAATTAAAATATCTGGTGCTAGAATGTAAAAAGCATGTCGGAATAATATCAGAGATATGTTAAAGGGAGGAACATTATGAAAAAAATGAAAAAATTTGCAGCTCTTCTCCTTGCAGTATCAATGGCAGCAGGTATGGTAGCCTGTGGAAGCTCAGATAAAAAGGAAGAGACTACAAAAAAAGAAGAAACCAAGAAAGACGACAAAGAGACAAAGAAACTGGAAGGAACTCTGAAGGTTGTTACAACAGGGGATGCTTATCAGCCTTTATTTGATAAGTTTACAGAAGAAGTAGGACCGAAGGTAGAATTCATTTCCATGTCTTCAGGAGAAGTTTTATCAAAGCTTAAAGCAGAAGGCGGAACACCTGCAGCTGACCTGTGGTTCGGGGGCGGAATCGATGCATTTATGGATGCAAAAGATAATGACCTTCTTGAAAAAGTAGATTTTGATGCAGCTGATGAACTTGCACCGGAATTCAAAGACAGTGATAATTACTGGTTCTCAAAAGGTGTTACTGTTGTAGGATTTATTGTTAACAATGATATTTTAAAAGAAAAAGGACTTGAAGCTCCTAAATCATGGGATGACCTTACAAAAGAAGAATATCAGGGAGAAGTCCTGATGTCTAACCCGGCTATTTCAGGAACAAACTACGCAGTAGTAAATGCACTTCTTCAGACAAAGGGAGAAGAAGAAGGCTGGAAATACTTTGAAGATCTGAATAAGAATGTAGATTATTACTCAAAACGTGGTTCTGATCCGAGCACTAAGACTGCAGCCGGTGAAGTTGGAATCGGTATTACTTATATTGATGGAACTTTAGATGAACTGAAAGAACAGGCAGATGTTGAAGTTGTATATCCGACAGATGGAATGCCATATGTTCCGGAAGGTGTTGCAGCATTTGCAAATGCAGAAAACACAGAAGCAGCAAAAGCATTTATCAAATGGTTCTTCTCAGATGATGAAAATATGAAGATGCTTGCAGAAATCGATCATAAAAATACTTGTTTATTAGTAAAACCAAGTATAGAAGGACTTGAACTCGATTTTGACCAGAGCAAACTGATGAAAGAAGATCTTTCACTTTTTGGAGCAGAAAGAACTACAATTCTTGATAAGTGGAATACTTTGATGGGAGATAAAGGTGAAGAATAGAAAACCTAGAGAAAAACGGGCATCATTTTATGATGCCCATTTTTATAATATTTTAGATTATTTTATATTAGCGGTAATGGTGGCGGGAGTTCTGCTTTTTATTTTATATCCGCTGCTTTGTATGATAAGGCAGAGCTTTATTGGAGAAAATGGATTCTCAACAGAGGTATATAAAAGTATTTTCAGCAACAATCTGCTGCTTGTAAAAAACAGTGTATTTGTAGGTGTGTTATCGGCATTTTTCTCTACAATTTCCGGACTTTTTGTGGCAATCTGCGTATGGACAGCAGGAAAAAAACTGGGGAAATTTCTGGAATGTATTTTGCTGATCAGTATGGTTTCACCGCCTTTTATAGCTTCACTTGCTTATATCCAGCTATTCGGAAGAAATGGCCTGATCACAAAAGGAATTCTTGGGCTTTCCGTCAATCCATACGGATGGGTCGGTGTTGTCGTTATGCAGACGTTATTTTTTTCATCGCTGAATGCACTGATGATCATCGGAATGCTGCAAAAAACGGATATGTCGCTTGTAAGAGCCTCCTCTGATCTGGGAGCTCCGTCGGGATATACCTTGTGGAGAATCATTGTTCCTTTGCTAAGGCCGGTTTTACTCAGTTGTTTTTTACTTTCCTTTATTCGATCGATTGCGGATTTTGGTACGCCGGTGGTAATCGGAGGACGTTTTGAAACAGTTTCGACGGAAATTTATATGCAGGTAATCGGATATTCCAGACTGGATAAGAGTGCGGCACTTAATGTACTGCTTCTGATCCCGACGATTCTTGTTTTTATCTTGTACCGCTATCTAATGCAGAAAAATGAAAAAGTCATCAGCGGAAACAGTAATAAGACGGTAGAAGCGGGAGATACATTCCGGGTTCGTGGGCTGTCAGCAGTGATTGTATGGCTGGGCGCAGGTATCTTTTTTGTAATGATGGCGCTTGAATACGGATCCATTTTTCTAAACAGTTTCAGTAGAAACTTACGTGGGAAAATCACATTTACAACGATGTATCTGGACGCACTTCTGGAACGGAATATGGATACATTTATCCGAAGTGTGGAATATGCGCTTATTGTAGCAATAGTCGGCAGTCTGATCGGTATTTTACTTTCGTATTATATTGAAAGACGAAAGATAAAATTTGGCGGAGTACTGGACTTTATTATTACACTTCCGTATATGCTTCCGGGAAGTTGTTTTGGAATCGGATATATTCTGGCATTTAATCATGAACCGTTAAAACTTACCGGAACAGCGGTCATTGTTATCTTGAATATGATCTATAAACAGATGTCAATTACAACGAAGGCTTCGGCATCCTCCCTTTTGCAGATCAGTACAGAGCTTGATGCAGCAGCGCGGGATCTTGGAGCGAATAAATTTCTGGTAATGAAAGATGTCATTCTTCCGAATGTAAAGCAGGCATTTGCAACGGGATTTATCAATAATTTTACAAGTGCGATGGTTACGGCAGGAGCAGTTATTTTCCTGGTGACACCGGGACAGAAGATTGCAGTATTTACATTATTTGATTGCATTAACACAGGTCGGTATGGAGAAGCATCTATGATTGCGACATTTATTATTGTGATCACAATTTCAGTAAATGTGCTGTTTTCGATAATTGTTGCATGGAAAGGGAAAAAGAAACGTGTATTTAGAACTGAAAAACATAAGTAAAAGTTTTGGTGAAAAAGAAGTAGTAAAAGATTTATCACTCTCCCTTCCAAAGGGAGAACTGTTGTGTCTTCTGGGAGCATCCGGCTGTGGAAAAACGACAACACTCAAAATGATAAGTGGATTTTTAAAAATAGATAAAGGGCAAATCCTGGTTGATGGCCAGGATATCACCACACTGGCTCCGGAGAAGCGTCCGGTATCGACTGTTTTTCAGTCTTATGCATTATTTCCACATATGAGTGTTCTGGAAAATGTGATCTATGGTCTGAAGTTCCGTGGCATCCGAAAAAAAGAAGCCAGAGAAATGGGTATGGAATATTTGAAAATCGTAGATATGGAAGAATATGCCGGGGCATCGATCGGGGAAATTTCCGGAGGACAGCAGCAGAGAGTAGCACTGGTCAGATCTCTGATCACAAAACCGAAGGTGCTTCTTCTGGATGAACCGCTTAGTAATCTGGATGCGAAACTCCGGGTAAAAATGAGAGAAGAAATCCGTGAAATCCAGAAGAAATATGAAATTACAATGGTTTTTGTAACGCATGACCAGGAAGAGGCAATGGTACTTGGAGATCAGATCGCTATTATGGATCAGGGAAAGTTGGTTCAGATTGGAAAGCCGGAAGAGGTGTATCTGCATCCACAGAATGATTTTGCAAGAGATTTCCTTGGAATATCCAACCGTTTTACTGATATCCATGGAAATACAATATGCTGCAGACCGGAGGAACTGGAATTTGCAGCAGAAGGTTCTGTGAAAGGAATTGTAAGACAGGAAGAATTTCTTGGGTTTTACAGACAGTATTATGTTGAAACAATGAATCATGAACATATTATTGTACGGACAGACAGAAATATAAAAGTAGAAGCTGGCAAAGAAGTGCAACTTCGGGTGAAATAAAAAAGACACTGTGCAAGGTGACAATATCAGTTTGATATGCTGCCCTGCATAGTGCCTTTTTTATTTTGAGGAATGACCGGTCAGACGTGCATCATCCCTGACATCACACAACCTCCTGCAGCACCGGCATTTTTCAGTTCGTGCAGTTGTGCTTCATCAATTTTGATTCCGCCAATGCCATAAACCGGAATCTGCACAGCTTGGCATACATTCTGCAGAAATGGAAGTCCCCGTGGCGGGAGCCCTTTCTTGCAGTCGGTAACATAAATATGTCCTGCTGTGAGATAGGAAGCTCCCAGCTTTTCCGCTTCGACTGCTTCAGAAACAGAATGGATGGAAGTTCCAACTGTATGAAAATCGGAAACCACTTTCGGATTTTCAAGCAAAAGTGGAAGTGGTAAATGTAGCCTGTCGCAGCCGAGTTCTCTCGCAACGGCTGGATAAAAATGCGGAATAAACGGAACTTCAAACTGTTCACAGATTTCCTTCACCTGCCGGGCAAGAGAAAAATATTCCTCTTCCGGCAGATCTTTTTCACGCAGGATCAGAGCTTTCGGATGCAGCTTGCAGACACGGGTAATCTGTTCTGTAAAAGGACGGGAACAGATATGGCGGTTTGTTACGGCAATAAGATCTCTATACATAGATATAATCACTCATAACCGGCTGCATATTGTTGGAAAGAAGTGCCTGATAAACCTCATCTACGGAACGTCCGTCAGAAATCTCGAACTGGTCATCTCCCTTATCCTCAATATCATCCACATGGCTTCCGATTCCGGTGCTGACTCCGGCAGAAATCTTGGTTGCGGCGATCTGTGTCAGATTGTCTCTTACACGAGCACATTCTCTGGTAGATACCGTAATGCTTGCAAATGGCATGAACAGACGGTAAGCACAGACTACCTGGAGAAGCTGTGGCTCATGGACATCCATCGGATTGATCCGGTCATTGTTGATGATCGGGCGCAGCCTCGGACATGAGAACGCGATCTCAGCATGCGGGTATTTTCTCTGGAGAAGATAAGCATGGTATCCGGTTGCAAAAGCATCTTTTCTGAAATCATCCAGGCCAAGTAGGGCACCAAAGCCGACACCACGCATTCCGCCCATCAGTGCACGTTCCTGTGCATTTACACGATAAGGGAAGATCCTCTTATGCCCGGCAAGATGCAGGGTTTCGTATTTGTCGGAATTGTAAGTTTCCTGGAAAACGGTTACATAGTCTGCACCGCATTCGTGGAGATATGCATACTCATCTGAGTTAACCGGATAAATTTCCAGTCCGATAACTTTAAAATATTTGCGCGCGATCTTGCAGGCATTTCCAATATATTCGACGGTAGATTTACTGCGGCTTTCACCGGTCAGGATCAGGATTTCCTGAAGCCCTGTCTTGGCAATTGCAGCCATCTCTTTTTCAATCTCTTCGTCATTTAACTGCGCACGGTTGATCTTGTTGTGGCAGTTGAAACCACAGTAAATGCAGTAGTTCTCACAGTAGTTGGCAATGTAGATTGGTGTGAACATATAAACGCTGTTGCCAAAATGCTTACGCGTCTCTTCCTGGGCAGCCTGTGCAATTTCCTCCAGAAGCGGAAGAGCAGCAGGAGAAAGAAGAGCAGCAAAATCTTCCGGTGTACGGATGTCGTGTGCAATAGCACGCTTTACATCTGCTTCCGTATATTTGTCATAATCATAAGCATTCATGGCGCTCACTACCTGATCCATCACGTCAGAACCAATGTCCTCCATACCCGGAAGATAGGTCATATGATCGATCCGGTTCTTTTTCTGGTCCTCCAGAATTTCCTCACTTAAAATACTTTCGTTGATATGTGAATTTTCCATTTTGACGACCTCCTAATTCTCTAAGAATCCTGTCAGAGGTGAGGATGCGCTTGCGCCTCTTTCGATGGTGCGTCCCAGTCCGGAAAGATAAGCACTGCGTCCGGCTTCAATGGCTTTTTTGAAAGCTTCTGCCATGGCAGGAACATTTCCTGCAGTTGCGATAGCAGTATTTGCCATGACAGCGGAAGCACCCATTTCCATGGCTTCACAAGCCTGGGAAGGGCGACCGATTCCGGCATCAACGATGATCGGCAGATCGATCTCATCAATCAGGATCTGGATGAAATCCTTTGTGCTGAGCCCTTTGTTGGAACCGATTGGAGAGCCGAGCGGCATAATGCAGGCAGCTCCGGCATCAGCAAGTGCTCTTGCAGCATTCAGATCCGGGTACATATACGGCATGACAACAAAGCCTTCTTTTGCAAGGATTTCTGTTGCTTTGATGGTTTCGTAGTTGTCCGGAAGCAGGTATTTGGAATCATGAACGACTTCGATCTTTACAAAGTCGCCGCATCCGACTTCACGGGAAAGTCTGGCGATACGGACTGCCTCCTCAGCATTACGTGCACCGGATGTATTTGGAAGCAGGGTTACATTGTCCGGAATATAGTCCAGGATATTTGCAAGACCGCCTTCATTTGCGCGACGCAGGGCAAGTGTGATGATCTGAGCTTCTGCTTTTTCGATACAGGCTTTTACAAGATCCAGAGAAAATTTACCGGATCCGAGAATAAAACGGGAAGTGAATTCATGACCTCCCAGGATAAATTTATCTTCATTCGTACTCATAATAAAGTTCCTTCTTTCTTATGTTTTTAAATTTCTTCTTCACCGAGGATCAGCCGCGTGATCATGTTGGCTTCATGTGCGGCACAGATGGCAACACGCGGCGCCATCAGTCCATGACCGTAAGTCGGTGCTGTCACGCCATCACCACACAGATAAAAGTTTTTCATGATCCGTTTTGTGATAATGGTATTGCTGCTTCCATAGCCGGCCATTCCGGTTGCGGATACGAGCTTTTTCTCTGGGAAATGTTCCAGAATTCCATTGACCAGCATTGCTTTGGCTTCCGGATTATCAAAAGCTTCGCAGACAATTGTGGCATCTGCAAATAATTCCTGCAGATTATCGTCCGTAACTTTTACACAGTCTGTGCGGATATCCAGATACGGATTGATCTTCAGAAGCAGGGATTTCAGGGCATCGGTCTTGTACATTCCGATATGCTCCATGAAATATTGCTGGCGGTTCAGATTGGTAATGTCAACTACGTCAAAATCAATCAGGTGAAGATGACCGACACCGATCCGTGCAAGCGCATAAGCAACATTAGAGCCAAGGCCGCCAAGCCCTGCGATCGCTACATTTCCTGCCGAGAGAAGCTTCTGCGTCTCCGGTGAATGTCGCTCGTCAAGGGCGGTGTAGATTTCTTCTTTTGTAAGTGTATGATACATGATTTCTTAGCCTCCTCCTACAAAACTTACAACCTCCAGACGGTCCCCGTCTTTGAGCATGGTGTCAGAATAGCTGTATTTTGGTAAAATATCACCATTCATTTCAACGGCGATCCGTTTGATCTGATAATTGTTTTGTTCCAGATAATCCGCAACACTGAGCGGTCCGGTCAGAGTAACTTCTTTACCATTAACTGTAATCATGGAAAAACCTCCTTTCAAAACGGAAAAGTTCTTAAAAATGAAAAAAGAGTCCACAAAGAATTACACCCGTGGTGGTGTACCCCTTCATGAACTCTCGCCCAATCTCAACTTTACCTTATTCATTTTCGTGTAAACCCTGGTTGAATGTGGAATTTCATGATGTTGGGGTCAAAAGGTATTTTGACCCCTTTGATACCAGATTGCTACGTGCTTTGCACTCTCGCAATCCTCAAAAACATTCGTAATCCGCTCATTTTTCTTTGAAAAATGGCTACTTACTCATGTTTTTGGCGGGTCAAGAGGTCAAAAATCCTCTTGCAAGCAAGCTTGCATCAGCTTTCTGACCTTTTGACCCTGGTATCATTTCATATTATTTTAGGAAATCCTGTTTCTCAAATATCATCAGAGTATGCTGATGGTATTTGACGCCGCATATCAAAAAAAGAGAGATACCAATGTATCTCCCGTTATCATCAAAATATACGTTCCTACGTTGGCATTATCCAAATCAGGTATATGGGTCGAAGCTCTGAACTTCCTCTCAGCCTGTCAAACAAGCTCCCCGTTTCATTTACAAAATTCAGTATAGTTCGGTTGAGAAAAAATGTCAATATCAATATAAAAATATATCCAGTCATATTCTGGAGTCAGATGCAGGTGTCACGGACAAATTGTATATTACAGGAATGCTTTCGAGAAGCGGTCATATGTTTTTGTAACGCGGAGTATGGAAAAATGCACAAAAAAACAGAGCATACTCTAAAAAATCATGTGAACGTGCCGAAATTGCGAGAAGTCCATTGACAAAAGGACTTTAAAGAGTTAAAACACCACTATAATAATTTAATAAATTTTTTATTTATCTTATTAAAACTTAATTATTTTAACTGGAAGAGAAAGAGAGGGATTAGTATGAATACATTAGTTATCGTATTGATCGCAGCAGTACTTCTTAGCTGTGCATATGTATTCTATGGCCGCTGGCTCGCTAATAAGTGGGGAATCGATCCCAAAGCAGAGACTCCGGCAAAGAAATTTGAAGATGGAAAGGATTATGTTCCGACAGACGGATGGACCGTATTCAGTCATCAGTTTTCGTCAATTGCAGGTGCAGGTCCTGTTACCGGTGCAATTCAGGCGGCGGTATTTGGATGGGTTCCGGTATTCCTGTGGATCATCGTTGGAGGTATTTTCTTCGGTGCTGTTACAGACTTTGGTGCACTGTATGCCAGTGTAAAGAACGAAGGAAAGTCTATGGGACTTCTGATCGAAAAATATATCGGTAAATTCGGACGAAAAGTATTCCTGCTTTTCTGCTGGCTGTTTACACTTCTTGTAATTGCAGCATTCGCAGATATGGTTGCAGGTACATTTAACGCTTACACAGAAGTAGACGGTGTCGTAAAACTTGCAGATGCAGCAAAGACAAACGGAGCTGCAGGAACCATTTCCCTGCTGTTTATCGTATTTGCTATGATCTTTGGTCTGGTACAGAAAAAATTCCGGTTTCACGGATGGAAAGAAACAGTTGTCGGTCTTGTATTTACAGTAGCTGCTCTTGGTCTTGGTATGTTAGTACCGATCACAGCAACAAAAGATACATGGACTTACATTACATTTGTATATATCTTCTTTACAGCAGTACTTCCGATGTGGATCTTAAAGCAGCCTCGTGATACCATGACAACTTATATGTTCATCGGTATGATCGCAGGAGCTGCACTGGGACTTCTGGTTGCACATCCAACCATGAACCTTCCGGTATTTACAGGCTTCCACAATGATACACTTGGAGATATGTTCCCAATCCTGTTCGTTACCGTGGCATGCGGTGCTGTATCAGGTTTCCACAGCCTTGTTTCATCAGGTACATCATCTAAGACTGTATCCAATGAAAAGGATATGCTGAAGGTTGGATACGGAGCAATGGTTCTGGAAAGTCTTCTTGCAATTATCGCACTTTGCGTAGCTGGTGCAGCTGCAGCAGCAGACGGAACACCGGCAGCCGGAACACCATTCCAGGTATTCTCAAGCGGTGTTGCAGGATTCTTTGAAATGTTCGGTATTCCGGTTTACATCGCACAGTGCTTCATGACCATGTGTGTATCTGCACTTGCACTTACCAGTCTGGATGCTGTTTCACGTATCGGACGTATGAGTTTCCAGGAACTTTTCAGTGTAGATGATATGGAACATGCAGAAGGATGGAGAAAACTCCTTTGCAATACATATTTCTCAACAATCGTGACTCTGTTATGTGCTTACGTTCTGACACGTATCGGATATGCAAATATCTGGCCACTGTTCGGATCAGCAAACCAGTTACTGTCAGCACTTGTACTTGTAACACTTTGTGTATTCATGAAGGTAACAGGAAGAAGCAACAAGATGCTGTTCGCACCGCTGATCATCATGCTTTGTGTAACAGGAACCGCACTGGTAGAGAGAACCATCGGACTTGTAAAAGCATATGCAGCAGGTTCCGCTACTTTCCTTGTAGAAGGACTTCAGCTGATCATCGCAGTTCTGCTGATGGCACTCGGACTTGTTATTGTGATCAATTCTCTGAAGGCTTACTTTGGAGCTAAGAAAGAGTCTGAAGCGTAGGCTTTATAAAATATGACGAAAAGGGATGGCTTGTCAAAATGATGGGCTGTCTCTTTTTTTGATTGACTTTTTTTAAAATCTGCCCTGAAATACTTAGGAAACAATCGGGATCAGCGGTGCACAGGGGAATATTTTAAATTATATTTTAGTAGAATCTCAGAACAGATCTGTCTATCAGAAGGATATTGAACAGGAATTCGGACTTCGTCATTCCACGGCAATCGAAGCACTGAAATCGCTGAAGAAAAATGAACTGATGGGAAGTATGAAGGTGTCAAATGTCATTGCGAAGATGGCAATACCAAGCGTGATCAGCAGTCTGGTTAAGTACGGAGATGCACTTCTTGCAAATATAACGTGCAAAGTGGAAAGAATCATTGCGGACACGCATATAATAGTCAGGTACAGGAAATAATTCATCTGAATAAATGTAAGAAAGAGAGGCTGTTTATGGAAGAGCGAGATGATCTGGAACAGATGGCATTTATACAGAAGTGGAATGACGGAAAGACAGAACGGGAGAAAAAGCGAGAGCAGATGTGGAACGGGATTCTGGAGAAGGCTGGGATAAAGAAAGAAGAAAAGTAAAAAGGAAAATGATTTTTTAGAAAAAATGAAAAGAACTCAAATAGGAACTCAAAATTTAAGTTTCTGTTTGAGTTCTTTATTTGAGTTTCTTTAAGAAACTAAAAAAATATGCTATTATCTTAAAAGTAGAGAGAAGGAAGTAAAATTACAGCAGAAAATTTTTGAAGAACTAAAAAATCAAAGGGGAAGATTAGCGATGGTAAAAATAGATTTAATCACCGGTTTCTTAGGCTCCGGCAAGACAACGTTTATTAAAAAATATGCAAAATATCTTCTGGATAAAGGAATGAACATTGGTATCCTTGAGAATGATTTTGGTGCGGTAAATGTAGATATGCTTCTTTTGCAGGACCTGATGGGAGATAACTGTGAGCTTGAAATGATTTCCGGTGGGTGCGACAAAGAGACGCACAGGCGGCGTTTCCGGACGAAGCTGATCGCAATGGGAATGTGCGGATATGACAGAGTAATTGTTGAACCGTCCGGGATTTATGATGTAGACGAATTTTTTGACGTTCTTCACGATGAACCACTGGATAAGTGGTATGAGATTGGCAATGTGATTACGATCGTTGACGCAAAACTGGAGCCGGAATTGTCAGAAGAAGCAGACTATCTGCTTGCGTCCGAGGCTGCAAATGCAGGAAGCATCATCCTCAGCAGGGCAGAAGAAGCAACAAAAGAACAGATTGAAAATACAATTGAACATTTGAACAGAGCGCTTGAACAGGTTCAGTGCAAGCGAAGGCTGGATCGGGAAATCATGAGAAAAGATGGAGCAGAGCTTTCGAAAGAGGATTTTGATAAGATCTTAAAGAGCGGTTATGTTGCAGAAAATTATCGAAAGATGGAGCTGGATGAGAAAAAAGGTTTTGATTCGTTGTATTTTATGGAATTGAAAATTTCTGCAGATGAATTGAAGACGCAGGTTGCGAAGATGATGCAGGATCCGGAATGTGGCGGTATTTTCCGGGTGAAGGGATTTGTGAAAGATGATGCAGGAAGCTGGATGCAGCTGAATGCAACCGGTCATGAGATCAGTGTGAAGCCGATCGGAGACGGGCAGGAGGTTGTGATCGTGATTGGGGAACAGTTGAAGGAAGATCGGATACGGAAGTATCTGGAGAATTAGAAAGTGTAAAAGAGCACATCAAAAGCGATGTGATCCGGTCAGTATGCTGAAAACAGTTTTGTTTGTGTAATACAGCTGTTATTGTATCCATAAGCAACAGGACGCATGAAAAAGCTTTCGTTTTTTCATGCGTCCTGTTAATTTATTGTTTTTGGTAAATGATATGTTTAACACGGCCGCCATCTATAATGATGGTATCATTTTCAGCTTTTACATACATTACAAGATTTGCATCCATTCGGAAGATAATACTTCCTGATCCTGATTGATAAAGTGTTGTTTTCCCATAACGACGCATATGGATTTCGCATGTATTTTCAACTTTCACTAATTTCATGAAGGAATCGGTTTCATCGTTGTAATAGGTTCCTTCCTGGAAAAGTGCCGGATCTGCAGGCTTGGCAGGGGTCAATGTAAGTACACGGGCAGGAAGCCGATAAAGGATTCCATTATCTGTGAAGTAGATCTTTTCATCCAATGAACCAATGCGATAACCGCCATCCTCTTCTTTTACCAGTTCTGTGCGGCACCATTCTCTTTGCATATAGAAAGTACCGTTTTGCTCTGTGATATCAACAAACATTGGATCATCCGGAAGTGCTGTCAGGAATACACCGCTGCGAGCAGGTGCATTTTCATGTTCCGGCACGGCTGGTTCGGTACAATCCGGTAATCCGAGTACGATGCAGGCGGCTTTATCGGCAAGCTTAGACATTGCGTAAGTTGTGGTGTTACTGATCAGTACAATCTCCAGTTCTTTTTCCGGAATGCAAATAATTTCACCACGGTATGCAGCATCGGCACCGCCATGACCGAATACATCCAGACCATGAAGCTTATGGGTGATCAGTCCGCCGCAGTATTCAGCCGTTTTGCCATTGCTGAGAAGGACAGGTTTCTTCATAAGCTCGATAATTTCAGGATCGATCACATTTGGATGAATGTACTCATCTAATACTTTGCAGAGATCGGAAGCACAGGTATTTACAGAGGTTGGTCCGTAAAGTGCATAGTTCAGTGGATTGTAGTAGAATGTATCATCACCTTCGTCCTGATAAGAGTAAGTAAGATCCGGAACAATCTGTGTAAAGCTTTCGCGGACAAAAGAATGTGTCATTCCGAGTGGAGTGAAAATACGTTCTTTTACAAATTGTGGGAAGCTCATTTGCGACAGCTTTTCAACGATAAGTGCCAATAAGTGGAAACCGGTGTTACTGTATAAATACTGTGACTGCGGTTCAAAGTTCAGCGATTTCTGAAGAGATATCGTTGTATTGATATCATCCATGTCAATCTGATCGTTGATCTTGATACCGCGTAAAAATAAGAGTTCCCATTGGTCGCGAAGTCCGCTGACATTATTCATCATCTGGCGGATCGTAATCGGTGTTTCAATGTTGATATATTCATCTAAATATTTTCTGATGTTGTCATCTAAATCAAGTTTTCCTTCTTTCCAGAGAAGAAGAATAGACATAACAGTAAATTCTTTGGAAATCGATGCGACATGGAAAATACTTTCTTTATGGATTTTTAATTTATTTTCAAGATTTCCATATCCAAAACATTTTTCGTAAAGAGTTTTACCGTGCTGGCGAATCAATACCTGAGCGCCAGGGCAAAGACCGCGATCCCACATACGGAAAAGCTGATCTAATTGTTCTGTCATATTTGAATTCATTACAAAAATACTCCTTCTGATAAACTATTTTTTTAGGATTTTTTCGAATGCATAAAGCCAGTTTTGCCTGCAAGCAGAGAAATCCGTTCATCTGAATAATTATGTTCTTTCATATCCAGCACTCCATTTTTGCAGCGTACAGCGACATCAGTTAGCAAATCAAAATATGCATCAATAATATATTTCATAATCGTGTTTTCCTTAATAAACTAATTGTGAAAAGTAAACTATTATAGTCGCTTCTTCATTTGATGTATTCAGGTAGTTATGTAAACAATTTTTAGGGATATAGAAACTGTCGCCCTCGTAGATCATATAAGTGCTGTTATCGATGCGGAGTTCTAATTCCCCTTTGAGGAGCAGGAGACTTTCGTCGTAATTACCATGTGAAATCATTTTCTCAGTCACCCAGGTGTTAGGCTTTAATCTCACGATGAGTCCGGTCATTTGTGCTTCTTGTGCGTTTGGAAGTTTAGAAGGTGTAAAAATAGAGTAGGAAACATCGATTTCCGGGATTTTCATTGGAATTCGGTTCTCTTTTCTCATCAAATAAGATTCTTTTGATTTCTTTCCTTCTTCAGATGACTTGGCAGAGAGTTCGGAGTCATCCATGATCAACCATACTTCTGAACAATTTAAGCAGGCTGCAATTTTTCTAAGTGCTACAAGTGAAGGAGATTTTAAATCTCTTTCAATTTGTGATATATGACCTATTGTGTATCCGGTAGCTTCAGCTACCTCTTTGAGCGTGAGCCCCCTTCTCTTTCGCATTTCGCGAATTCGGCTTCCATACATGGTTCCGCTCCTCCTTTCGCAATTCAAGTATAAAAACTAGCGGTTTTTGATTGCTTTTTCAAAGAAAAATTGATTGAATAACGTCCGTTTTCATCACAATCTAATTGATGATCAATGATAACACGTCCATTTTCTTTGATCGAAGAGTAGAATGGATGATAGGCAGGTGTTTAGTTAGATGTTCCTGCAAGACCGGTAATTGCAGAGATACCACATTCTAATTCATGCATATCATCGCATATGATTTCTACTTCTGTACCGCTTAAGCGTTTCATGCGTGGAATTTGTGCAACAGTGTCTGCCATTGCTGTTGATTTAAATTCAAATCCCAGCTTGATCGGAGTCGCAACTTCGTATAAAGGAATTTTGCTTAAATCGGAATCAAGAACTTCTTTTACTGCAGAAATCGTATTTTCCCTGAGAACTTTTTGTGGTGGGAATTTTGCAGCATAGCGTGACAAAGCTTCTTTTGTTGTTACGAATTTTACCCATGGCATCATTTTTTTCTCTATAAGCTGTTTGCGAAGGCCGGAATCACCGATGATAAGACCGACCGGAACCTTATAAGAAGCAGCAAGTGCTGCGTTCGTTGTACTTTCGTTCATATAGGCTCCGTTGATCTTAAGGCTGGAAACAACTCTTCCGTAGAAGCTGTGATCCATATTGGCGAAATCTTCTCCCGGACCGGCATGATATCCGGCAAGGAATACAACATCGTAGGTTTCATCCAGGCAAGACATCATGTACTGTCTTCTTGGAGAACCGCTTACTAAGCTGATACGTTCATCCATCTGGCAAAGTTCATCATAAGAAAGGTTCGTTCCGCTTCCGTGAGAATCAGAAATGGTGATTTCCCCGATTTCATCATTTCTGGAGGAAGCATGAATTCCTTCGATGATCCAGCGTACCTGATTGTGTAAAGCGCGGCGGAAGGAAGGAACCTCATCACGTTCCTGAGATGGAGAAGTGATACCTGCCATTCCTTCCATGTCTACAGAAATGTAGATTTTTAGTGCTTTTTTCATAAGAAAATCCTCCTTTATGTAACTTATTTGTTTTCTTATAGAAAAACAAAACATACAGTTGTTAAAATATTATAAAGTAATAAAGAGAATGTGTCAATATTTTGACATAATATACAAAATAAATTATACTGACAGTAATAATTGTACTGTGAGTAAAAAACACAGAGAAAATCTTTTTCGTAAAACGAAACTCAAAAAAAGGATGTAAAGGAGGACGGAAAAACATATACATTCCATTTGAGAAAAGATGCAAAATGGTCAGACGGAAGTCCGGTGACAGCAAAAGATTTCGAATATTCCCAGAGAAGGACCGGTTGGATGTAAATTTGCATCCAGATGCCCATATGCTACCAAACGCTGTCATGAAGAAAGACCAATCTTCAGAAACGTTGGAAATGAACATTATGTAGCCTGTCATCTGGTAGAATAATGCATTTAACTTTGCTACAATGGAAGTAGTATTGAAGCAGTCAATAATCTGAATATCTGATTAGAGGAGAAAAAGAAAATGCATGAATTAACACAATTAATCAAAGATGATATGCGTCCGGCTCTTGGTGTAACCGAGCCGGGAGCGATCGCATATGCGGTTTCAAAAGCAAAATCCTACGTTCCGGGAGAACTGGAACAGGTTACGCTTTTGCTGAACAGCGGTATGTATAAAAATGCATATACATGTGGTATCCCGAACAGCCATTTTTATGGGAACGAATACGCAGCAGCTCTTGGAGTCGTAGCAGGGAAACCGGAGAAAGAGCTGGAGAGTCTTGCTGATGTAACAGAAGCTGACAATGTGGAAGCAGAGCAGTTGGTAAAAGATGGAAAAATTGCTGTAAAAATGAGTGAGATCACAAGCCGTATTTTTATAGAAGCCTGTGTAAAGACAACAGGCGGAAAGGCTATGGTTCAGATTCGTGATGCACATACGAATATTGTTCGCATTGAGGCAAATGGAGAGGTGCTTCTTGAGAAGGAAGAAGCTTCTGTGGAAGGTGGACACGAAGAAAAACCATTGATCCACAATTATACATTAAAACAGATTTACGAATACGCAAAAGAAGTTCCGGCAGAGGAAATTGAATTTATCAAGGCTGCCTATGAGATGAACTATGCTCTTTTTGAAGAAGGAATCCAGAACCCGAGAACAACCTATGCACGGTATCTGCTTGAGAAAAATGGCGGAAAGATTATTTCGGATGATGAGTTAAAGACTGCATCTTTACTTTGCAATGCAGCAATTGAGGCCCGTGTGATTGGACTTGACAGACCAGCCATGAGCATTACCGGTTCCGGGGCACATGGAATTATTGCAACCATGCCTCTTTACGGTGTTTGCAAGATCCGCGGATTAAGCGATGAAACCTTATATCGTGCCACCGCATTAAGCTATCTTATCTGCATGTATATCAAAGAATATTCCGGTAAGCTTTCTGCTTTCTGTGGCTGCGGCATTGCTGCCGGTACAGGAATGGCCTGTGCGTTGGTTTTCCTTCATGGAGGTGATGAGCATGCAATGGCAAGAACGATCAACAACATGTCCAGCAGTATTACCGGTATGATCTGTCATGGCGGAAATAAGGGTTGTACGATGAAAGGAGTCGTGGCGGTAAATGCCGCATTTCAGTCGGCGGATTTTGCAATGCATGAAATCTTTATTGATGATATTCATGGAATCAATGGGTTTACACCGGAAGAGACCATGCGTCATATGGGAGAGATCGCATCACCGGGAATGATCGGAACGGAGAAGACGATCGTAGATATTTTACAGGAAAAAGGGGAATAGAAACTATATATAGGGTGATATTTGGATAATGTAAAAGCCTTTAAATTGATTGAAAAAGATCAGTTTGAAGGCTTTTGTTTTCTTTGAAGAACATCATGAAGAACTATCCTACTGTGCAAAACATTGTTTAGATAATTAAAAAATTAGTAAAAATTGATTAACGAGTTGAAAATTTCTATAGAATTTGCATGAAAAAGAATTGTAGTATATTATGAAAATGATGATGTTGGGGTCAAGAGGTCAAAAATCTTCTTGCAAGCAAGCTTGCATCGGCTTTCTGACCGTTTGACCCTGGTATCATCATAAAAATGCATAGTAAGAAGAAAGGAACACACCATGGATTTCAAATACTGCAAATTAGAAATTTTCATCCCGGAAACACATCTTCCGGCTCTCCAGAAAACCCTCCAGGAAGTAGATGCCGGACATATCGGGAACTATGATTCCTGTATGTCATCAAGTGAAGTGACCGGATACTGGCGTCCGCTTGAAGGCTGCAATCCTTATATTGGAAATGAAGGAGAGATCAGTAAAGAACCGGAAGTAAAGGTTGAAGTCACTGTATTTACAGAAGCAGTTGACAGGACAATTGAAGCAATCAAGAAAGTTCATCCGTACGAAGAACCGGTGATCAATGCGATCCCGATCCTGAGAACTTCATTTTGATGTAAAAAAAGAAGCTTAATAGTCAGAACAGAAATGGTAAAAAGTGAGCGTTCAGATTAAAGAAAATTGATTCTAAAATTTGTTAATAAAGTAACGGAAAAGTTGCATAAAGAAAAACATCTTTTTTCAAATAACAAGCCTGATTATTGGCAAAAAAATTGTAGAAACTGTACAAAAAGTATATTTTTGAAAAAATTATTTGCATATAATTGTGCAATGTGATATAGTGAAGTCAAGTTGAAAAAGCAATTGAAGAGAGATGCCGTGACAGGAGAGCGAATGTTATATCAGCCATGAGGCTGTTACAAGAGGCGCTCTTTTTTTGTGTATACGATGAGCCAAGTGTAGATTTGTGCTTGCACAAGGATCTACATTTGGCGAATGTACATCATCGAGCTGCTAAGTGAGATGCTGTACGGAGTATACAGATCGAGCAGAAGTCAGCCTGCTCGATTATACGATGAGTCAAGTGCAGAGGCTGTACAAAGTATACAGAGTGGGCAGGAGCATCCTACTCGATCATAGTATGAGGGGTGAAAAAATGAGCAGTTTTTTTCATGAAGCAGTAGAAGAGAATCCGATCATTGCAGCAGTAAAGAACATGGATGATTTAAAAATCTGCTGTTCTTTGGAAGATATCCAGGTTGTGTTTATTTTATTTGGAGATGTCTGTTCGATCCGTGAGATCGTCCAACAGATAAAAGATTCCGGGAAGGTTGCGATGGTTCATGTAGACCTGATAAGCGGTCTTAGCAGTAAGGAAATTGTCGTAGATTTTATCCGGAAAAATACAGAAGCAGATGGAATAATTTCCACAAAAGCCGCATTGATTAAAAGGGGGAAGGAACTTAAGCTGTTCACAGTCCTAAGGTATTTTCTTCTGGATTCAATGGCATATGAGAATATCAGGCAGCAACAACACGCTGTGAAGCCCGATTATATCGAAGTACTTCCGGGTGTGATGCCGAAGGTGATCGGAAAAGTCTGTAAAATGTCAAAGACACCGATCATTGCAGGTGGTCTGATCTCGGACAAAGAATCTGTGATGGCGGCACTTTCAGCTGGAGCGATCGCAGTTTCATCTACGAATCATGAAGTCTGGAAAATGTAAAACAAAAGTAACAGAAGATATTTAAACAAAGTACAGGTATTTGAGGAGGAGTAAGTAGCGAAGCGGCATAGAATATCCGCTTTACTATAAAACATGCAAAGCAGCGATTTTTATTAAAGGAGGAAAAAGAGTATGGCTAAGTATGTAATGGCACTGGACGCAGGAACAACAAGTAACAGATGTATCCTGTTCAATGAAAAAGGAGAAATGTGCAGCGTTGCACAGAGGGAATTCACACAGTATTTCCCGAAACCGGGCTGGGTTGAACATGATGCAGATGAGATCTGGGCAAGTATGCTTGGTGTAGCCGTTGAAGCAATGAACATGATTGGGGCAGAAGCAGAGGACATTGCAGCAATCGGTATTACAAACCAGAGAGAGACAACCATCGTCTGGGATAAAGAGACAGGAGAGCCGATCCATCATGCAATCGTATGGCAGTGCCGCAGAACTTCTGAGTATTGTGACAGTCTGAAGGAAAAAGGACTTACCGATAAATTCAGAGAAAAAACAGGACTTGTTATCGACGCGTATTTTTCAGGGACAAAGGTAAAATGGCTTCTTGATAATGTGCCGGGAGCAAGAGAGAGAGCGGAAAAGGGAGAATTATTATTCGGTACAGTTGAGACATGGCTGATCTGGAAACTGACAAAAGGTGCAGTTCATGTAACTGATTATTCAAATGCTTCCCGTACGATGCTGTTCAATATCAATACGCTTGAATGGGATGATGAAATTCTTGCAGAGCTGAACATTCCGAAATGCATGCTTCCAGAACCAAAACCGTCAAGCTGTGTATATGGAGAAGCAGATCCTTCTTACCTCGGTGGACCGATTCCGATCGCAGGAGCAGCAGGAGACCAGCAGTCCGCACTGTTTGGACAGACATGCTTCAATGCAGGCGAAGCAAAGAATACATATGGAACTGGATGTTTCATGCTGATGAATACCGGTGAGAAACCGATCTTCTCAAAGAACGGACTGGTAACAACCATCGCATGGGGACTGGATGGAAAAGTAAATTATGCACTGGAAGGTTCAATTTTCGTGGCAGGAGCTGCAATTCAGTGGCTGAGAGATGAACTTCGTATTATTGATTCCGCACCGGATTCAGAATACATGGCTAAGAAAGTAAAAGATACAAACGGATGCTATGTAGTACCTGCATTTACCGGACTTGGAGCACCGCACTGGGATCAGTATGCAAGAGGAACGATCGTAGGAATTACACGTGGCGTTAATAAATATCACATTATCCGTGCAACTCTGGAATCCCTTGCTTATCAGGTAAATGATGTTCTGGAAGCAATGAAAGCTGACTCTGGAATTGAACTTGCAGCACTTAAGGTTGACGGTGGAGCAAGTGCAAATGATTTTCTGATGCAGACACAGTCTGATATCATCAATGCACCGGTTAACCGTCCGCAGTGTGTAGAGACAACCGCAATGGGAGCTGCTTATCTTGCAGGTCTTGCAGTTGGATACTGGGCAAGTAAAGAGGATGTTATTAAGAACTGGGCAATTGATAAGACATTCGAGCCAAAGATTGCAGATGAAGAAAGAGAAAAACGGATCAAAGGCTGGAATAAGGCTGTCAAATATGCTTACGGATGGGCAAAAGAAGATTAGATTTTGACAGTAAAAAGGAAATGAAAACAGAACATTGAATAGGGAAAAGGGGGACTTATCATGTTACCTTATATAGCAGAGTTTCTTGGAACAATGATACTTATTATTCTTGGAGATGGAGTAGTAGCAAATGTGAACCTTAACAAATCCGGTATGAAAGGTGCCGGTGCGGTTCAGATTACATTTGCCTGGGGTCTTGCAGTTCTGCTTCCGGCATTTATTTTCGGAGAGGCTTCAGGAGCTTCCTTTAATCCGGCACTTACGATCGCGCTTGCAGTGGACGGAAGTTTTGCATGGTCGATGGTTCCTGGATATATCATCGCCCAGATCGCAGGAGCATTCGTAGGCGGCTGTATCGTTTATTTACTTTTCAAAGGACAGTTTGACGCCACAGAAGATCCGGGAACAAAGCTTGGTGTATTCTGTACAGGACCTTCGATTGCAAACACAGGACTGAATATTTTCAGTGAAGCAGTTGGAACATTTATCCTTGTATTTGCGATCAAGGGAATTGGAAACGTGACAGGACTTTCCACAGGCGTTGACAAATTATTTGTATTCGGAATTATCGTATCAGTAGGTATGTCACTTGGCGGACTGACCGGTTATGCGATCAACCCGGCAAGAGATTTTGGACCAAGACTTGCACACGCAGTACTTCCGATTAAAGGAAAAGGTGATTCAAACTTCGGATACGGTCTGGTTGTACCGATCATCGGACCAATCATTGGAGCAATCGCAGCAGTATTACTGTATGGGGCAATTCCGTGGTAAAAGTTCAGAATTGAAAATGGTAATGGCATGAGATGAGAGAGCCTGACAGGATAACCGCATAAAGGAAATGCGTTTACTTGGCAGGCTTTTTTTCATAATCAGGAAGAAAAAACAGTTATTAAGGAGTGATCTGGGAATGTATGATGTAATAATTATCGGGGCTGGAGTATCCGGTGCGGCAACAGCAAGAGAGCTGTCACGTTATAAAGTGAAGGCATGTGTAATCGAGAAAGAAGAGGATGTATGCTGTGGTACTTCCAAGGCAAACAGTGCAATTGTCCATGCCGGTTATGATGCGGCAGAAGGATCGCTGATGGCAAAACTGAATGTCAGGGGAAACCAGATGATGGAACAGCTTTCAAAGGATCTGGATTTCCCATTTAAGAAAAATGGATCTCTGGTTGTATGTATGCATGAGGAGGATATGCCGAATCTTCAGGCGCTGTATGACCGAGGTGTTGCAAATGGTGTTAAGGAGTTAAGAATTCTTAACTGTAAGGAATTGAAAGAAATGGAACCGAATATTTCCGATCAGGCGTATGCCGCACTTTATGCACCGACAGCCGGAATTGTATGTCCGTTTAATCTGAACATTGCAATGGCTGAGAATGCAAATGTAAATGGTGTGGAGTTCAAATTTGATACGGAAGTTACGGATCTTAAACCAATAGATGAGGGATGGGAGATCCATACAAATAACGGGGTTTTCCAGACAAGGTACGTGGTAAATGCAGCCGGAGTCTATGCAGACAAGTTTCATAATATGGTAAGTGAGAAGAAGATCCATATTACCCCTAGAAGAGGGGATTACTGCCTGCTTGATAAGAGTGCGGGAAGTCATGTGAGCAAGACGATTTTTGCACTTCCGGGAAAATATGGAAAAGGTATTCTGGTTGCACCGACGGTTCACGGTAATCTGATCCTTGGACCAACGGCGATCGATATCGAAGATAAAGAAGGAACCAATACAACAAGAGAAGGTCTGGATCAGGTGATCGAAAGAGCAGAGATGAATGTGAAAAATATTCCGCTCCGTCAGGTGATTACTTCATTTGCCGGACTTCGTGCACATGAGGACGGACATGAGTTCCTGATCGGGGAAGTGGAGGATGCAAAAGGATTTATCGACTGTGCAGGCATTGAATCACCGGGACTTACCAGTGCACCGGCAATCGGAGAAATGGTGGCACAGATCCTGAAAGAGAAAATGAATCTGGAAGAAAAAGAAGATTTTATCGCAACAAGAAAGGGTGTTCTGGATCCGAATACACTCAGCAAGGAAGAAAGAATGGAACTGATCAAAGAGAAACCGGAATATGGAAATATTATTTGCCGTTGTGAAATGGTTACAGAGGGTGAGATCATGGATGCGATCAACAGACCGCTCGGCGCCAAATCTCTGGATGGGGTAAAACGCAGAACAAGAGCCGGAATGGGACGATGTCAGGCTGGATTCTGTTCACCGAGAACGATGGAAATCCTGGCGAGAGAACGCCATGTGAGTATGTTCGAGATCACAAAATCCGGTGGAGATTCTAAAATTGTCACAGGTACTAATAAGGATTCGTTATAAGAGGGAGGCATTGCATCATGAGAGCTTATGATATTGTTATCATTGGAGGAGGACCGGCAGGACTTGCGGCTGCAATTTCGGCGAAGAAAAGCGGAGTGGACAGTGTCCTGATCCTGGAAAGAGACAAAGAACTTGGCGGAATCCTGAATCAGTGTATCCACAACGGATTCGGACTCCATACATTTAAGGAAGAACTGACCGGACCGGAATATGCAGGACGTTTTATTGATCAGGCGAAAGAACTGAATATTGAATACAAGCTGAATACAATGGTTATGGATATCAGCCCACAGAAGGTTGTCACCGCAATGAACTGGGAGGAAGGTCTTTTCGAGATTCAGGCGAAGGCAGTTGTCCTGGCAATGGGATGCCGTGAACGTTCCAGAGGCGCACTTAATATTCCGGGCTATCGTCCGGCGGGTATTTTCTCAGCAGGTACGGCACAGAGACTGGTCAATATCGAAGGCTATATGCCGGGGCGGGAGGTCGTGATCCTTGGTTCCGGCGACATCGGACTGATCATGGCGAGACGAATGACATTTGAAGGCGCAAAGGTTAAGGTTGTTGCAGAGCTGATGCCGTATTCCGGAGGACTGAAGAGAAATATTGTACAGTGTCTGGATGATTATGACATTCCGCTGAAGCTGAGCCATACGGTTGTCGATATCAAAGGAAAAGAGCGTCTGGAAGGCATTACACTGGCACAGGTGGACAGTCACGGAAAACCGATTCCGGGAACCGAAGAAGAATACAGCTGTGATACCCTCCTCCTTTCCGTAGGTTTGATTCCGGAAAATGAAATTTCAAGAGGTATGGGCGTGGATATGAACCCTGTCACATCAGGACCAAAGGTAAATGAGAGCCTGGAAACAAACATCGAAGGCGTATTTGCCTGCGGAAATGTCCTGCATGTGCATGACCTGGTTGATTTTGTATCGGAAGAAGCCGGAACTGCAGGAAGAAATGCTGCGGAATATGTAAAACAGGGAGAAGCGCGCAGACAGGGCGGAAAAGAGATTCGGATGAATCCGATTGAAGGTGTCCGCTATACTGTGCCCGGAACAATTAACGTAGACCGGATGGATGAAAATCTGACTGTGCGTTTCCGTGTGGGCGGTGTCTACAAGAACTGTTATATCAGTGCATATTTTGATGATGAGAGAGTGATCCACAGAAAACGTCCGGTTGTTGCACCAGGTGAGATGGAAGAGATTAAGCTGACAAAAGAGCAGCTTCTGAAATATCCGGATCTGCAGACCATCACAGTAAAGATTGAGGAGGCGTAGACGATGGAAGAGAGAAAATTGACATGTATCGGCTGTCCGATGGGCTGCCCTCTTACAGTTGTAATGAATGGGAAAGAAGTAGTGGGTGTAACCGGAAATACCTGCAAGCGCGGTGATGTATACGCAAGAAAAGAAGTGACGAATCCGACGAGAATCGTAACTTCGACCGTGCGGGTGTCCGGCGGAAGCATCGACATGGTATCGGTGAAGACGAAAGAAGATATCCCGAAGGGCAAGATCTTTGAATGTGTGAAGGCGCTCAAAGGAATTGAAGTTCCGGCTCCGGTTCATATTGGGGATGTGATTCTTGAAAATGTGGCGGACACGGGCGTGGATATTGTTGCGACGAAGAATGTTGAATAAAAGGAAAAGAAGGAGAAGTCCTGTATGGTGACGGAAAGGGTTGCCATATGGGACTTTTTTAATGTGAAAGACTGTGACTTTTGTTTGAAATTATGCAGAATACTTAACAAACTTAAAAAAATTACACATTTTTTGGAAGAAATTTATAAAACCAAAAAATTTTATACATTCACATAAAAAATGAATATAGTGAAAAAACAGGCGCCATTCTAAAATATTCACATAACAAAGAATCGTTTGAAATGAACGACAGGAGAATATGAAAGTTTAAGGGAGGAACGAGAAATGAAAAAAGCAAAATGCTTTAGTGACATCCATTACGACATTGGAAAAATTGATGACAAAATGTACTCGTCTTTTACAGAACATCTGGGACGAAGCATTTATACAGGAATCTACGAGCCGGGGCATCCAAATGCAGATGAAGACGGATATCGTAAAGATGTCATGGAATTAGTAAAAGAATTAGGCGTTCCGGTAATTCGTTATCCAGGTGGAAACTTTGTATCATGCTATGACTGGCATGATGGAATTGGACCAAAAGAAAAAAGACCAAAACGTATGGATTATGCATGGTCAAGTATTGAAACAAACCAGTTCGGTATTGATGAATTTTGCCAGTGGGCAGAAAAAGTTGGTATTGAACCAATGATCGCAGTCAACCTTGGAACAGGAAGTATTAAAGATGCCGGCGATCTGGTTGAATATTGCAATCATCCGGGTGGAACCTATTGGAGTGATTTGAGAGCCCAGAACGGACATCCAGAACCATATAATATCAAATATTGGTGCCTTGGGAATGAGATGGAAGGAAGCTGGCAGGCAGGACATTTGTCAGCAGAAGATTATACAAAGAAAGCACTTGAAGCAGCAAAGATCATGAGATGGGTTGATCCTTCTATTAAACTGGTTGCCTGCGGAAGCAGTTATGAAATGTTACCAACCTATATGGAATGGGACAGAACAATGCTGACAGATCTTTATAATCAGGTTGATTATTTATCAACTCATAACTATACAATGAACTCAGGACAGGGAACAACAAATTATCTTGCTTCCTATAAACAGCTGGATTCTCATATCAAAAACAGCGCAAAAGTTATTGAGTATGTAAAGGCTAAAAATCATTTTGATAAAGATTTAAAGATTTGTCTGGATGAATGGAATGTGTGGAATTTCCAGGACATCAAACTGGATTCTCTGGATGATTTAATGGGACTTACAACGTTCGAGATGACATCAGCTGGAAAATGGGAAATCGCACCACCGATTCTGCAGGAAAAATACAGTCTGCTGGACGCAGTTGTTGTTGGAGGACTTGGAATTTCATTGTTGAACAATGCAGATACAGTTGAAATTGCATGCCTGGCACAGCTTATCAATGTGATTGCTCCGATTACAACAATTCCGGGAGGCGGAATTTTCAAACAGGCGATTTATCATCCGTTCCATATGCTCAGCAAATATGGACATGGAACTGTTAAGAAAGCCATTGTGGATGCACCGAAATATCAGTGCGATTTAGGTGAATTAAATGTTGTTGAACCAGCAGTTATCTATAATGAGGAAAATGATGAAGTAAGAATCTTCGTTCTGAACTGCGATCAGGAAGAGGACGTTGAATTTGAAGTTGATTTACAGGGATATGGAGATAAGAAAGTAAAGAAACATCTGGTACTTGCCGGAAATGACTATTCTGTAATGAACACAATTGAACATCCGGATGCAGTTGAAATGGAAGAGAAAGAGGTAACAGCTGCAAATTCTGTAGTATTACCAAAAATGTCATGGAATGTAATTGTTTTAGGATAATAAAACAAGAAGGAAAGAGGGAGGTGGCAACGAAATGAGCGTGATTTTGGAAGCAAAACATATTTCAAAAAACTTTGGACTTACTCAGGCATTGAAAGACGTTTCTGTAACCATTGATGAAGGAGAAGTTATTGGTCTGATCGGAGAAAATGGTTCCGGAAAGTCAACTCTTTCCTCTATTATTTCCGGAGTTTATCCGCAATCTGAAGGAGAGCTTACTCTGGACGGAAAACCATATAAACCAGCAGACACATTGGATGCACAGAATCATGGAATCAGTATGATTGCCCAGGAAATGGGAACACTTCCGGGAATTAAAGTAGCAGATAATCTTTTTATCGGAAAAGAGCAGTTGTTTACAAAACATGGTGTTGTTGACAGAAAAAAGATGTATCAGGAAGCAAGAAAGGCACTTGAAAAAATCGGAATTGACAATATTCATCCGGAAGATCCGATCATAAAATACAGTCTGGAAGAAAGAAAACTGATTGAAGTTGTAAGAGCACTGTATACGAATCCAAGGATTTTCATCGTTGACGAAACAACAACTGCCTTGTCTCAACGAGGAAGGGATATCATTTACCAGGTTATTAAGAACATGAAGAAGGAAAATAAGACAGTACTGTTTATTTCCCATGACCTGGAAGAACTGATGGAGGTTTGTAGCAAGCTGATTGTTTTGCGAGACGGTGTGTTTGTTGCTGAACTTGAAAAATCTGAGTTTGAAGAGGAAAAGATAAAAGAGTTGATGGTAGGACGTAAACTTACCGGAGATTATTATCGAAGTGATTACGATGGAAGCTATGGGAAAGAGGTTGTGCTTTCAGCAGAAAAACTGTATGTAGGAGATAGCCTTAAAGGTGTCTCACTGGAACTTCATAAAGGAGAAATCCTTGGAATAGGTGGGTTAACAGATTGCGGAATGCATGAACTTGGAAAAGCGTTGTTTGGAAATGTTAAACCGTTGTATGGTGAAGTAAAACTTGGAAATGGAAAAAAGATTACATCAGAAAAACAGGCAATCAAGAACAAGATTGGATATGTATCCAAGAACCGAGACCAGGAAGCACTGATCTTATCAGCAAGTATCATGGAAAATACCGTTTTACCATCCTTGTCAATGATCGCAAAAGGTGGTGTAATTACCAAAGGTGCTGAAAAGAAATTTACCGATAAACAGGTAAAAGATATGAGCATTAAATGCAGAGAGATTGGACAAAACGTAGGTGATTTAAGTGGTGGTAATAAACAGAAAGTTGTATTTGGAAAATGGCTTGGTAATGAGTCAGAAATTTATATCCTGGACTGCCCGACACGAGGAATTGATATTGGTGTAAAGGCATTTATGTATCAGCTGATGTACCGCCTGAAAAAAGAAGGAAAATCTATTTTGATGATTTCAGAAGAACTTCCGGAACTGATTGGAATGAGTGACCGTATTCTGATTATGAAAGATGGTCAGATACAGGATTCATTTACCAGGTCAGAAGAGTTAAATGAATCTGTATTAATCAAGAAGATGGTTTAGGAGGGATAAAAGTGAAAGAGAAAGCTAAGGCAAAAGAAATTCTTCAGAAAATAATTCCTTTCCTTGGAATCATTTTAATGATTATCATATTTCAGGTCGGAGGAGAAGGGAAACTGCTGACAAAAGGTAATATCAATAGTATTCTGAATCAGACCGTATATATTGCGATTATGGCATTTGGTGCAATTTTCGTATACTCACATGGCGGAATGGATTTGTCATACGGTGGTGTTATCGGTTTCAGCGTTTTAGTTGCGATTTTAGTTGCGAACACAGGAGTACCTGCAGGAGTAGTATTTATTACAAACATTCTTGCAGCACTGGTATGGTTCGTATTGAACGGAGTTGTTTCCGTATATTTGCAGGTTTCGCCATTTATCACATCACTATGCATCATGTATATGTGTCGTGGAATCTTAAATACGGTATGTGCATCACAGAAATATAGTATTCCGGTTGAACTCTTTGAATTTGATAATCAGAAATTTAAGCTGGGAATGCTGTTAGGAGTCTTTATTATCTGCTATATTTTATTTGAAAAAACAGCAATTGGAAAAGATAATAAAGCAATTGGAGGAAATCCAGCCGCTGCAAAGCAGGCAGGCGTAAACGTTAATAGAACCAGAATGATCGCTTACATTATCAGTGGTATCACGGTAGGTATTGCAGGATTTATCCTTATGGCAAGAGCCGGAAGTGTAAGTACTTCAACCGGTCAGGGAATGGAAATGAACGTTGTCACAGCATTGGTACTTGGAGGTGTGCCATTGTCCGGAGGTTCTAAAGTAAAAATGATCGGAGCTGTGGTCGGAAGCTTTTCTGTTATCCTTTTGAGAAATGGATTGATTATCCTGGGTGTTAACGAACGTGTGGTTGAAGGAATTCAGGGACTGGTACTGTTACTGTTAGTATTCCTTACATATGTAAAGAACAAAGATGGTGTACTGGAGTAATAGATGAAACAAGGAGAAAAAGAGGAGGAAAAGAAATGAAAAGAATTAAACGAGCAGTAGCTGTTTTATTAGCAGTTATGATGGTATTCTCTGTAATCGGTTGTGGTGGTTCTTCAGGAAGCAAGAAATCAGACAGCAGTTCAAAAGAGACAAAAGATGCAAAGACAGAGGAAGTCTGGGGAGACAAATCAGGTCAGGATGAAATTTGTGGAGATCCAGATGGTAAATACACAATTGGTGTAGTTATCCATACAACAACAGATTTCCTTTGCGCAAAATACAAAGCATACACAGATTATCTTGGAAAAGCATATGGTGTAAAATTTAACTATTACATTATTGAAAACTTTGCAGATGAAACATATCTTTCTGCAATTGAGAACCTCTGTGCACAGGGTGTTGATGGTATTATCACAACAAACTTCTCAGGAACAGCAGTCCTTCAGGGATTAAAAATTTGTGAAGAAAATGAAGTTTATCTTGGTGTAGGCTGGTCACAGATTGATGAAAGCATCAAAGATCAGGTTTACAAGAGTGATTACTTTGTTGGTGGATCTTATGAAGCAGATTACGATGCAGGATATGAAATCGTAACAAGCCTTATTGATTCAGGATGCAAGAACATTGCAGCAATTGGCTATGAACCTGGAATTACCTGCCATGACAGAAGATGGGAAGGTATGATGAAAGCATTTGAAGATCATCCGGAAGTTAAAAAAGCTGGTGAATACAGAGGCCTTGAATTCACAAAAGCAGTAGAAGATTTCCTTGCAGCGGATGATTCTATCGATGGTATTGCAATTACACTTCTTGGTATTGAATACTGCTCAGAACCAATCAAATCAGCAGGACGTGAAGGTCAGGTTAAGATCGCATTCTGTGACCTTTCAGAAAACTGTCAGGGAAGCCTTGACAATGGTGAAACAGTATGTGCAATCGGTGGACAGTATGCTGATGCAGTATTCCCGTTCGTACTTATCTACAATGCACTGGAAGGAAATGCTCTTGACAAAGTAGAAGTACCGGTTAACTTTATTGTATGTAAATCTGGTCAGGAATTCTCTGATTACATGACATACCTTCATAATGATGGTGTATATGCATGGACAACAGATGAAGTTGATCAGCTGATTAAATCAAAAAATAAAAATGCATCTTCTGATGAGCTGCTTGAAATGGGCAAGAACTACAGTATTGAAGATACAATTGCAAGACATGGAAAATAAATTACTACTTTAACGGATATGGAAAGGGAAGGCGTATGAAAACGAAATCAGATACAGTTAAAAATGTATGCAAAGTCGTTATGCTCCCGGTATTTGTATATCTTCTGTTTTTCATATGCTCCGGCGGAGCATTTGGAAAACCGGCGAGTCTTATTATGAACCTGAAGCAAACGCTGGCCCCTACGCTAATTTCATTCGCAATGTGTTCGAACATGTTGTGTAACAGAATGGATCTTAGTGCAGGTGCGGTTGTAATGCTCTCGGCAATGTTCGGAGCAAAAATGGTATATCTTTACGGAATCGGATTGATACCATTTGCATTGATTGTGGTTGGAGCGGGCATTGTACTTGGAACAATCTCAGGTGTTATGTATATGTTACTGAGAGTTCCGGCAATTGTTACAGCACTTGGTGTTTGCATGGTATATGAGACATTATCCAACCTGGCAAGTATTTCATGGGTAACAGCTATTAACGGAGAAATTACAACACTTGGAAGATTTCCGTATTGTTTGATTATTTTTGCGATCATGTTTGTACTGTTCTACATCATTTTCAACTATACAAAGTTTGGATATAATGTAAGAGCATGTGCAAGTTCACAGAGAATTGCAAAAAATTCAGGTGTCAATACCAAGAAAACAGCATTCCTCTGCTATGTAGTTTCATCATTATTCCTTGGAGTTGCGGCACTTTTGAAGATTTCTATACAGGGATCAATTGATACGCCGATGTACATGTCAAGTACGAATATTATTTTCAACTGCATGCTTGGAATTTATGTTGGACTGGCACTTGAACAGTATTGTAATCTGGTAATCGGAATCTTTATCGGAAACTTTATTTTAAATATGCTGACGACAGGACTTCTCAGCATGGGACTTTCAGCTTCGCTGCAGGATACAGCATCTGGAATCTTCCTTCTGGTTATTATGATCTTTACTTACAACAACCAGAGAGTAATGAACTTTATCAGTGAACGAAAGCTGAAAAAAGAGCTTGTGAGAACAAACGCACAATAAAAAATAATTTAAATGACACCCGGAGTATACGCATCCTGTCAGCTTGCGATACTCCGGGTGTCGCTGTATAATCGGAATAGACAGCATTTGACAGGGCATAATGGGAGGAAGAAAATATGATAAAAGTATTGTTAGTGGATGATGAAAAGCTGGCACTGGAGTATTTGGAGCATATTATTGATTGGGAGTATCATGGATTTGAATTGATCGGGGTAACGACAAATCCAGAACAGGCACTTGCAATTTACAAGACACACAGACCGGATCTGGTGATATCAGATGTAAAGATGCCTGGATTAAATGGATTGGAATTAGGGGATGCAATTCGCGAATATGGTGGAAATACACATATTCTGTTCCTTTCAGCATATAAAAATTTTGATTATGTAAAACAGGCAATCCGGTTAGGAATTGATGATTATATCTTAAAAAGTGATCTGGAGGAAGATGGGTTTTTAAGAAAAATACTAAAATTAAAAGAAGAAATTATAAAAGAAAAAGCAAAAAAGCAGTATACAATTACAGCAATTTTAGAGGAATTATTTAGAAAAAATATTTCAGAAGAGGTATATAAAGATATTCTTGATGAAAATGATTATATAGGTTTGCATAAGAAATATTATTATATTATCGTTTCTCAAAGAAAGGTTCCGAAGATTTTAAAGAAATATATTCCACTTGATAACAATCAGATGACATTGGATAATCGGCTCATAAAAAGAGCGTGCGAAAATGTATCTGAAAATACTGGGATTCATGTAGGGGCCAGGTTTCCGGTAAACGAAGATGAATATCTGATTTTGCTTGAATTCGGAAAAGGAATTGTTTCACAAAAAGAAATAAATGACAGAATTTATGATTTTGCAAGAAAGCTGTATGAATATATTAACAGAGAAGAAAAACTGTATCATGTATATTATTGTTTGCATGGAAGTATGGTAAGGCAGTTCCGGTCTAATTTTACAAATTATCAAAGACAACTGGAAAATAATATTTTAAAAAATGAAGTAGAGTTACAGGAGCTGCGTTATGACGGAAAAGAGGAAAATGAGAAGAAACTGTCAGGAATTTCATCAGAAGAAATTTATCAGTCTTTACAACAGGGAAAAACAGAAGAAATTGAAAAAATAGAAAACCGATTGCATGAAACAGAAAAAAAACAGAATGTTACAGAATACTTGGAATATATAGAACATATTTTGGAGGCTCTTAGTTTGTTTGATGGAAAACTGATTGGAGAAACAAGCGGTCAGAGATTTTTGATGACCGAGGGATGCAGTTCTTATGATTTTAGAAAAGTAACAGATCTTCAGGCATATATTGAATACAAGATAGAAGAAATTTGTCGAATGAAAAATGAGAAAGAAAAAATGATTTATTCCGATGTGACAATCAATGCAATGGCTTATATCAATCAGAATTATGGTGATGCAAGTATTACAGCAGCGGAAGTTGCGGAGCATGTTGGTGTGACATCTTCCTGGTTATCAACGAAATTTAAAACAGAAACTGGAATACGGGTAAATGATTTTATCAATAATGTCAGAATAGAAAATGCAAAGAAAATGTTCCAGGATAAAGAATATATGGTTTATGAAGTATCAGAAAAGACAGGTTTTACTTCCAGTCAGTATTTCAGTAAAATTTTCAAAGAATATACAGGACTGACACCGAACCAATATCGCAGGAAATTATTAGCCGGAGAGTAGAAGAGGTCATGAAATTAAGAAATAAATTGGTTATAGCACAATTATGTGTGTTTTTAGTAATTATGGGAATATTGCTCACGGCATTACCGGAACTGGTATATAGAAATATCAGTGTGAAAGACAGAGAGGATACTATGATTCTGAATGAGCAGATCATGTCTCAGTTAGATCAGAATTTTGAAGAACTGGTAAGATTTACAAAGATTGTGGCAGAAGAACCAGAACTTATTCAGAAAATAGATCAATATATGTCGGAGCCGAATGAAGCAAATAATGCGAAAATAAGTCTTTTTTTATCCCAGCTTGGTGTAAAAAATAAAATTCAGTCATATGGAATCATCGGGATTTATCTGGATGTCCAAAAGGCGGATGAAATATATGATTTTTCAACAGTAGGATTTTCGAATAAAGTAAAAGAACATATTTGTAGTGAAATAAAAGAATTAGATTTAAAAGGGAAAAAGACAAGTTTTTTGAATCCTTTTGCTTATGACGGGGAATCAGATACAGCATTTGGAAATATATTTAACATGGTTTATGGATATACGATGGAATATATATATCATGGGCAGAAAGGCAATCTTACTGTTATAGCATCTTTTGACCAGTTGTACTATATTGCAAACCAGATGAAAGATTACAGTAACGATTATCTGTTTCTTGATAAAAATAATCAGATTTTACAGCCAAGTGTTAAGGAAACACAAATAGATGTAAACGCAACTCTGAAAAACATGAAGTATGGAAAAAGCTATAAGGAAGGTTATTGGCAGCAGGAAGATGGGATTACTACAGTACGTTTTTCAGAAGAAGATGGGTGGAAGATTATTTGCAGGCAGAGCAGAAAAGATATTCTGGACAATAACCGTTCGCTGATTTTTCTGGTAGAAATACTGATTTTATGTTTTGGGCTTGGAATTGTGTTAGTTATGATTCCGATTGTAAATCATTTTACCGGTCCGCTTACGGATGTATCAAAACAAATGAATGAAATAGCAGAAGGAAATCTGGATGCACGAATCGAGGTGAATTCAACAGATGAAATAGGAGAAGTAGGCGCTTCGTTTAATGTTATGGCAAAACGTTTGCAGGAAAATATTGTTGAAATGGTCGAACAGGAAAAGAGAGAGCAGCAACTGAAGTATGGTTTGATGATTTCGCAGGTGGATCCGCATTTTATTTATAATACCATGAATATGATTACATATCTGGCACAGAAAAACCGGAATGAAGATGTGATTGCAGTGAATAAAGCTATGATTCAGATTTTAAGGGACAGACTACGTATAGAGGTGGATAATGTTTATGATACAGTAGAGCAGGAAATTAAAGTAGTGAGAGAATATTTACTGATTCAGAAATATCGATATACAGGAATATTTAAAAGTGTTATTGATATCGAAGCGGGGGTTGAGCCATATCTGATTGCAAAAAATATTTTGCAGCCACTTGTAGAGAATGCGTTCTTTCATGGAATTCTATGTAATACGGATGAAGAAGGCGAAGTAATAGACGGATGCATTACGATTCGTATCAGAATGGAAGAAGATGAAGTTGAGATTATTGTAAAAGATAATGGTGCAGGGATGTCTCAGGACAAACTAGATGAATTAAGCAAACCGCAGCGTAAACTGTCAAGTATGGAAAGAGGAGAACATATCGGTATAAAAAATATTAAAGAAAGACTGGACTATATTTATGAAAATAAATACAGATTTCAGATATGGTCAAAAGAGGGCGAAGGTACGATCGTTACGATCCGGATTCCGGCAATTGTATCAAGTGAAACTGAGAAATAAAAGAATGGAAGAGGTTCTATGTAGCAGTAAAAACTGTTATATGGAGCCTTTTTATATAAGTAATGAAGGGAATTTATGTGTCTGAAAGAAGCGGAAAAGGGCCAACATTTTGTGATTTCGTTAAGAAACGGGTATAAACATTTTCTATTTTCGTTAAAAACTAGCGTAAAACATTTCTGTTTTTCGTTAAAAAGCAAGGAAAAACATTTCGTGTTTTCGTGAAAAAATGTATAATAGGAGAATCGAAACATTGCGCAGGAGGACTTTCATGGAACCATTCTATTATACCAAAATGACGAAACAGCAGCAGGCAGCATACCATGTAATCATGCAGGGAGCAAATGCACTTGCGGATGAATTTCAGATACCGCGCATAGAAAGTGCGGAGCTTTATGATGTCTTTTTCAGGCTTCGGCTGGATCATCCGGAGATTTTCTGGATGACAGGATATAAGTATAAATACTATCAGGACTCTCCGAATCTGATCTTTGTACCGGAGTATCTGTTTGACAAAAATAAAATCCGAGAGCATCAGAGGGCAATGTCCTCCAGAGTAGAAAAACTTGCGCGGGCGGCAAAAGATTTGTCTGAATGGGAAAAGGAGAAATATATTCATGATTTTATCTGTGATAATGTGACTTATGATAAGCTGAAAAAGGCGTATTCCCATGAGATCATCGGTCCACTTGGACATGGAGTTGGCGTATGTGAAGGGATTGCAAAATCTGTGAAAGTACTCTGTGATGCGCTTGGAATCTGGTGCATGATCGCAGTCTGTGGTAACAATCCGGAAAAAGGGATCAAGTACCGTCATACTTGGAATATCGTAAAAATTGGTGGTACATATTATCATCTGGATGCAACTTTTGACAATACGCTTGGTAAACACAGTGCGGCAGGACAGGAGATCCGCTATGATTATTTCAATCTGGACGACAAGAAGATTTTCCGGGATCATGAACCGCTGATCGCACCGGCACCGGTCTGTACGAATGGGGATCATTTTTATTATCGGGAGAAGAAACTTTCCTTTACAAAAGAAGAAGATGTCCATAAACGGTCGCTGCAGGCGGCTAAGAAGGGCAGGACATTGACCTTTCAGTGGAGAGGCGGCTATCTGACAAGAGAAGTTTTGGAGAAACTTTTGGATCTGCTCCGGAAAGCCGGAGAAGAGAAGCAGAAGGCTGCCAGGATCAGCCTAAACTGGTCGCAGGCAGTGATCCGTGTCAGTTATGTGGAGGACAGAGGACTTGCCTGTGTGGATATGGAAGAGGCAAATGAAGGAGAAAAGGAATAGATGAGTGAACTGGAAATACAGGAAAATATGTCAGCAGAGGAAGCGTTCATGGATACAGAAAGTGCATATGAAGAAATTCCGGAGGCCTTCCAGAAGCTTGCCCAGTTACTCGGTCAGGATCAGTTTGAACTTCTGTTTCCAGACAAAGATGTGGAAAACCAGGATGAAATGCGTCTGGTGTATCTGATGAATGATGCAGTGGAAAGCTTTCTGGTATTCTCTGGTGCAAGAATGACCGGACATTATCAGAAAGATTATGAAGGAGAGCTGGACGCAACTTTAAGCCAGGAGGATGGAGAATATGTACTTGTCGTATATCAGGGCGAAACGGTTGTGACTATTTTCTTCCAGGATCTTTCGCTGGAGATGAATCTCTATAATTACGGAGATGTGGGACATTTCTGGGTGAAAGGGTATGAGTATCTGCGGATTCTGGAATACCGTCTGGCGATTCTGAGTGATAAATGTGAATATCTTGGAGAAAAGGCAACAAGTGATACAGAACGGAAACTTGCAAAACTGGTACATTTTCCTCCGCTGAACTATACCTGTTATCCGGCAGTTCCGGCAAAATATATTGTCCCGATGGAAGATCCGTGGAATCCGACCGAAGAGGCAATGGTTGTGATGGAAGAGCTCGTTAAAGAAGCAGGGGATAAAAGTCTGTTGTGGTGGCTGCAAAGATACCGGAGATATCATGGAAAAAGAATGAGCAGATGGATTGCCCGATTATTACAGCGGGAGAAACATGCGGCGGTTGTAGACTTGCTAAATAAAAAACTTGCCAAAGAAGCGGAAAATTATCCACGGAGGGATTTTGGGGAGAAATTTAATCAGAAATATCAGAACATTTTGAAAAAAGCCGAAAAAAGAAAAGCAGAGCTGGAGTCAAACGGACAGAAAGTTACACTTGTACGTGAGGAGCCATTTGCTGCGGCAAGAGATTCGGTAGATTTCAAAGTGTACCTGATGATTTGGAAAGAAAAACAGGGGAACCGTGTTGCTGAAATAGAAGAATTTTAGCAATGGATGATATGAGAACTTAGAAAATAGAAACAGGTCAACGGAGTGAGACTCAATTGATATTCAAAGAGAGGAACAAATACAAATGATCAACCGAGAAGATATGCTGGAATTGACGCGGCGGATGACGCCTGCAAGAACATCATTCACAAGAATAGCAGGCTGTTATGTAGATGCAGACGGAGATTTTGACGGAAGCTTTAACATTAACTTCCTCAAACTCTCTGCGTCAGAAAAAACAAAAAATCTCGCAATCGCCAAAACGATTCCATTTGCAGAGACAAACACAAAACTGAAAAAATACGAGATCCAGCCGGAAAATCAGAAAGCCGGAAGTATGTGGCAGCTTTTGATGGCGCTCAGAGACTGTGAACTCAAAAACGATGCCCTGATGGATACTCTTTATGATATCATCATGGAAAACATCCGGATCACCACCCCTTACGCGATCTATGTTTTCCATGATAACTACGATATCCCAGCCAAAGCCACCGATAAAGAACGCCTCGGAGAATCCGAAGAGATGTTTCCTTACCTCATCTGCGCCATCTGTCCTCTTGTCGGCGAATACGAACCCGGATCCCCAACATCCGGCTTCCTCTTCCCCGCCTTTACAGACCGCAGCGGTGACCTGAACCACATAAATATCTATGGCATAACTGAAAAGAAACGTGAAGAACTTGGTAGACTTATATCTTTATAATAATGTGTTGTTGGAAATATTTTAAAGATACAAATTTTTAAAAACTAAAACAAATCATTATACTCAAATTTATGAATATGGTTAAAACCCTAGACAAACAAATCACCATTAGCCATGCGCAGCGAGCTGATGTTCCATAAGGGAAAATTTTCAAGTTGCAGGAGTACCAGAAAAAACGGATAAATAAATGAATCGGGTCAGATTCCCTTGAGCACTATGGAGATGAGACTCAGTATATTGTGGAAGCCATTGCTGACACAATATACGCTTTCAGAGGCTCATCGGAATGCCCAGTGCGTGGGAAGCATACCCGATTCATTTATTTATCCGTTTTTTCGTCCCCCTCCAACACCTTAAAACCTACCTTATTCATCCATCAGCAAGCTCCGGAACTCCGTAAAGAAACGTCCCTGCTCTTCTTTGGTCATCTTAACCAGTATCTCCAGGCTTTCCATACTGATCCGCCCGGCTGAGAACAGCAGTTCCGTATAATCCCATTTCGTATATCCATACTCTTTTTCCCAGTCGCAGATTTTCTTCATTCCATAATAATAGCAGGTGAAATATCCCGGCGCATTCTGGTGTGCCTGTACCTGGGCGCGGGCAGTTACGCGGTCAAAGCCAAGCTCTTCTTCGTAGATTTTTACAGCATCCTCCAGTGTCACTCCAAAATAATACAGCTGCAGATCAACCAGGATACGGACAGAGGCATGATGACGGCGGAATGCAACGAACAGAGGGAAGAACGGGTCTTCTGCAAAGATAAAGGTAAATGCGCGTTCAGTCCGAATACAGGTTCCCTCTTCCAGAGGTACACTTTTTGCTCCTATTTTTACAGTTTCCGGTGTCGGATCGATCGCTGCACGGATAAACTGGACATGGTGTCCCGGATAAGTTTCGTGCATGGTATTCATCTTGATCCAGCCATCGGTAATGTTCTGATAATTATACTGATTCAGGAACATCTGGCCGCGGAGCGGTTTGACACGGAAATCACCACCCTCATAACCGCCCCAAGGGTAAGAATCCTTATAGCAAGGCGGAAGAGGAACGCACAGACAGGTTTCATCTTCCGGAAGACGTACATATTCATGAGCGACAGCACGGGTACGTTTCAGATAATTTCTGGCACGTGTATACATTTCCTCGGCACTGTCACAAGGACCGGCATAGCGGAAAAGCACATCGCTGACTTCTTTCATTGTCTTCGGAGTTCCTTCCGGAAGCTCTAATTTGGAGGCGATTTCGAATACTTCAGCACGGGTCTTTTCAATTTCTTCTTTATGCCATGCAAGCAGTTCGTCGAGAGATACACCAAGACGGTTTTTCAGAAGGCTGCGGTAAGCTTCCGGATCCATCTTGATGGTCTTTGAGAGATCATCCTTTAACAATTCTTCAGAGTCAGACTGGCAGTCAGAAACGAGTAAATCTGCCATTTCCTGAAGCTGATCGATAAAAATCCGGAAGGACTGTGATAAAGATGCAATCTGTTCTTCTGTGAAATCCGGGAAATATTCATTTAACAGTTTCTGGTCGCGCTGCATATCCAGCCTTGCGAGGGCAAAGGCAGAAGAAAGGGAAGCTTCATTTTCTCCGTATTGTGTGTGGATCAGATTAAGGATCAAATCCTGATTTTCATGAAATGCCTGTAATTTTCTGGTCAGGACATCGAGACGTACTTCATTAGAACGCCTGTCACAGCGAGCAATTTCCTGAAGATAATAGACAAAATCCAGGAGAGGTGCTTCCGGATTGTGTTCTTTTTCTTCGATAGTAAATTTAAGAGAATCCAGGAAGTCATTCAGATGATGCTTCACCAGACGATAGACATTGTCCGGTGCATCCAGGTTTTCAACCTGTGTTTTTAAATCGTTCCATTTTTCGCGGACCGACCTGATCTTTTCGGGAGTCGGGAGAAAAAGGATATTTTCAAAAGAACGGTGGCTTTCGAGTTGGTCATGCAAAATGGCAAGTTCTCTGTCAAGTTCGCGGTAAGTATTGGTTAAGTCAGTATTTTTCATGAGTAAATGGCACTCTCCTTTTTTAGAAATTTGTTCTGATTGTATCTTACCGCAGAAAATGTCAAATGAAAAGCAGGACAGATAAAAAGATTCGCGTGTCGACTTATGCCCCTTTCTGTGATATGATAATCAAGAGATTATTATGAGCAGAAAGGGGCATTTTTTCGATGGCAGCAACATCTGAAAATAAGCCAAAACAATATATATCTGTCGGGATCCTGGCGCATGTGGATGCCGGAAAGACGACACTTTCGGAAGGAATCCTTTATCTTACCGGTCAGATCAGGAAGCTTGGAAGAGTTGACCATGGAGATGCGTTTCTGGACACGTATACACTGGAGAGAAGCCGGGGGATTACCATTTTTTCCAAGCAGGCGAATTTTGTGCTTGGAGACAAGCAGGTGACTCTTCTTGATACACCGGGGCATGTGGACTTTTCAGCAGAAATGGAGCGTACCTTGCAGGTTCTTGATTATGCAATCCTGGTTGTCAGCGGAGCGGATGGTGTGCAGGGACATACACGAACCCTGTGGAATCTTCTTGCAAGGTATCAGGTTCCGACCTTTATTTTTATAAATAAGATGGATCAGGACGGTACGGACAGACAGGACAGACTTACTGAATTAAAGCGGAAGCTCAGCGGAGAGTGTATGGATTTTGCAGAAGCGGGTGAAGAATTTCTGGAAGAGCTGTCTATGTGCGACGAGACGGTAATGGAAAGCTATCTGGAAAATGGAGAGATCACGGCGAGCCAGATTCAGACGCTGATCCGGGAACGAAAGGTATTTCCATGCTATTTCGGTTCGGCACTGAAGCTGGAAGGTGTGCAGGAATTACTGGACGGACTGGGAAAATACATGGACGGACCGGTAAGCGGGACGCATGCTGAAGAAGCATTTGGAGCGAAGGTATATAAGATATCCAGAGATTCACAGGGCAGCCGTCTGACACATGTGAAGATCACAAACGGAGTACTGAAGGTCAAAGAGATCCTGGAATATATGGCAGAGGAAGAGCCTATGCAGGAGAAAGTTAACCAGATCCGGATTTATTCCGGGGACAAGTACGAGATGGTGCAGGAAGCAGAAAAAGGCTGTATCTGTGCTGTGACAGGACTTACCCGGACTTATCCGGGACAGGGGCTTGGGATGCAGCAAGGTTCTTCGGCACCGGTACTGGAGCCGGTTCTGAATTATCGGGTGGAGCTGCCGGAAGGCTGTGATGTACACCGGATGCTGCAGAATTTCAGACAACTGGAGGAAGAAGATCCGATGCTCCGTGTAGTCTGGAATGAAGAGGCAGGAGAGATCCAGGTCCAGCTGATGGGCGAAGTGCAGACGGAGATTCTGCAAAGCCTTATAAAAGAACGGTTTGACGTGGATATTTCCTTTGGAAGCGGGAATATTGTTTACAAAGAAACGATTAAAAATACAGTTGAAGGAGTAGGGCATTTTGAGCCGCTGCGTCATTATGCGGAAGTGCATCTGATACTGGAACCGGGAGAGCCGGGAAGTGGAATCTCGATCGATACGATCTGCAGTGAGGATGTGCTGGACAAGAACTGGCAGCGACTGATCCTGACGCATGTGCTGGAAAGAGAGCATCGGGGCGTTCTGACGGGATCGGTGCTTACTGATGTGAAGATCACACTTGCCAGTGGACGTGCACATTTGAAGCATACAGAGGGCGGAGATTTCCGCCAGGCTGTGTACCGTGCGATCCGCCAGGGACTGATGCAGGCAGAGAATGTACTGCTTGAACCGTATTATGCATTTCGTCTGGAAATTCCGTCAGAGATGACAGGCCGTGCACTTACGGATATTCAGCGGATGAATGGAGAATTTGACGGACCGGAGACGGAAGATGATATGGCTGTGGTCACCGGAAGTGCACCGGTGTCTGAAATGCAGGATTATCAGAGAGAAGTAACCACATACAGCAGAGGAAGAGGGAAACTGTTCTGTACGCTGAAGGGATATTTTCCATGCCATAACCAGGACGAGGTTGTAGAGGCGATTGGTTACGATCCGGAGAGGGATGTGGAGAATCCGACGGGCTCTGTATTCTGTGCTCATGGAGCGGGATATAATGTACCGTGGCAGGAAGTGCCGGAACATATGCATATTGAGGCACAGCTTCCGAAGATCCTGGAAGAGCGGAAAAGGCTGGCAGGAGAGACAGAAAAAAGTCTGGATGAGACTGTACCGGTAAATTTACGCAAGGAGAAAAGCGGATCAGCTGAAGCAGCAGCCAGAGGCGGCAGGCATTATGCACGTAATGCCAGAGAAGACAGGGAACTGGAAGAGATTTTTATCCGGACTTACGGACGGGTAGAGCGAAAAGCCGATCGTCTTCCAAAGACTGTGACTGCAGGGAAAACGCCAAAAGCAAAGAAAGATGAAGAAGGCGTACAGGAATATTTGCTGGTAGATGGTTATAATGTTATTTTCGCATGGGATGATCTGAAAGAACTGGCAAAAGAGAATATTGAAGCAGCAAGAAATAAACTGATGGATGTGCTTTGCAATTATCAGGGGTTCAAGAACTATCCTCTGATCCTGGTATTTGATGCCTACAAGGTTGAAGGCGAAGCAATGGAAATCTTCAAATACCACAACATTCATGTTGTGTATACAAAAGAAGCTGAGACGGCGGATATGTACATTGAAAAGGTAGTACATGAAGTCGGAAGAAAGTATCATGTGACGGTAGTTACATCAGATGGTGTGGAACAGGTGATCACACAGGGACAGGGAGGTACGATCATATCTTCCCGGGAGTTCCTGGAAGAGGTGAAGATCGTGAACCGGCAGATTCAGGAAGAATGGGAGCTTCACAAAGAGAGTGCGAAAAATTATCTGTTCGATCATATGGACAGAGAGCTTGCCGGTCATATGGAAGAGGTCCGCATGGGCCGGAAAGAATTGGGTGAGAAAGCAAATGATCAATAAAGAGGAATTTCTGAAAACCTGTAATCTGACAGAGGATGACCTTACGGCTGCCCGGATTTCCTGGGAGGAGCTGACAGAGATCTATGAAGATTATATGTCAAAAACGAAATTGTTCCGTCATCTGGGAAAAGAATTTGTAGATGAATATATTTATGATATTGAGCGGGCAGGGATCCATTCCTACCGTTACAGAACCAAGAATCCAATGCACCTTCTGGAAAAGATCATCCGGAAGCGGAAAGAAAATTATGCAAAATTTGAACATATCAACAAATCGAATTACCACAAATACATCACAGATTTGATTGGTATCAGGGTTTTCTTCCTTTACCGGGAGGACTGGATCCATTTTCATAAGTTCATCACTTCGATGTTTGAAAATGATCCGAACAATTATATAGAGGACAGGCTGCGGGATTTTGATGAGGATCCGGAGCACTGCTATATCGCAGAACGTCCAAAAGTATATAAGCGTTCCGGGGATACAAGGATTTATGACAGTACGCAGATTGAAGTGCGGACAGGCGGGTATTACCGTTCACTGCATTATATCATCAAGTATCACGGATACTATCTGGAAATCCAGGGCAGAACGCTTTTTGAAGAAGGATGGAGCGAGATTGACCATGATATTGTGTATCCGTATTACAAGGATGATGAGATGCTGACGGAGTTTTCCGGACTGCTGAACAGGCTTTCGGGAATGGCAGATGAGATGAGTTCGTATTTCAGAAAGATGAAAGAACTCAGAGAAGAAGAACCGGATAAAAAATAAAGGATCTCTTGTAAAAATTAAAAATAGAAAGCAAAAGACGTTTAAAACAAAAGGAAATAAAGTATTGTAAAATTTGTTTGACAAATAAAAATTGTCTAATTATAATTACACCCATATTAAACGCGACGGGGCATAACAAAAAGTTATGTTCCGTTTGTTTTATATACTGGGAAATTACATTTCAAAGTATATAAGAACAGAAAGGTCAAATGCAAAGAGGCATAGCTGCAGAAAATTGCGGTTATGCTTTTTTGTTAGGCCAAGTGCCTGTTTTCATTGTGGAGTTTTTCGTTGATCCGAAAAACGGAACTTTGAAAACAAAAAAACCACCTGCAAGGTGAGTCAGCATTGCTTTAGCTTACAGAAAAACCTCCTGTGATACATAAGTGTATCAAGTTTTGTAGGGTATCTAAAGGGGAAGAGTACGTTAATGATCTTCGAAAGACATGCAAATTTGAAATATAAATTTGGGAACAGACATTTCTGGTGTCGAGGATATTATGTAGATACAGTAGGAAAAAATGCGAAGAAAATACAGGAATATATTCAAAATCAATTAAAAGAAGATTATGAATATGACCAGATGACGTTGCGGCTGGAGAACCATTTCGATGAGTCTTTAGACTCCAGCGTCGGGAAAAAGCCCTTATAGGGCGTGAACAAACCACTGGCTAAGCCGGTGGTTCTGATTAAATATTTTTTTCAGAATGAAAAATTGAATCATTTAGTATAAAACAGGCAACAGTTGACAACCCTGCGAAAATCAGTGTAATAGCAGCAAGTCCCAAAAAGAAAAATCCAAGAGAAATCTGATCAAATACCTTTCCCATAATTCCATAGCACAAAGCAGTGCTGCAAGTGCGCAGCATAGAAACAACGGATAAGATAGTGGCACGATATTTGGAGTCTATATAATCCTGGATAATACTGTCAGAAACAGCAAAAAGTATTTCCGGTATAAAACAGGCAATAATTGTAAAAATCAGGAAAACAGAAGGATTTTTCATGCGCATCAATAGCAGAAACAGAAATCCCTGTATGAATAAACCATATATAAATATCTGTTTCCGGTTTAATATTTTCAAAATAAATCCAACTAACAGGTAGGCTGCTGAATTGATAAAATACGATGCGGAAAAGAAAAGTCCAATTGTTGCAACAGTAATGTGAATTCGATCTAAAAACAATTGATTCATATTATAATATCCGCAAAATATACCATCTGTTATGCTGGAAATGAGGATGAAAAAGCATAAGATTGTTCCAGGTCTGTATTTTTTGAAATCGGTTTTGAGATGAACTGTTTTGGAATTATGTTCCGGTTCATCAATATTTTTTAAAAATACAATTGCAAAGAGCATGGTAATTATCTGAATACCATAAACAAGATTCCATGAATATGCAGCCAGTTCTCCACCGATAAAGATTGAAATACCAATTGTCAGTGATTCAAGTGAAAGAACTTTTAAATTTATTTTCAAATAGTCATTTTCAGTATGCTCTCTTTTTAAAATATCATATAATAATGCACTGTTACTACCGGTGACAAATGTGTAGGCAAATCCTTCCAATCCTGCTAGAATCATAAAAGCAACCGGTTTTTTGGAGATTATCATTGTAAATGAATGAAGTGCGAGTAAAAAGCATCCGAGCATCAGGGAGTTACGTTTTCCGAATTTATCACCAAAATAGCCGGTAGGTATTTCAAAAATGGTGATGGAAATATTTAACACAATGGAATAAAGTGCCACTTCGGAAACGCTTAAACCTTTGTGGGTTAAAAACAGCAGAAAAATTCCGCGGGTCAGGGCGATGGAAGTTAGTACCGTATATAGTGTGTAAAAAAGTAAGTTTTTGCTTTTATAAAATGGTTTCATGAGTGTACCTTTTTGTGATAATATTTGTGAATGAAATACAGTTATTCTTTAGTATATCATGCGTGAATTTATAAAGAAAGAAATATATAGAGAAGTGGGAAGCGAGCGTTGCTTACTTCCCACTTCCCGGTTATAATTGGAATAACAGAAATTAAGTCAGAAAGGATGGATTCAATGGAATATATAACATCTCTACAGGCAGCAGATAAATGGAATCTTTCAAAACGTCAGGTAAATGCGCTGTGCAAAAGCGGACAAATATATGGTGCAGTAAAAAAGGACAGCGTTGGATGATACTGGAGGATGCAACTTTTGAAAAATATCTCAATCATTACGATGTGATTTATCTGGATATTACCTTGTAGGAATTAATTACAAAAAAGCAACGAAAGAACATACCTGTGAAATAGAAGAGATTATTCTTTAATCAGGCATTTATGGAGGAAGAAAACCATGCGATTTCTTCATTTATCGGACCTGCACCTCGGCAAGCGTGTGAATGAATTTTCCATGCTGGAGGATCAGGCATATATTTTAAAAGAGATACTGAACATTATCGATGAGCAGAAGGTGGAAGCGGTTCTGATCGCGGGCGACATTTACGACAAGGTGATTCCGTCCGCAGAGGCGGTGAGGCTTCTGGATGATTTCCTGACAAGGATCGCCGCGAGGGAGCTGCCGGTGTTTCTGATCAGTGGAAACCATGATTCTGCAGAAAGAATTGCTTTCGGTTCAAGATTGATGAGCAGCAGACAGATCTATCTTTCACCGGTATTTGAGTCGGATGTAGAACCGGTAACGATAAGTGACCGGTACGGTGAGATCAATATTTACATGCTTCCATTTGTGAAGCCGTCTTTGGTAAAAAGAGTGTATCCGGAGGAAGAAATCATCACCTATCAGGATGCTGTAAATGCGGCAGTGCAGCATATGGAGATCGACACAGACAAACGAAATATCCTGCTTGCGCATCAGTTCGTGACCGGTGCGGCAAGATGTGATTCAGAAGAACTGTCTGTAGGCGGTGTGGATGATGTGGACGCATCTGTCTTTGACGGATTTGATTATGTGGCGCTTGGACATCTCCATGGCCCGCAGAAGATCGGGAAAGAGACAGTGCGGTATTCGGGAACGCCGCTCAAATATTCTTTTTCTGAAACCAATCACAAAAAAGCAGCAGTCATCGTTGATGTAGAAGAAAAAGGCAAAATAAATATTCAGCAGATTCCATTTTTGCCGAAACATGATATGCGGGAAGTCAGAGGCACGTATATGGAAGTGACTGCGCTGGATTTTTACAAGGATATGAACACGGACGATTATTTTCACATTACGCTGACTGATGAAGAGGATATCCCGGATGCGATCGGGAAGCTACGATGCATTTATCCGAATATCATGAAGCTGTCTTATGACAATCTGCGGACGAGAGCGGCAGGGACAGTGAGAGGAACGGCGGAAGTAGAGGAGAAATCCCCGATGGAGCTTTTAAGAGAGTTCTATGAGCTTCAGAACAACCAGCCCATGACGGATGAACAGGAAGAGATTGCCAGAGGAATGATGGAAGAAATATGGGAGGATGAGAGATGAGACCGATAAAACTTACGATTTCTGCATTCGGACCGTATGCAAAAGAGACAGAGATCATTCTGGATGAACTTGGTGAGCGGGGGCTTTATCTGATAACCGGCGATACCGGTGCCGGAAAGACCACAATTTTTGATGCAATCGCATTTGCACTTTACGGGGAAGCGAGTGGAAATGAAAGAGAGCCGGGGATGCTTCGGAGTAAATATGCGGATCCGAAGACGCCGACTTTTGTGGAATTGGAGTTCTTCTATCAGGGGCAGAACTACCATATCCGGAGAAATCCGGAGTACATGCGTCCAAAGGACAGGGGCGAGGGCATGACGCTGCAAAGAGCGGATGCGGTACTGGAATTTCCGGATGACAGGCTTCCGGTCACAAAGGCAAAAGAGGTCACGAAAGCAGTGACAGAACTGATCGGGCTCGACCGCGGACAATTTACTCAGATTGCAATGCTGGCGCAGGGAGATTTTATGAAGCTTCTGTTTTCAAAAACTGAGGAGCGGAGCAAAATTTTCCGGGAAATTTTCCATACCAGACCGTATCTTGCGTTTCAGGAGAAAATGAAAAATGCAAGCGGCAGACTGCAGGAACAGTATGAGGATGTCAGCAAAAGCATTTTGCAGTACATGAAGGATATCAGCTGTGATGAGGATGACGTGCTTGCTGCGGATGTGAAAAAGATCCGTGAGAGCAAAGCGGTGGTTCATGCGGACAAGGTTCTGGAACTTTTGGAAACTCTGACAAATCAGGATGCAGATTCGGTGAAAGAAAAGAAGAAGAATTTAACGAAGATCGAGAAAGATCTGGAAGAGCTGAACCAGAGAATCGGAAAGGCAGAGGCAGTGATCCGTGCAAAAAAGGAACTGGAAAAAGCGGAGCAGACGATAGCAGAGAAGACACCAACGCTGGAAGAACTGGAAATGGCACTGAAGAAAGAACAGGAAAAAGTGCCGGAAAGAGAGCAGTTAACAGAAGAGATCGGAAAGAGGCAGGAAAAGCTTGCAGAGTATGACGAATTAAAAAAACTTCAGAAGCAGATTAAAGAGCTTGAAAAACAGATTGAGATATTAAAGGGCCGGGAAAGCCAGTATCAGGAAAAGAAAGCGCAGATGCAGGCGCAGCTGGAACAGAAAAGGAATTTACTGGAACAACTGAAGGATGCGGAAATTAAAGTTCTGAAAGTTACAGCAGAACAAAAAGAGGTTTCAGTAAGAAAAGAAACGGCAGAAGACATTCTTATTCAATATAAAAGATACCAAAGACAGAAGAAAAGTGTGAAAGAGGCGCAGAAAGCATACCTTGTCATGCAGGAGGAATGTACAGAGCGAAAGACACAGCTTGCCTGGATGGAGAGGGCATTTCTGGATGAGCAGGCGGGGATTCTTGCAAAGGTTCTAAAAACGGGAGCGCCGTGCCCGGTGTGCGGATCGGTCCACCATCCATGTCCGGCACAGATGACGGAGGGTGCACCGGAGAAAGAAGAGCTTGAAAAATACCGGAAAGAGACTGCCGATGTGGAGAAAAAGACGAATGATGCAAGCTTTAAGGCAAATGAAAAGCTGGTCCAGTTAAAAGCGCTGGAAGAAGAAATCCAAAAGAGTGTGAAAAGCTTTGACAGCAGCATACAGGAAGAAGAGATTGAAAAATCGCTGGCGTTGATCGGTCAACAGATGGATGCCCTCGAAAAGTCAGAAAAGGAATTACAGAAAAAGCTGGAAGTAGCTAAAGAAGCAGTGGCAGAAAAGCAGAAGCTGGAAGCTGAGATCCCGGAACTGGAGCAGATGCAGAAAAAGCTTCAGGAGGAAGAACAGGAGCGAAAGGATCAGCTCCTTGTGTCTGAGAGAGATAAAGCAAATGCAGAAGAGCAGGCTGTGAAGGTGCGTGGCAAACTGGAATTTCCGGAGAAAGCAGAAGCAGAACAGAAGATCAAAGAGCTGGATAAGCAGAAAAAAGAGATCGATAAGAATCTGAATGCTGCCCAGAAGGCATTCCAGGACTGCAGTCAGTCGGTAGAAGCGGCAAAGACGAAGAAGAAAACGCTGGAGAAGCAGATTGCAGGTAATAAAGAAACCGATATGGAAGAGCTTGTGCAGGCACGACAGGAAGTATCAGGTGCGAAAAAAGAGCTTCAAAAACAGATGGAAGAGATCAGGATCCGTTATGAGAACAATCTGAAAATCAGGAATGCGATTGACAAGCAGAGTGCGAAACTTCTTGAGCTTGAGCGGAACTGGACACAGGTGCGTGAAATTTCCGATACGGTAAATGGAAAGATCAAAGGCGGATCCAAAGAAAAGATCAAGTTTGAGACCTACATCCAGACCAATTATTTTGACCGGATCATTGCCCGTGCAAATACGCGGTTTATGGTGATGAGTGGAGGACAATATGAGCTGAAACGCCAGACTGATACGGATGACCGGAAGAGTCAGAGTGGTCTGGAACTGAACGTAATCGATCACTACAATGGTTCTGAGCGAAGCGTGAAGACGCTTTCCGGCGGGGAATCCTTTAAAGCTTCTCTTTCGCTGGCACTCGGACTTTCTGATGAGATCCAGGCATCGGCAGGCGGAATCCAGCTGGATACTATGTTTGTCGATGAAGGATTTGGTTCACTGGATGAAGAGTCACTGGAACAGGCGATGAAAGCACTGAACGGTCTTACGGAAGGCAACCGTCTGGTGGGAATCATTTCCCATGTACAGGAATTAAAAGCAAGGATTGAGAAACAGATTGTGGTGACAAAGGAAAAAGCAGGCGGAAGCAGAGTGGAACTTAAGATTGACTGATCTGTGCCGGAGAAGAATTTCATGCTGAGATGAAGCGGAGCATCAATGGAGGTGGGGAAAATTCACCGAAACTGGAAGGAGAAGATGATTTTTATGAGCTGTTTTTTGCAGGACTGGAGCAGAAGGAAAATAAAAATCTAAATGAATAAAAATACTATGAAGAAATGGTTTTGACTTTCAGATATGCAACAAGTGTGTTAAGATAGGTACAGACTATTCATAAAATGTGCAAGAATATACAATTTGAAAAGAGCGAATATAAAAGGAAAAAGGAGTAAAAATCATGCCAGTTTTTGATTTTAAACACACACCAGATGAAAAAAAGACCCAGGAATGTACTTATACAACATTCCGCTCGAATGAGACAGAAGCGACAGCGGAGAAACCGATGCTGGTTCTGGATAACAGCAACCGGAAATGGAAGCATCATTCCTGTGGTGTTTTCACCAACCCGATTAAGAAGACATCCTTTGAATTTGACGAGGAAGATGGAACTGTAAGTGCGGACATTCTCCAGATCGATGCGAGATTTGTAAGCCTGATCAAATGGCTGGGCGAGAATCACATCAATGTCCGCCTTTCCGGTGAAAACCGTGCAGACGGCTATGCAGTATACAAGATCCGGGAGATCGCATTCGGTGGGGCAACCAAGCTTTCAGCTGAAGATGGTTTCCTGCAGTTCATGATCGAGCGTCTTTTCGCAAGCAGTGCGCCGACAGAAGAAGCAGTGGATGAGGAAATGGAAGAGGACGGCGACAGCATGAAGCTGACAAGCCTGCAGAGTATCACCGATTTTATGAACTGTGCAGGAAGAACCCTTCCGGACAATATCCGTCTGTGGGCAAGAAGAAACCTTGCTGTTGCAAGATCACACGAAGTGTCACCGGAAGAAAGAAGACATGCGCAGAGAGCTCTTTCAATCATGATGAATATTCAGTGGAAGAGCAATTATTTTGAATCCATTGATCCGGATGAGGCAAGAAGAATCCTGGATGAAGAGCTTTACGGAATGGAACGTGTCAAACAGAGAATCATCGAAACGATCATCCAGATCAACAGAACGCACACTCTTCCGGCGTATGGAATCCTTCTGATCGGACCGGCCGGAACCGGTAAATCGCAGATCGCTTATGCAATTGCACGTATCCTGAAGCTTCCGTGGACAACTCTGGATATGAGTTCCATTAACGATCCGGAACAGCTTACAGGAAGTTCCCGTGTATACGCCAATGCGAAACCGGGAATTATTATGGAAGCATTTGCGGCAGCCGGAGAATCCAACCTGGTATTCATCATCAATGAGCTGGATAAAGCAGCATCCGGAAAAGGAAATGGGAATCCGGCGGATGTACTTTTGACACTCCTTGATAACCTTGGATTTACGGATAACTATATTGAGTGTAACGTTCCGACAGTTGGCGTATATCCGATTGCAACTGCCAATGAAAAAGATCAGATCAGTGCACCGATCATGTCCCGTTTTGCAGTTATCGATATCCCGGATTATACACCGGCAGAGAAGAAGATCATCTTCTCCAGATTTGCACTTCCGAAGATCCTGAAGAGAATGAGCCTTCGTCAGGACGAGTGTACGGTGACAGATGAAGGTCTTGATGTGATAATTGAACTTTATTCCAATACATCAGGAATCCGTGATTTGGAGCAGGCAGCCGAACATATTGCGGCAAATGCACTGTACCAGATCGAGGTAAATCATGTAAAAGAAGTTGTGTTTGACGGAGAAGCAGTGAGAGCATTGCTTTCATAAGAAAATTAAAATATGAAAATGTAAATGATGATACCAGGGTCAAAAGATTCTATTTCTGTTAATATTTATAGATGCAGTAAAATTGCAGAAGGAGTCGGAAAAGAAAAATAGGGTACGGGTGACTTTGCACTATGGAGATGAGATCCAGTCAATTGTGGAAGCCATTGCTGACACAATTGACGGTTTCGGGAGCTCATCGGAATGCCCAGTGCAACGGAACCCGTACCCTATTTTTCTTTTCCGGCGGTGCTTATCATTCTACCCCTGTCTATAATAACTCAGGAAATCAGAAATTTTTCCCACAGCTTCTTTCAGAACTTCAATTCGTGGCAGATATACTACCCGGAAATGATCCGGCTGTTTCCAGTTAAATCCACTTCCCTGTACGATCAGGATCTTCTTATCCTGCAGCAGATCCAGTGCAAATTTTTCATCATTTACAATGTTGAACTTCTTTACATCGATCTTCGGGAACATATAAAATGCAGCCTGCGGTTTGACGGCAGTGATTCCCGGAATGTCAGTCAGTGCCTTGTAAATATATTCGCGCTGTTCGTAAATACGTCCGCCCGGAACGAGGTAGTCGTTGACGCTCTGATTGCCCCAGAGAGCGGTCTGAACGACAGACTGTGCCGGAACATTGGAGCAGAGACGCATATTGGAAAGCATCTTGATTCCTTCGATATAATCTTTTGCGATTGCTTTATTTCCGCTGAGAACCATCCAGCCAATACGGAATCCGGCGATCATATGGGATTTGGAAAGACCGCTGAAGGTGACGCAGAACAGATCCGGTGCCAGTGAAGCAATGGAAATATGTTCTTTTCCGTCCATAACAAGGCGGTCATAAATCTCATCTGAGAAAATGATCAGGTGATGTTCCCTTGCGAGATCAACAATCTTCTGCAGCACCTCTTTCGGATAAAGTGCTCCGGTCGGGTTGTTCGGATTGATGATTACAAGAGCTTTGGTACGGTCTGTGATCTTACGGCGCATATCTTCGATGTCAGGATACCAGTCAGACTGTTCATCGCAGATATAGTGAACAGCCTTTCCGCCGGCAAGTGTGGCACAGGCGGTCCACAGAGGATAGTCTGGTGACGGAATCAGGATTTCATCTCCGTTGTCAAGAAGAGCTGACATACACAGATTGATCAGTTCGCTGACACCATTTCCGGTGTAAATGTCACTGATCGTGACATTTGGCAGCTTTTTGATCTGGGAATACTGCATGATTGCTTTACGTGCAGAGAAAAGTCCCTGAGAAGGAGAATATCCTTCGCAGTCAGAAAGCTGCTGACTCATATCATAGATAACTTCATCCGGTGTACGGAAGCCGAACGGAGCCGGATTACCGATATTGAGCTTCAGTACATGGGTACCGCGTTCTTCCATACGGGCAGCTTCTTCAACAACCGGTCCACGGACATCGTATAATACATTATCGAGTTTGGATGATTTTTTGAATATATGCATGGCAGAACTTCCTGCATTATCGTTATCATTTTTGTCGGTTATTGTCTTTTTCATCGGTGTAGTTCCCCTTTTTGAAGAGTTTGAAGTTCCGACAGAACCAGAAGTCTTAGTGGTAGACGGAGCTTTTGGGGGAACGGAGTTGTTTTCCCGAGCAGTAAAGTTTTCCTGACTGTCACCGAGCAGCCAATCGGCATCTACGTGAAGCGTATCTGCCAGAAAATGGAGGATATCATTTCTCGGAACAGTTTTTCCGCTCACGTACTGGCTTACATGGCTTTTACCTAATTTTACATTATTTTCTGAGGCGATATGAACCAGATCAATCTGTTTCAGGTTCTGTGCATACATCGCCTCTTTAAGTCTATCTGAGAAAGTTGTCATTTGAGAATCTCCTTTCAAACTAAAAAGTTCAATTTAAGAATAAAACAGCGAAGTTCAAAACTTAAATTGATTATAGCACTTCGAATGATTTGGTTCAATAACAAATAATATTTTTGGTTCAAAAAGTTTGATTCTAGCAACGGCACCCTGAAAAAAGGCGGTATCCAGCCAAAATTCAGATGCTCTGGTAACTTAGTTGCCGAGTAGTTCACAAATAATGATAAGTATTACGTTTCAGGACGATAAAAGTTCCGGTAACGCATAAAGTTAAAAGTTCAGCAATTGCAACCGAGCACCAGACTCCGTTGATACCGAGAAGCAGTGGAAGTAGCAGAACCACTGCCATCTGGAAGACCAGTGTTCTGAGAAACGAGATCAGCGCAGAGAGCAGACCGTTGTTCAATGCGGTAAAAAATGCAGAGCCATAAATATTGAACCCGTTGATCAGGAACGTAAAGCTGTACAGACGGAACCCACTGCGTGTCAGTTCAAAAAGCCCCTGGTCATAACCGACAAACAATGTGGCGAGTGGTGTTGCGATGAGCTGCGCGATGATAAATAAGGAAACAGCCCAGGTTCCAATCAGCCGGATACTCTTGTGGAAAAGATTCTTTAGTTCATCCTGATTGTTGGCACCGTAGTGATAGCTGACGATCGGGGCACTTCCAATCGCATAACCAAAGAAGATCGAAACAAAGATAAAATTGACATACATGATCGTTCCGTAAGCTGCAACGCCGTCTTCACCGGCAAATTTCATGAGCTGCATATTATAAAGAGCATTTACAACAGAGCTGGAAAGATTGGTCATAAGCTCGGACGAGCCATTGGTACAGGTCTTTAATAAGATTCTGTCATGAAAATGTGTTTTTCCAAGCTTTAATAAGCTGGAATTTTTCCGTCCAAAGTAGAATAACGGGAAAAGCCCTCCGATAAACTCTCCACATACAGTCGCAAACTCGGCACCGGGAAGTCCGAGGTGGAGTACAGCTACAAATAAAAAGTCGAGAACCATATTGGTCACACCGGCGATCACGATCACGCGAAGTCCAAGATGTGGCTTTTCGGCAGTTACAAAAAAGCTCTGAAATACATTCTGCAGCATAAAAGCAGGCAGCGAAATGCAAAGAATGCGTCCATATAAAATGCAGTTGTCAAGAAGAGTACCGCTTGCACCGAATAAAATGGCAACCGGTTTTACAAGGAACATACTCAGGATTGCGATAATGATTCCTCCGATAGCAGTGATATAGACGAGCATGGAAAAATACTCATTGGCATTTTCGATCTTTCCTTCACCAAGCGTCTTTGCAACAATGGCACTACCACCGGTTCCGATCATGAAACCGAGAGCGCTGATGCCCATCAGAAAAGGCATGATCAGATTAACCGCTGCAAAAGCGCTTTTTCCAACAAAGTTGGAGACAAAAAGTCCGTCAACCACACTGTAAATGGATGTGAAGATCATCATTATAATAGAAGGAAACACAAATTGCAGAAGTTTTTTATAAGTAAAGTGTTCGGATAATTGAATTTTCATAGTTTATAGATCCTCCTCAAGGTTAGAAAGTCTAGAACGTAAGGTCTGATTATATTTGGCATTCAGGCGCAGAAGCTGTTCACATTCTTCGGGACTGAAAGAAGCTAAAGTATCATTTTCAATCTGGATGAGAGGAAGCAGCTTTTCCTGAATAAGCTTCTTGCCGGAAGCTGTAAGATGGATATGCATACTTCGTCCTTTTCCGGGTGAGAGGGTAAGATAACCGTCGGTCTGCAGTTTTCGTATAGATGAATTAACCGTCTGCTTTGGCATGCAGGAAGCTTTGCAGATATCACGCTGCAGGCAGTTATCGCCTATTTCAAAAATTGTATAGAAGATGTCTAACGCACTGTCCGAAAGTTGAAGTTTTCGGGCAATCTCGTGATAGATGTCATTTGCTTCTTTATATATGTGATTGTATTCTTTTAAATATTTGCTGATAAGTACAGTAGAATCCGTGTTCATGGCTCACCTCATTTAAATAATTATGTAGATTTCGAAATCAGATGATAGTAAGTCCGAAATCGTACTTGGTATATTGTAGTCTGAATTCTGACTTATGTCAAGTGGATAATAAAAAGAAATAAGCTGTGCATAATGCATAAAATCTATAAATTTTTAAGGAATGATTAAGGCTGTGTATGTATAATATCAAAAAAGAAAAAAGGTATGTAATCATGTGATTTGTATACATTTACAATACAAGTATAGAGAAAATGAAAGTTGTATTGTTAGCTCATGAAAATTTTACACATAACGCACAAAAATCTAGTTTTCACTGAAAAAAAACGATCACTATAAGGACATAATGCACAAAATGAATAAAAATATTACATTTTTGATGGATAAAATACACGTTTAAAATACAACTTTGAACAAAAACTTTCTTGTATTTTCTTGAAAAGCACAGACTCAAATAATATAATCAAATCATCAAGAAAACGGAGATGGAGGAGAAGATATGAAAAAAGTTTTCAAAAAAGTAACAGCAGCTACAATGGCAGCTACAATGGTAGTCGGACTTGCTGCATGTGGTGGTAGTGGAAGTGGATCTTCTGACAAGAGTGCTTCAAAATCAGACAAGATCAAAATTGGTGTTTCTATTTGGTCTTCAACAGACGTACTTGGATCACAGTGTAAGAAGATCCTTGATGAAGCAGCAAAAGCTCTTGATGTCGAAGTACAGTATGTTGACCAGGGACATGTTTCTGAAAAAGTTACAGCATCTGTAGAACAGCTTGCAGCAGCAGGATGCCAGGGAATCATCATCTGTAACTCATCTGATACAGAAATGACATCTGCTATCAAGACATGTAATGACAACAAAGTTTATCTTGCACAGTTCTTCCGTGTAATCAGTGAAAAGAACAGCGCAGATATTTATCAGGTAGCTAAAGATTCTGATTACTACATCGGAGCTGTACATGAAGATGAACCGGCAAACGGTGAAGAACTTGTAAACATCCTTCTTGAAAAAGGAGATCGTAACATCGGTCTTATTGGCTGGGAGCAGGGAGATGCTACATGGCTTGGAAGATGGGAAGGTTACAAAGCAGGCGTTGAAAAATGGAATAAAGAAAACCCGAACGATAAGGCAACTCTTTCTGAACCACAGTATGCAGGTACAACTTCAGAAGGTGGATCAAAAGCAGCAGAAGCTTTAATGGCAGCAGATCCAGATCTTGATGCACTGATCCCAGCTGGTGGTGGTGGAGATCCACTTCAGGGAGCAATCGCAGCAGTTGAACGTGCAGGCAAGACAAGTGATATTGATATCGTTTCTACAGACTTCCTCCCAGACCTTGGAGAAAGACTTGAAAATGGATCTATGGCTGGTGAATCTGGCGGACATTACTGTGACCCGCTGATTTCCTTCATGATGGTTTACAATGCAATCAAAGGAAACTACAAAGACTTCGGTGGCAAATTCGAAGATGTTCCATTCCCATATCTGTATGTATCATCACCAGATGACTACAAAGCATATGAGAAATATTTTGTAGACCAGCTTCCATACACAGATGAAGAACTGGTTGATATGTCTAAACTCAGCATGGAAGACTTAAAGGCAACAGCTGCTAAGTTATCTATTGAAGATGCAGCATCACGTGCAGGTAACTAGGATAGACAAATAATAACGACTATTAACTCGGAAAGGGTGACGTCGCAAAGGCGATGCCACCTTTTCTAAATCAGAAATGACAATTATGAAGAGGTAGATAATATGGGCACTAGTAAAAAACTTTCAGGGAAAGTGATGGGATATCTGATCTTAATCGGTCTGGTCGTACTTTCCTGGCTGATCTTTAAAATCTTGACACCACATAACTTCGGTTCCTTTTCCAATATGCTCAATTACTTTCAGGCGAGCCTGATTGCTACCGTAGGTGCAGTTGGTTTTTATTTTGTAATGGTAATGGGAATGTTCGATTTCTCAATTGGTGCAAACATCATGCTTTCCGCAATCGTTGGATGTGTATTTGCAACCAGATTCAACATGGGCTATTTGGGACTTATTATTGGATGCGTTCTTACAGGCGCAATCGTTGGAATACTGAACGGTATCTTCTATGTAAAGCTTCGTATTCCATCAATGATCGTAACAACCGGTCTGGCTCTTATTTATGAGTCAATCGCAAACTATATTGCAGGCGGTGTTGAGCAGACGCTTCCGGCAAATATTCGTGCATTTGGTCAGATGCCATGGGATATTATTCTTGCATTAGTGGCTTGTGTAGTAGCTTACATATTCTTAAACTATACTAAAATCGGAACTTATACCTATGCAATCGGAAGTGATGAATTCGTTGCAAAGAATATGGGTATTAACGTAAATAAATATAAAGTACTTGCATTTATCTTAAGTGGTGCGTTCCTTGGGGTTATGGCAATCCTGACAATCAGCTATGGTTCATCTATGGTAGCTGTTACCGGAATGGCATCTATGAGCCGAAACTTCGTTCCGACCATGGGATGTTTCTTCGGCCTTGCATTTAAGAAATACGGAATGCCGCTTCCGGCAATCATCATCGGTGAGTTCGTAATCAACATCATTTTCTTCGGTTTCATTGCTCTCGGAGCACCGACTGCAATTCAGGATGTTATCACAGGACTTGCACTGCTTATTATCATTACTGTGACAACAAAGGCTACTAAGGGCGAAATCGTCAAGTAATGAAGGGAGGAAGACAGCAATGAGTGAAGTAAGATTACAGGTAAAAAATCTTTGTAAAAACTTCGGTATTACAAAAGCAGTTCAGAATGTATCCTTCAATGTAAATAAAGGAGAGGTTCATGCGCTGATCGGAGAAAATGGTTCTGGTAAATCAACTCTGACCAACATGCTGACTGGTATCTACAGCATTGGAAGCGGACAGTTCATTCTGGACGGAAAAGAAATCCATCCGAAGAATCAGGTAGAAGCAAATAATGAAGGTGTATCTATCATCGTACAGGAACTTGGAACTCTGTCAGGGCTTACAGTTGCAGAGAATATTTTCCTTGGACATGAGGATCAGTTCGTACATTTTGGAATTAAAAATACAAATGCTATGAACAAGAAAGCAACAGAGCTTTTAAAGAAATATGGTTTTGACAGAATCAAAGCAGCTGATATGATCGATCATTACAATTTTGAAGACCGTAAGCTGGTTGAGATTGTAAAGGCTACATACTTTGATCCGAAGATTGTTGTTATTGATGAGACAACAACTGCTCTTTCACAGGAAGGACGTGAAGAGCTTTACAAACATATGGAAAGAATCAAAAAGAGTGGAAATACAGTTATTTTCATTTCTCATGACCTTCCGGAAATTCTTGACAAGTCTGATACAATTACAATTCTTCGAGATGGTGTTTACATCGATACCGTTAAGAGTAAAGATGTAACAGAAGATGATCTGAAGAAGCTGATGGTAGGACGTGAAGTAACAGGTGATTATTATCGTGCAGATTATGGCGAAAAAGTATCTGACGAAGTTGTATTATCAGTAAAGAATGTTACTGTTCCTGGATTGATCGAAGATGTAACATTTGATCTTCATAAAGGTGAAATCCTTGGATTCGGTGGACTTTCAGAATCTGGTATGCATGAAATCGGAAAAGCTATTTTCGGTGCATCTTATGACCGTACAGGTAGCGTAACACTGGCAGATGGAACACAGATTAATGATATTCCGACTGCGATCAAACACAGCATTGCGTACACATCAAAAGACCGTGATAATGAATCTGTTGTTCTGAATCAGAGTATCGGAGACAATATCTGCCTCCCATCACTGGATGAACTGGCAGGAAAGTCACATCTTTTAAGTGATAAGAAGCGTAAAGAATTTGCAGACAAATATGCAAAACAGATGTCTGTAAAGATGGTAGATGTAAACCAGTTTGTATCAAATCTTTCAGGTGGTAACAAACAGAAAGTCGTTCTTGCAAGATGGATCGGAAAAGATTCTGACATTGTTGTACTGGACAGCCCGACACGTGGTATTGATATCAAAGTTAAACAGGATATTTACCAGTTAATGAATCAGATGAGAAAAAATGGAAAATCCATTATCATGATTTCGGAAGAGCTGATGGAGCTGATCGGTATGTGCGACCGTATCGTAATTATGAAAGATGGAAAAATCAGTGGTCAGCTGGATAGAGATAAGAACCTTGATGAAAACGGTCTTATTTCTATGATGGTATAAGGAGGCAGCTATGGGAAGTCAAGTAAGTGCAAAAACAAATGATAAAGAGCAGCAGCTGAAAAAGGCATCTAAAATGGCCTTAATTCGTTCGCTCCTGCCAATCGTAGGATTGGTTGTTATTTTCCTGTTATTCAATGTCCTGACAGATTTCCGTATGATGGGAAATATGTCACTGGTACTTTCACAGGTATATGTAACTATGATTGCAGCTATGGGTGTTTTCTTCATTATGACAATGGGAGGTCTGGATTTCTCTCAGGGATCTATCCTCGGTATTTCATCCATCGTTGTATGTATTCTTTCACAGAAAAGCATTCCACTCGCAATTATCGGTGGCATTGCATCTGGTGCGGCAATTGGAGCTCTGAATGGTTACTTCTATGTATTCCGTAAGATTAAATCCTTCATTGTTACAATTTGTACCATGTTCTTATTCCGTGGATTTATCAAATACTTTACAACAAATGCACCTGTTGCGGGTTCTGCAAAACTGATCAACTATGACAGTACAGGACTTAAGATTGCATGTACGGTAGTTATTTTGATTATTGGATTCATTGCATTCCGTTATACAAAGTTCGGAACTTATCTGAAAGCAATCGGAGCCGGTGAAAAAGCAGCAATGTTCTCTGGTATCCGTACAGATAAGATGAAATTCCTCATCTATGTACTTGCAGGTGCAATTACAGGATTTGCGGCATTTATCAATGTAATCAAAGTCGGATCGGTTACATCTTCAGGTGGTAACCAGCTGGAAACACAGATTCTGATCGCGCTGGTATTAGGTGGTATGCCGATTTCCGGTGGCGCAAAGGTTCGTTTTGAAAATATTGTTGTTGGATCTTTACTGTACATCGTACTGAACAGTGGACTGACAATGATGGGATTCACAACACAGATGATGCAGCTCATTCAGGGTGTTGTATTCCTGATCTTCGTGGCAGTATTCGCAGACAGAGAATCTATCCAGGTAATCAAATAATAATTTACATATTGGGGAACTGACAGTTCTCGTTTACGAGAAGAATTTTCCGGATGTATACAGATCGGAAGTCAGGATTTGCAGTCCAAATAAGATTGCGAATCCTGATTTTTGGTCTATGTGGCAGAAATGGAGAGTTTATGCATAAGACAGAACAGGAAGGACTTAAATACCAAAAATTATATAATTGGGCACACACACTGATCACCAGTGGTGTGATTAAAAATATGGATAAATTTCCGTCAGAGACAAGCCTTCAGAAGAAGTTTGGATATTCCAGGCAGACGGTAAGGACTGCATTGCAGCAACTGGAGGAAGAAGGCCTGATTACCCGTGTGAGGGGAAGCGGAACCTATGTTTCTTATGACAGCAGTGGAGTAAATGGAGAAAGACCACAAATAGGTCTTCTTTTGAGCTATTATTCTGATTATCTGTTTCCGCGGGTATACGACGGGATTGAAGCTTCGCTGACAGAAAAAGGATATGGAATTGAGGTTGCGGTAACGAAGAACCGCCTGAATGATGAGGCGATTTATCTGGAAGGTCTGCTCAAAGGAAATGTCAGTGGTCTGATCATTGAAGGATCGAGATCGGCATTTCCAAATCCAAACATTCGTCTTTATAAAGAAATCAAAAGAAGAAATATTCCGACACTGTTTATTCACAATCATTATGAAAATATGCCATTTGACAGTGTAGAAATGTCGGATTCCAGATCAGCTTACGAGTTGACCAGGATTCTGATCGAGAACGGGCACCGAAGGATTGGCGGAATCTTCAAGTATGATGACAGGCAGGGGATTGAGCGGTACAAAGGATTTGTTCAGTGCCTGTCAGATTACGGCGTGAAATTTGATGATGACTGTATTCGTTGGTATTCGACGAAGGATATGGAGGAGAAACTGAGCAAAAAGGGACTGCTTAGGATGTACAGACGGACGAAGGATTGTACGGCGATGATGGTCTACAATGATGAGGTGGCGGATTATTACATGGAGTTCCTGGAAGAGAGAGGGCTGCATGTGCCGGAGGACATTTCGCTGGTATCTTTTGATGATGCAGAGCTTCAGGATTCGAGTACCAGTATTCAGCTGGTGACAGCGGTGCATCCAAAGTATCAGCTCGGACGTATCACAGCAAAACATCTTCTGCGGATGATGGAGGATCCGGAATGGCAGCAGAAAAATTATTCGTACCGGTTTCCTGTAAAGATTAGAGATGGAAATTCAGTGCGGAAAATATAGAAAGAGTGAAAAGCAGGTGACGAAATCCGGAAGGACTGTCATCTGCATTTTCAATATAAAATTTTATCCCATAATCGTGAAAAAAGTAAAAATTATTTCAGACAGTACTTGAGATTTGTCAAAAGAAAGGAAGAGAGATCATGATCTATAAACAGATCATTCGGATTGCGATCGGAGAAAAGGGAGAGCCATTATTAAAGGTGATTGATTCCTGTAACGAGGTGTGTCTGAAGGTAATCAGTACTGTTATGTATTTTACACCGATTGGTGTATTTTGTACCATTGTTCCGGTTGTAGAAGCAAATGGAACGAGTACGATCGTATCACTGGCAACACAGCTGGTCATTCTGTATGTTGCATTTTATGGATTTGCATTTATTGTGTACGGCGGTGCAGTAAAATTTCATGGAAAGACAAGTCCGTTCAAGTTTTTCCGTGCGATCATGCCGGCAGCACTGAATGCATTCGGAACCTGTTCAAGCTCGGCAACCATTCCGATCAGTAAGAGTTGTGTGGAGAATGAACTTGGTGTTTCCAACCAGATTTCCAGTATTGCAATCGCATCCTTTGCGGCACTTGCTACGATGGCAGGACTTCCGGCAGGTGTTATGGGCGTTTATATCAGTATCAATACGCTTTGCGATATGGGAGCAACCTGTGTAAATGTTATTGGTGATATGGCAGGCTGTGTGGTATTGCAGGAGAAGATTGATCTGGAGTAGGACGAAAGAAAATAGACGAAAACATAGGCAGCTGGTCTGAAAAGATCAGCTGCCTTTTTACATATTATTCATCTAATAATTTGAATTTCATATACACCGGATCATGATCCGAGTAGCTATATCCGGTATTTACATTTTCATATTCTGTGTATTCAATATTATCGGAAGTAATAAATCCGTCCAGCGTCACCGTGTAGGTCACACCAGGTACATATTCCATATCTGCATTCCGTGCACTGTCCCAGAGAGCATCCTTTTCACTGTCAGAAAGATTGTCCAGGCAGAATGAAAAGTGTTCCGGAAGCTCTTCGCGTGGGAATGGATAAGCCCAGGACTCACAATTTTCTGCATCTTTTTCGGATGCTTTAAGGTCATGGTTGAAATCACCACCGCAAAGTACATAATTACCGGCTTCGTATTCCTTTTCCATATCTGCACTCAGCATACGGATCTGTGCTTCGCGAATCGCATCACTGTTGCCGTAAGCAGACATGTGAAGCAGGAAGATAACCAGTTCCTTCCCGTTATCTACAGGGACTCTGGAAATGCTGTAACAGCGGTCAAGGTCAAAGAACTTGCTGAAGCTTGTCGATATCGGAAAGCTTCTTCTCAGAGAATCCGTAACCGGATATTTGGAGAAAAGAGCAAGTCCGGAACGGCTGCGACCATGCGGCTGTGTGAATGGATAAAAAAGGAATGCGGAATCGTAATTCTGTGCAAATACCGTATTGTAACTTGGAATCGTATCCTTTAAAATTGAATATTCATCTACATGGTAGCTTCGTGTAGAGTTCAGATCAACTTCCTGGATCAGTGCGAAATCCGGATCTTTGGAAGCAACCAGTTCTCCGGCACCCTGAATATCAGATTCGACACTCTCCTTACTTTTTGCCCAGGAAGATTTTCCGCCGTCCATAAAGAAGCTGAAGTCCGGCGTGTAGGCTCCGAAACCAACATTGTAGGTCAGAGCGGAATATTCTTTCTCGGTTGTCAGTGTGTCAGCTGCAGCTGTTCCATCGGAAGTTTTCTCAATCTTCAAAGCTTGATTATCCGGAATGCGGTGATAGCTTGCAAAGAGATAGATCAGATATGCAATCAGCGCAACCAGAATGATAAGCAGGAAGATTCCGAGAACTTTTAATATCTTTTTTATGTTCTTTTTCATAATATCCCCTTTTTGTTTGTTAAATTATAGATAAATCTATGTAAAATATAAGTTTACTATAGCATGTCTAAAAAATTATTTCTATAGAATTGAGAAAGGAAAACAGGTATAGTAAACTATAAAATAAAGCGAAAAATCTCATTGAAGTTCTTATTGCATCTCGTTATAATAGGAAATGGAGAAATGAAATCACAATAATATTGGGGAAATAATATGTGATTAGATCCGAGTATTTATTTAATGTTTGGGAGGTTTACCATGAACGAAAAGAATTACAGCAAAGTACCAGTATTTGAGAACGGACTTGCACAGCCGGTATTTCCACTTACAGATGGAAAGACAGGAGAAAAGTATGATCCGGCAACATCCAGTATCGTAAGATATTGTGTTTATGTGGAAACGGATTACGATGTGGACGGAGATGGAAAAAGAGATCTTGTGAAAGCTGTTGTCCAGGTACCAAGAAGTGCAGTAGAGGGGAATTATAAGGCTGCAACTTTATATGAGGCACGTCCATATGCGGCGGGAGTCCAGGAAGATGGATATCCGCATATGAAAGAAGTGGCAGAAAAAGAATATCATCCGGTTAATTTTGCAGATCTTGACAAAAAAGTGGATGCGCATGTTCCGCAGGGATGTATCAGTGCAATGGATCTTTCTTTAAAAGCAGATCCGGCAGACTGGTATTATCCGGATAAAGGAAATAATAACATTATGGTTTTTGAAAATATCGACACCTTTGATTATTATCTTGTACGTGGATTTGCAGTTGTTTTAAGTGCGGGATTTGGTTCAAAAGGATCTGACGGATTCAATTATGTTGGTTCAGACTATGAAAGAGACGCTTTCAAAGCAATTGTAGAATGGCTGCATGGAGACCGTATCGGATATGCAGACCGCGAAGGAACGGTTGAGACAAAGGCAGACTGGTCAAACGGAAAGGTTGCCATGACAGGAAGATCTTACGCCGGAACCATGCCGTTTGCAGTGGCAACAACAGGAGTAGAAGGACTGGAGACAATCGTACCGATCGCAGGAATCGCGGACTGGTACAGCCAGCAGAACATGCAGGGCGCACAGCGGTACTGGCCGAAAGAAATGCTGAACAGCTTCCTTGCCTATTTTTGTTCCAGCCGTTACAATGATGAGACATTAACCGAGAAGCAGCGGGAGGATATGGCAGCATTCCATCATGAGATGAGTCTTCAGCAGATCAAGGGTGGATTTGACTATAATCCGGAATTCTGGGGTATGGGAAATTATCGTCTTCATGCAGACCGGATCAAATGCAGTGCACTCATCGTACAGGGACTGAATGACGAGAACGTGTCTACCAAGCAGTATGAGATGATGTACAAATCTTTCCAGAAGGCAGGAAAGAATGTAAAAGCAATCCTTCATCAAGGTGCACATATCACACCAACGATGCCGAAGCGATATGGAATCCTTGTGGATGGTAAATTCTATGATGATATTATCAATGAATGGATTTCTCATTATTTATACGGAGTTGAAAATGGTGCAGAGAATAGACCGGCAATCCTGGTGCAGATGAACTATGACCAGAGAAAATGGGAGACAGCAGATTCCTGGGAGACAGCATATAAGATGAATCTTACATGCGAAGAACAGGGAACAACTGTAATCGATACAGACTGGGAAGCAGCGGGTGTCAGTGCAGAGAACTTCGATGATGTGATGGGTGTGAGATCAAGCAATATGGCACAGCGTTATGTGACGGATCCATTTAAAGAGGCAGTGACATTACAGGGAACAACCTGCGTAAGATTAAGAGCAGCGTTAAAAGATGGAGATGCAGAAGCAGATTTCAATCCGGTAAACAGTAATGATGCAGATACTCTGACGATGAAGCTTGGAATGCATGAAATGTCAGGACGTATGGATGATGTGAAGCTTACTCTTCTTCTTTGTGACGTGTGCGATGAAGAATTTGACAGCATTCAGTCTGTAGATCCGCAGAGAAATACAATTCCGGTCAATGTGGTAAAAGAAGGCGGAATTATCAGCGGAGGAGAGGTTCCGGCATGGAATGAAGCGGAGTTTGCTACTGTACATAAGAAATACCGTGTGATCACACGGGCATTTGCAGATCTGTGCAATCCGGAAGCAGGATATGAACCGGAGACAGCACAGAACAGTATCGAACTGAAAAAGGGTGAATACCATGATTACCATATTTATCTGAATGCGACAAGATATACGGTAGAGCCTGGACATAGCCTGGCACTGGTCATCACGACAGAAGATCCGATCAACTGTCTGATCCACAAGACCTATTCTGTGGAAATCGAGAATGCATCAGTGACAGCGGAAGTTCCGATGACTGAAGCGGTAGAAAATCGCGTGATGACGAGAAAATAAATTACATAAAAGGATAGTTATATAAGTATTTCATGAAGGATCACCAATTCCCGGAAACAGGTTTTGGTGGTCCTTTTTTCACAGTAATGCAGATGTAGCCTATGTTTCACAAAAATTTTTTCACATATATCGGGATAATTCTTTTTATTTTTTGTAAATATTGTAAAATAATTAGAAATGAAAATAACAGGAAACTGCGTAGTAGAAGTCTGGAGGACAAGACATGAATGCGGAAGAACGAATGACAAAAGGACAATTAGAAGAAGAAATCCAATATTTTCGGAAGATCTTTCAGGAGATCCGTCTTTTCCCAATTGGAAATATATCAGATATTGATGAAGAATGGAGAAAAATCAACGAGGGGCAGAACTGCTATCATTATTGAAAACGGGAAACACCCTGTGATAACTGTGTAGCGATGCGTGCAGCGACCACGAAAGAAGAAAAAGGAAAGCTGGAGATTGTAAATGGCAGGATTTATCAAGTGATCGCACGTTATATAGAAGTGGATGAGAAGCCATATGTGCTCGAGCTGATCCGTTGCCTGGATGGTGTCTAAAGAAGAATTTGAGACTATGAAAGAGCATACGCTGATTGATGCTTCTATGCTGGATAAGCTGGAGCATTATAAGGATGAGAAGATGATCAAGATCGCGTATCAGATCTGCAGATGGCATCATGAACGTTATGATGGTAAAGGGTATCCGGATGGTCTGATTGGAGAACAGATTCCAATTGCGGCACAGGTTGTATCTGTGGCAGATGTTTATGATGCACTGGTGAGTAAGCGTGTATATAAAGATGCGTATTCACATGAGCAGGCGATGAAGATGATCCTGAACGGAGAGTGCGGAGCGTTCAATCCGCTTTTAATGGAAGTTCTTGTGGAAATCCAGGATAAAATAAAAGAAGAAATACGTTACGAGGCATAAAAAAGAAGAAACGTCCGCCATGAAAAAGCAGTTGTATTTCCCTGACGAATTGTGTATAATAAATAAAATATTCATTTTATATACCAAAAATAAGAAAATGAAAGATGAAGAGGAAAATCTTTCAATCCTGGAGGGGAATAAGGGATGTTATCTACAATTGAGTCGGTCAATAATGTAGTCAATAATTTTATCTGGGGTGTGCCGGCAATGATCTGTATCATCGGAGTAGGACTTCTGCTCAGTGTCAGAACCGGATTTATCCAGATCAGAAAATTTCCATACGCTATGAAGGTGACGATTGGGCGCATGCTTCGGAAAAAAGATGCCACAGATGGTGCAATGACACCATTTCAGGCGGTCTGTACCGCGCTTGCGGCGACGGTTGGAACCGGGAATATTGCAGGAGTTGCAGGAGCGATCGCAATCGGCGGACCGGGAGCAGTCTTCTGGATGTGGATCTCCGCACTTCTTGGAATGTGTACTAAATTTTCAGAAGTAACACTTGCCGTACATTTCCGTGAAAAGAATGCAGAAGGGGATCTGGTCGGTGGGCCAATGTATTATATTAAGAATGGTCTGAATAAAAACTGGCACTGGCTTGCATATTTGTTTGCTGCATTCGGTGTGCTGACAGTATTTGGAACTGGAAATGCGACACAGGTCAATACGATTACGACAGCAATTGATTCCGCATTATTCAATTACGGGGTGATTGGAGTGGATGCAGCAAAGACGGTCAATCTTGTGATCGGAATTGTGCTTGCGGTGTTGATTGCACTGATCCTTCTCGGTGGAATCAAGAGAATCGGACAGGTAACGGAAAAGCTTGTACCGTTCATGGCGGTTATCTATGTTCTGTTAGCTGCCGGAGTGGTTCTGTTGAATTTAAAAAATATACCACATGTATTTGTTTCAATTTTTGAAGGTGCATTTACACCGACATCTGTTACCGGAGGGGCAGTCGGAAGCTTCTTTATCAGTATGAAAAAAGGTGTGTCCAGAGGAATTTTCTCTAATGAGGCAGGTCTTGGTACCGGATCGATTGCACATGCATGTGCAGATACAAAAAAACCGGTGAAACAGGGATTCTTCGAAATCTTTGAGGTATTTATAGATACGATCGTAATCTGTACACTGACCGCACTGGTAATCCTGTGCAGCGGAGTTCCGATTGGTTACGGGGAGGCAGCAGGTGCGGAGCTTACGATTCTTGGATTTACTTCTACATATGGGAGCTGGGTATCGATCTTTACCGCGGTTGCAATGTGCTGCTTTGCATTTTCAACGATTATCGGATGGGGACTTTATGGAACCAGATGTATTGAATTTTTATTTGGAACGAAGATCAACAAACCGTTTATGGTGCTGTATTCACTGGTTGCGATCGTCGGAGCAACGATGGATCTTGGACTGATGTGGAATATTGCAGAGACATTTAACGGACTGATGGCAATCCCGAACTTAATTGCAGTATTCCTGTTATCAGGAGTTGTGGTAAAACTTGTAAAAGAATATTTTGCAGGGGAAGGGAAAGGCGTATAGAAAAATGAAAAACCTGGCAGAAAGTGAATTTTGCTTTCTGCCAGGTTTTTTTAATTTCCAAAATTAACACCATACACTTGAAAGTGGGCTTTAATTCGGTGTTTGGCTTCCCATAAAATCTGAACAACTTCTTTTTCTTTTTCCCCAGAAATACGGAAAGTTGGCATGGATACACTTAAAGCTGCGATTGGCGTATTATTGTAATTCAGTGGTAAATGGTGATCCGCAAAAAGCAGCACAGATGGATCGGTACATAGAATGGAAGAGCAGAAGAATATGTATTTGGATATTCCGTATTTAATGATCTTTCTTCAAGAGATCTGCAGACCAGACATGGATAGTGGCTGATTGCAGAATTGTCCAAAGGAATTACTCTGGAGGCTGGTGACATTATTGCAACCGGTACACCAGTTGTTACAGTTTTTGATGAAAATGAAAAACCGGATTATGAAGGGAATAAAAAGGTAATTGATTTCCTGATTGAAGGAGGCGTTGATGGAATTCTTGTGTTGGGATCGTCCGGTGAATTTACAGGACTTACGAAACAGGAGAAACATGATTTCTTCAAATTCTATGCAGATTATACTGCAGGGCGCACAAAGCTTTATGCTGGAACCGGAAGCCTTAATTTTGAAGATACGGTGGCGTTGTCAAATGAAGTAAATGAAATGGGCTATGAAGGAGCAATGGTTATCGGACCATGTTATTATGCATTGGATCAGGAAAAGATTTTTGTATATTATGATACGCTTGCAAAGTCAATAAAAGGAAATCTTTATATCTATAATTTCCCGGCAAGAAGTGGACATTCCATCGCTCCGGAAACCTTGAAAAAACTGGTAGAAAATAATACTAATATTAAAGGTTTAAAGGACTCCGTGTCAGAACCAAATCATACAAATGAACTGATGCCACTCTATGACATGGATTCAAATTTCTCGCTCTTGTTCAAAAAACTAATGCAACATAGAGGAGTAGAAGTTTCGGATCGCGCAATTTTCCCATACAATCAGATGGATGAAGAAGTGTATAAAAAAGCAGAAAGCTTGATGGATAAGGTGATTGAGGAGTATCAGAACCTGAAATAAGAAGAAACAAACAAAGCAGACATTCTGAAATGGAGAATCATCCGTTCCGGTATCAGCCGGGGACTGGGAGAGATTCTCCATTTTTATTTAATCATGATTTATTCATTTATTTCAAAACGCCATTGCTGCCTGATCCCCGGATATTTTTGGTGATCGACTTCGCTCATAAACATATCGTATGGTCTTGCACAGATTTTGAATGGTGCATACATTGCCTGGTAGACAACCAGCTTTTCGCCTGTTTCGGTATGTTCAGCAAAAGCCAGTACCTTGTAGAGGTATTTGGTGCTCTCTTCTGATACCCATTCTCTTTTGAAATGGCGCACGATATCGCCAACATGGATTTCATGGAGGGGTTCTGCGTTATTTTTTTCGGTATTGGCAGAAAGCGTAGAAGCAGGCTGTGCTTCTGGGATAACCGTACTGGTTTGTGTTGAGGCAGACGATTCCGGGTGGGAAATTACAGACGAAGAATCTATTTTATTTTCCGGATCTGCATCCAGATAAATATACTCATCTTTATCAAGAGAAACCGGTGCGCCGGTCTTGCCGATGATATGAACACCACCATACCAGGTGCCCTCGATTTTAAAAGTATCTCCGATCTGATATTCGGAAGAATATTCATCGTTCTTTTTTATGATTTTGATTTTATTCATAGATAATACACTCCTGTTTGTATTTGAAAACTAATCTAATTATATGTGCATTTTCCAATTTTTCCAACCTAAAAATGGGAAAAATCGTGTATACTGGAAAGTACTAGTTGCTGGTCACAGATACTGTGAACAGTAACTAGTACTACGGAAAGGGGAAAGATAAAATGGTAAAACCAATTATGAGAGATCTCTTTTTTCTGCGCCAGAAGGCAGAGAAAGCAACGAAAGGAGATTTTCCAGTTGCAATTGATTTACTGGATACATTAAAAGCGCACGAAGATGGCTGTGTGGGAATGGCAGCAAATATGATCGGGGTAAATAAAGCGATCATTGCAGTCAATATGGGATTTATGAATGTTGCGATGTTCAATCCGAAGATTGTAAAGAAAAACGGAAAGTATGAGACAGAAGAAGGATGCCTGTCTCTGGATGGTGTAAGAAAATGTGTGCGCTATCAGGAAATAGAAGTAGAATATGAAGATATCAATTTTAAACGGCAGAGACAGAAATACAGCGGATGGACGGCGCAGATTATCCAGCATGAGTGCGATCATCTGAATGGGATTATTATTTGATGGTATCCCAAAATCAAAGATCCGGCATTATGGTTTCGCGTTTTGTGGAAAGAAAGTCTTGATTGGAACAGATAAATCGGAATAATGTTGCTATTACAACAGAAATGAAAATCCAGAAACCGTATACTTATCCATACAAAAAAAGAAGGTATGAGGAATGAAAATATGAGTAATACAGCGACGATTTCGCAGGGACAGGAGATTTTAGCACTCCAGATGAACTGACCGGTGCGCTGATCGGTCTTGCCAGATCCTGTGGTAACAATCCAAAGACAGAAAACACAGATGAGATTATCATCGAAGGTCTTGTGCATACGATTACGAACAGTAACACCGGGGCAGCAGCTTTAAAAGCGATGATCGAAAAAGTAAGAGAAGAAAAAAATACCGTCGCACCGGATTGCGCAGTCTGCGCAGCACCGTGTGGCAATACCTCCGAATATGATGTGAGCAATATCTGGAAACACGAAACAGATGTGCGCGGCGTGGAGACTGCAATCCTTTTCGGAATCCGGGAGATGGCAGCTATCATTTACCCGGCGGTCATTATGGGGAAAACAGATGCGGAAGTGAACGAATTTTTCTATAAGGCACTCTGCATGATCAGTTATGGAATGAGTAAAGAGGATCTGTTACCGGTTGTGCAGGAACTGGGTGAGATGAACCAGAAGTGCAGAGAGCTTCTGGGACAGGTGTAGCAAGAGAAAAGTCTGAAAAATGAGATTTCTTGACAGAGAACAGGGGATTTGGTATTGTTTAAAAGATGGAAAAATCTGACAGACGAGAAATAAACCGATAGAAAAGAAATGAAATAATAGGAAGCGGGTTGCGTCTGGCAATCCGCTTCTTTTAAAATTGGAAGTTGGACAGTGGCGTAGCGAGTGTAACGTAGCTATGCTTTTAGATTTTAACGAAAAGGAAAAGAGGGCAAAAATGGAACTGAGTATACTTCTGATGGAACAGATTGCAAAATTGTTTATTATGATCTTTATGGGATATGCGGTAGTCAAAATGGGATTGTTGAAAGATGAAGACAGTAAAGTACTGTCAACATTGGTGCTCTATTTGATTGTACCATGTGTGATTCTGAATGCATTTCAGGTAGACTATACGCCGGAAAAAGTAAGTGGACTGGAGCTGGCTTGCATTGCATCGTTATTGCTTCTTTTTATATTACTTCCAATCGTCAACCTGATTGGAAAGGTTCTTCATCTGAATGAAGTGGAAACGATATCCATTTACTATTCCAATTCTGGAAATCTGATCGTACCACTTGTTGCATTTATGCTTGGAGATAAATGGGTATTTTATGCGTGTGTATTTATGGGACTTCAGACTATCTTTTTCTGGACACACTGTAAAAAAGTACTTAGTCATGAAAAAGGATTTAATCTGAAGAAAATATTCTTTAATATCAATATCATTACGATTATCATTGCGATTACTTTGTTTTTTGCAAAAATACGTCTGCCGGAAATCATTACAGGAACGCTTAGTTCAGTCGGAGCAATGATTGGACCGGCAAGTATGTTTGTAATTGGGATGCTGATCGGTGGAATGGATTTAAAGAAAGTATTGACGAATAAGAAAGCATATTTTATTTCGTTTATGCGACTGATAGTGATTCCGCTTATTGCGTTGCTTATCCTGAAGGTAAGTGGTCTTGTGGGATGGAATAAAGAAGGAGAAGAAATCCTTTTGATTGTATTTATGGCGGTAATTTCGCCGGTTGCTTCAACTGTTACACAGATGTGTCAGGTATATGACAATGATTCCAGATATGCCAGTACGATCAGTGTGCTGACTACACTTGGAGCGATTGTGACGATGCCTTTGATGGTATTGGTGTTCCAGATGGTGATGTAAATAGAGAAATGGAAAAGAATGTTCTTGGAAACAGGGGCGTTCTTTTTTAATTTCCACTTGACATTCCCTCACTTTCAGCATAACATTTTGTAGAATGTTTATTGTTATGAAAAGTGGACTTACAGAAAAGGGGAAAATCACAGATGAAAAATTGGAATCAGGTTAAGTTGGTGCCGGAATTTAATGAACAGGGTGTAGCCTGTTATAAACTGGCCGGTGGGAACTATGTAAATGAATATTATGTTGTATCGGAAGCAGAGACAAGAAAGCTTCTGAATACACCGGAGATCGTCGGATATGAGGTATATGACTGCCTGATTCCTTCTACATCTCAGATGCTTTACTATTTTAAGGAACAGAAGAAAGTGACAACTGCAAATATTCTTTCTATCTTGAGAGGAGCGTTGAACTATCCGTTGGAGGAAAGCTGCTACAGAGAGCACATCCGTGTACACGATATCAGTTTCTTATCCAGTGAACGTGTATTTGCGGATGAAGAGATTGCAGGGCTTGAAATCAAATATAGTAAGCTTACCATGGTTCCGGACAGCACACTGATGATCGGAGATATCATTGCAAGTGGGGAGACTCTGATCCACTGCCTGCGCTATGTGACAGATTTTTACAGGAAGAACGGAGCAAAGCTTCGTAATATTATCATTTTCACAATTGGTGGGACAAAGGGAATTGAGATTCTTGAGAATCTTACCAGAGAGATCCGTGAGTTCTGGCCGGAATTTGAAGGGTTCATTACCGTGTATTATGAAGGAATTTTCAGTACTTATCAGGATAAAGGTGTGTCAGGAATCAACCTTCCGGATGTGGACTTCTACTGGAAGGGCGGAATCATCGCGCCGGAGTTCAGAAGAGAGACACTTTCCATGTGCAGTCCGCTTTTTGAAAAATGTATCATCTACGATGGCGGGGCAAGACGCTATGAGATTCATGAGCATGTAGAGGAAGTTCTGGAATTCTGGGAAGGAATCAAAGAGAGAGCAGATAAGATCGATTTTAAAGAACTGCTTGATGAAAAGATTGGATACCCGACACCGATCAGTTATGAGGACTGGATCGAGAAGAACCACTATGAGAAGATCCGTCCGGCAGACACCAAGTGGCTGTACCGTCAGGAACAGGGATATATCGAGAGTATGAAAAATATTACATTAAAAGAACTGGCAGATCAGAGAATTACCGAATTTACCGATTCTTTGAAGAAATATATGCTATAAAAAGAATGAACTTGTTGATCACAGAGAATGGAATGAGGTAAAAAATGAGCAAAAACACGAAAAATACAACTGTTGATATTGACTATGCGGACCAGGCAGTCCCGAAAGAGGGCAGAAAAGGTTTCCTGACCATGTTTATGATCATGCTGGGATTTACATTTTTCTCGGCAAGTATGTGGGTTGGGCAGCAGATGGCAGCAGGACTTGATTTCTGGGGATTTATCAAGTCCCTTCTCCTTGGAGGAGCGATCCTTGGTATGTATACAGGACTTCTGGGATATGTAGGTGCAAAGACCGGACTTAGCATGGATCTTCTGGCAAAAAGAGCGTTTGGAGAAAAAGGATCTTATCTTTCTTCTGCAATGATCAGCTTCACTCAGATCGGATGGTTCGGTGTGGGTGTTGCGATGTTTGCAATCCCGGTATCAGGAGAACTTCTCGGTGGAAGTAAGGCTGCGATGTGGGCTCTGGTATTGGTTGCAGGAGGCTGTATGACCGCTTCTGCATATTTCGGAATTGATTCCCTTACGGTGGTAAGCTATATTGCAGTTCCGCTCGTTGCGATTCTTGGAACGGTAGCAATGGTGATGGCAGTTCGTCAGGGAAATGGAACAATCGTTGACCAGTTTGCAGTATCCAGTGGATCTGTGACCGTGATCGGTGGAGCGGGTATGGTAGTCGGTTCCTTCGTATCAGGCGGAACGGCAACTCCGAACTTTGCAAGATTTGCAAAGGATGCCAAATCAGGTACAATTGCAACGGTTGTAGCATTCTTTATCGGGAATTCACTGATGTTCTTTTTTGGGGCGATTGCCTATATTTTCGTTGGCGGAAATGATATCTTTGAGGTTATGATCCGTCTGAATCTGTTCTATATGGCGATTCTGGTTCTGGGACTCAATATCTGGACCACCAACGACAATGCGCTGTATTCAGCAGGTCTTGGACTGGCAAATATTTTCCGGCAGAAGAAGAAACCGATGGTTCTGATTTCAGGAATTATCGGAACACTTCTTTCCGTATGGCTGTATTACAATTTCTGTAACTGGCTGAACGTACTGAACTGTACCCTTCCGCCGGTAGGGATTATCCTGGTGCTCTCGTATTTCATAAATAAGAAGGAGTACGACAGTGATAAAGTAGAAATCAAAACTGTAAACTGGTTTGCTGTGATCGGTGTAATCGCAGGCGCAGTGGTAGCAAATCTTGTGTCATGGGGAATTGCTTCGATCAATGGTATGGCAGTTGCAGCGGTCTGCTATGTGGCTGGACAGGTGCTTTGCAAAAATCGTGAAGAAGCGGCAGAAAATGCATAAATGAATAGCGTAAATGAACGGGCAGATTCGGGGAACAGAGTCTGCCCGTTGTTATATTATGGAGCAGGATTACGCATAAGGTTATCAGTCTAAACAATATTATTAAAAAACTGACCATAAGTCAATAAACAAATTGACTTATGGTCAGTTTTGTTGTATATTGGTTTTGTAAAATAAATGACCGGCAGTCATTAAGAGAGAAAGAATAAAAAGAAAAGAGGAATAAAGTATGGTAAAGGTTGGCAAAAAGATTGTTAAATTCAGAGTACCGATACTGATACTCAGTATTATCCTTTTGATTCCGGCTGTGTGGGGGTATGTGAACACCAGGATCAACTATGATGTACTGACTTATCTTCCGGAAGACATTGAGACAATGCAGGGACAAGAGATCATGACGAATGATTTTGGGATCGGGGCATTTTCGATGCTGATGGTAGACGGCATGGAAGATAAAGAGATTGTGAAGCTGAAAGAAAAGGTAGAGAAGGTAGACGGAGTAGAGAATGTACTCTGGTATGATTCACTGGCTGATATTTCGGTTCCACAGAGCGTGCTTCCGTCAAAGCTGTATGATGAGTACAACACAGAAGACGGAACAATGATGGCGGTATTTTTCAAAGACGGAACTTCATCCGATGAAACCATGAAGGCAATTACCGAGATCCGTAAGATTACCGGAGAGCAGTGCTTCTTAAGTGGAATGTCTGCGATTGTAGAGGACACCAAAGAGCTTGCCGAAAAGGAAACACCACTTTATGTACTGATTGCAGTCGCACTTTCTGCACTGGTTCTGGCAATTACGATGGAATCGATTTTTGTTCCGGTATTGTTCCTTTTGAGTATCGGAATTGCAATCGTATATAATCTTGGAACGAATGTATTTTTTGGAGAGATTTCTTATATCACGAAGGCACTGGCAGCGGTACTTCAGCTCGGTGTCACTATGGACTATTCTATTTTCCTGATGCACAGTTATCAGGAGCAGCAGGTGCGCTATAACGGAGATAAAGAGCGGGCGATGGCACACGCGATTTCCCAGACCTTTTCATCCGTAATCGGAAGTTCAGTTACGACAGTTGCCGGATTTATCGCACTCTGCTTTATGAGCTTTACGCTTGGAAAAGATATCGGTATCGTTATGGCAAAAGGTGTTATCTTCGGAGTTCTGGTCTGTGTAACCGTTCTTCCGTCCATGATCCTGTGCTGTGACAAGCTGATCGAGAAGACAAAACACAAACCGCTGCTTCCGGATATTGGAAGAATTTCGGATAAGGTGACAAAGCGTTACGTGATTTATGTAGTCGCATTTGTGATCCTTCTGTTTCCGGCGATTTACGGAAACAATCACACAGGTGTTTACTACAATCTGGACGAATCGCTGCCAAAGGATCTTCCGAGTGTCATTGCGAACACGAAATTAAAAGAAGATTACAATATGAACACCACACATATGATCCTGGTGGACAGCTCGGTTGCAGGTTCTGATGTCAAGAAGATGTCACAGGAGATTGAAAAAGTAGATGGTGTTAAATGGGTACTTGGACTGGATAACCTGGTCGGCTCAGGTGTTCCGGCAGATATGCTCCCGGAATCTGTCACCGGTATGCTGAAAAATGATAAGTACCAGCTGCTGATGGTAAATTCTACTTACAAAGTAGCAACGGATAAAGTAAACAAACAGATTGAGCAGATTGATAAGATCATGGATAAATATGATAAGGGTGCAATGCTGGTAGGAGAAGGACCATTGACAAAAGATTTGATCAACATTACAGACACGGACTTTAAGCGTGTAAGTGCAGTGTCTATTGGAATCGTATTTGTGATTATTCTGCTTCTGTTCAAATCAGTTACTATTCCGGTGATCCTGGTCGGTGTGATCGAATTTGCGATCTTTGTGAATATGGGTATTCCGTTTTACACTGGAACAAAGCTGCCGTTTGTGGCATCAATCGTAATCGGTACGATCCAGCTTGGCGCGACTGTGGATTATGCGATCCTGATGACCACCAGATATCAGAGAGAGAGAAGCCACGGCGCAGGCAAATTTGACGCGATCACAACAGCGCATAAGTTTTCTGCGCAGTCGATCATCGTTAGTGCGCTCAGCTTCTTTGCTGCAACGATCGGTGTCGGACTTTATTCCAATATCGATATGATCAGTTCACTGTGTATCCTGATGGCGAGAGGTGCACTGATCAGTATGGTGGTTGTTGTGCTGATCCTTCCGTCCTTATTCATGGTATTTGACAAGATTATTGTAAAAACGAGCAAAGGTTTCCGACCGTCAGGCTTGAAATCATAACCACATCATAGTATAATTTTCTTGGATTATTATATGATACAAGGAACGGAGAAAAAGATTCGTGCGTATCAAAAGGGCTGATACAATCTTGCTATCATAAAAGGAATAAGGAGGAATCCACTATGATTAATTGGAACAATTTGGATACACTTACATCATTTAAAGAACTTTCGGAAGTAGAACGTGTCAATCTTGCAGAAGTGATGTCCGGTGAGAACGGAGCAGAACGTGTTAAGGATTACAGCGTTCCGATGACAGAGGATCTTACTTACAATTACGCTGCAAAAGCAGTAGATGATAAAGTACTTGCAGCACTTGCAAAGCTTGCAAAAGAAGCGCAGCTGACAGAAAAGTACGCAGCACTCTACAATGGAGAAGTGATCAACACAGGAGAAAAGAGACTGGTTCTTCATCAGCTCACCCGTGGACAGCTTGGAGATAAAGTAGAAGCTGACGGAGTAGACAAGCGAGAATTCTATGTTAAGCAGCAGCAGAGGATCGCAGATTTTGCCAATAAAGTACATGCCGGCGAGATCACAAATGCAGCAGGTGAGAAATTCACAACAGTCGTACAGATCGGTATCGGTGGAAGTGACCTTGGTCCTCGCGCAATGTATCTTGCACTTGAGAACTGGGCTAAGAAGAACGGCACATTCAAGATGGAAGCCAAATTCATCAGCAATGTTGACCCGGATGATGCAGCAGCAGTACTGAATTCAATTGATGTAGCACATTCTATTTTTGTTCTGGTATCAAAGTCAGGAACAACTCTTGAGACTCTTACCAATGAGTCATTTGTAAAAGATGCCCTGAAGAATGCAGGTCTGGATGCTTCCAAGCATATGATCGCTGTTACAAGCGAGACATCACCACTTGCAAAGAGCGATGATTATCTTGCAGCATTCTTCATGGATGATTATATCGGAGGACGTTACTCATCTACTTCAGCAGTCGGCGGTGCCGTACTTTCGCTGGCATTTGGACCGGAAGTATTTGCACAGTTCCTTGCAGGAGCAGCAAAGGTAGATGAAGTTTCCAAGAATGAAGATTTATTGAAGAACCCGGCAATGCTGGATGCGATGATCGGTGTATACGAGCGTAATGTACTCGGATATCCGGCAACAGCCGTTCTCCCATATTCACAGGCACTGAGCCGTTTCCCGGCACATTTGCAGCAGCTGGATATGGAATCCAATGGTAAATCAGTTAACCGCTTTGGCGAGCCGGTAGATTACCCGACAGGTCCGGTGATCTTCGGAGAACCAGGAACAAACGGACAGCATTCCTTCTATCAGCTTCTCCACCAGGGAACCAACATCATACCGCTCCAGTTCATCGGCTTCAAGAACAGCCAGATCGGAACAGATGTTGTGATTCAGGACAGCACAAGCCAGCAGAAGCTCTGCGCAAACGTAGCTGCACAGATCGTAGCATTTGCATGCGGTAAATCAGACGAGAACCGCAACAAGAATTTTGAAGGTGGACGTCCGTCAAGTATTATCATCGGTAAAGAACTGACACCAGAGACACTCGGTGCACTTCTTGCACATTTTGAGAATAAGGTTATGTTCCAGGGATTTGTATGGAATGTGAACAGCTTCGACCAGGAAGGTGTTCAGCTTGGGAAAGTACTTGCCAAACGTGTACTTGCCCATGAGACAGACGGAGCACTGAAAGTATACAGTGATCTTTTAGATATCTAATCAGAATTAATGAAAGAGACCAGAGTCGGTGCGGATTTTAAGTATCCGTACCGGCTTTTTGAGTTATCTTTATAAGGGAAAGAGTGTGAATATGAAATTAGAAAATTACGAGGTGCATCTCCCGAATTATTCCATCGGAGATGCAATTTACGATAAAATCGGACCGGTCTGCGAATCTTATGGAAAAACGGTACTTGTGATCGGTGGAAAAAGGGCACTTGATGCGGCTTTTGATAAGATCAAAGCGGCGGTCGACCAGACGAATCTGGAGATTATTGGAAAAGAACTTTATGGGAAAGACTGTACCTATCAGACGGTAGAAAAGCTTCGCCGGATGTCGGTTTATCAGAAAGCAGATATGGTATTTGGAGTAGGAGGGGGCAAAGCACTGGATACGGTAAAATGTCTGTGTATCACAGATGATAAGCCGGTGTTCAGCTTCCCGACAATCGCATCCAACTGTTCGGCATGTACATCGGTGTCGATCATGTATAACGAGGATGGTACATTTCTGAAACCGAATTTCTTCGTGCGTCCGGTCATGCATGCATTTATCGATACAGAAATCATAGCAAAAGCACCGAGTCAGTATATGTGGGCAGGAATTGGTGATACCTATGCAAAATACTATGAAGCAACAATCTCATCAAGGGATGAAAGACTGGAACATTTTGCCTCACTTGGTGTAGCAGTCAGTCTGATGTGCAGGAATCCGCTTCTGGAATATGGGCCGAAGGCATTTGCAGACCATAAAAAGGGACTGTGTACATACGATGTAGAGCAGGTGGTTCTGGCGATCGTTGTGACAACCGGAATTGCATCCATTTTCCTTACAAAAGATTTTACACCGGATTATAACAGTGGACTTGCACATGCAATTTTTTATGCTCTGACGAAGTATCCGGTGATCGAGCAGCGGCATCTGCACGGGGAAGTAGTTGGATTTGGTGTGCTTCTGGCACTTCTTGTAGATGGACAGGAAGAAGAATTTGAGAAAATATATAAGCTGAATCGCGAGATAGGTCTTCCGGTGTCCTTGAAAGAAATTGAGATTACAGAGGATGAATGGAAAGAAAGTATGGGACATATTCCGAAAATGTCGGATGTAGCACATTACCCATATAAGGTAACCCAGGAAATGCTGGAAGATGCAATGCAGAAACTGAAAGAAAGAGTCAGAAAGGATCAGAGCCATGAAGAATAAGAAATCCGCAGCTTCCTCTATGATTCTTGGGGTAGCGTTTGTCTGGTTTACAACACATTTCGGAGGTGGATTTGCCTCGGGTGCGCAGATCTACAGTTATTATGTGCGTTATGGAATCTGGTGTCTTCTGATGCCGGTTTTGGCCATGGGATATAATGCTGTATTTTTCGCGTACTGCCTCCGGTTTGCGAGAAAGCATGAGGTATATGATTACCGGTCTTATAACAATGCGTTTTACGGGAAGTTTGCGCCGGTATTTTCCAATTTGTTTGAAGTACTGTATATTTGTGTGATGTGCGTGGCTCCCGCAGTTGCATTTGCGACAGGCGGAGCGACCTTAAGTACCCTGACCGGACTTCCGTATCTGCTGTGTACGTTGATTATCGGCATATTTATCTTCGTTGTGGCAGTATTTGGAACAGACCTGGTGCGTAAGGTGGCTTCTGTCCTGTCTGTCTGCATTATCGCAGGTCTTCTGATCGTGTATATTCCGAATATCATCGCAGGTGCAGGGCAGATTGCAGATACAGCTTCACGGATGACTGCAAATGGCGGATCCTTTGGGAAAGCACTCTATTCAGCATTTATTTACGGAACATTCCAGCTGGCAAATGTGGCTGTTTTTGTGCAGCATGCCAAGAGCTTTGAAAAGCCGGATGATGCGGTGCAAAGTATGGGAATCGGATGGATCATCAATGCACTTATGATGATCATGGTTGTGCTTGGGATTATGACTGTTTGTACCAAGCCGGAGATGAGCGAGGCGAGCGTCCCGACACTTTTTATGGTGCAGTGCGGTGTTGGAAAAGGATTTATGATGCCGCTGATTTCTGTTTTGATCATTCTTGGAGCGGTATCTACGGCAGTTAATATGGTGGCTGCAATGGTGAAAAGAATCTGCAGTGGTCTTAATAAAGTGAAGAAAGAGACGGAAACGGGTAAAAAAAGTAAAATTGGTACAAAGGAAATTGTGGCAGCATTTATCTGCTGTGTTGTAGATTTTGGAATCGCACAGTTCGGGCTTCTGACACTGATCCAGAAGGCGTATAGTGTGCTGGCGTATCTGGCGATTCCGGTAATCCTTATTCCATATCTGATCCACATGGCAGTGACCAGATTTGATACGAAGTAATGAGAGAATAAAGGGAAAAGAGGACAAAAGATGCCAATCGGTGTTATAGTAAATGTAAGTATGGTGATGCCGGTTAGTTATCTTTGGAGTACTTATATTTTACCATTAGTGAGGTGATGGAATGGCAAAGATTACAGTGTGGTCAAAGCAGCATGAAAATGTCTGGAAAGTTCTTCAGGAGACCGGACGATATACGGTAAAGCGAGAGTATATCATAAAGGATCTCAAAGAACATTCGGAGCTGGTTCTGGATACTTATGAATGGCTGGTCAAGAACGGACCGGACTACGGGAATAAACCGGCGGATGTGGAATTTCCGGTATGGGTATCCTTCAGGCAGGATGCAACGATGCTTCCGGAAAAAGGAAGAGTGATCTTGGAACTGGAGATCGAAGAATCCCTGATTACCAGAGTGAATTTCACAAAATGGGGAATGATCCTCAACTATTCCTATATTCCGGCAGACAAGGCGGATGAAAAGCGGCACAAAGAGCTTCTGGAAGCCTATGGAGTCAGCGACACGCAGGCGTATATGTCGCAGTTCTATCCGGAGATCAAACGGGAGATCCGGGAGAGCTGGAAGAGGCTTTTTGATGATGACATCCAGATCGGAAGTGATGGATGTTATGGAAACATCTGGGAGGTGCGAAGAGAATGGGTGAAAAATGTAATACAATAACCTTATATGCATCACAGGCAGACCCGGTAATCGAAGCAATTGAGCGGAATGGCGTGTGCTATTCCAAAGAGGCGTATGTGCGGAAAAAATATCAGGAGAGTGCAAAGATTTTCACAACAGCCTATTCCTGGTTTGTGCGTGAGATGGAGAAATATGTGAAGAAACCGGATGGTGCGGAGTATCCGTACTGGGCATTCCGTGAAGCCTATAATGTGGATCAGTCGATGGGCGGCAACTTCCTGACACTGGAAGTACCATTGGATGAAGTTCTGCTTTTTGATATGTATGACTGGAATAAGATTCTCTGTCTCAAATATATTGGGGAAGATGAAAAAGATGAGAAGCAGTTCCAGGAGCAGCTGGAGATGTATGGGATCAAAGAGATGGATGCGGTGTTGAGTAATTTTTATCCGTTACAGAAGCAGCAGATCCTGAAAAGCTGGCAACGTCTGACACGGTATCATGAAGAATTGGTACATGGAAATACAGAGCTTGTAAGGGATGTACAAGCAGGACTTTGGAGAATAAAAAAGGAGTGGATCAGATAGATGAAAGTATTGGTATACAGAAAATGCAGCACCTGTCAGAAGGCGCTGAAATGGCTGGAGGCGCATGAGATTGCATTTGAGGAACGGGCAATCGTAGAGGAAAATCCAACCTATGAAGAGCTGAAGGAATGGCATGCGATGAGTGGGTTCCCGCTGAAAAAGTTTTTTAATACAAGTGGAATGCTTTATAAGCAGATGCAGCTGAAAGACAAGCTTCCGACGATGACGGAAGATGAGCAGATAAAGCTGCTTGCGACAGATGGTATGTTGGTGAAAAGACCGTTTGTAGTTGGGGACGGATTTGTACTGACCGGGTTTAAAGAAAAAGAATGGGAAGAAAAATTGTTGAAGTAGTGGGGAAGATGAGTGCTGTAAAAGGTGCTCATCTTTTTATTATGCCTGTAAAGAATGTGTAAAAAGAATTGAAAGAAGACGGAACACTTACGAAACTGAGTAAGAAATGGTTTGGACAGGATACGGCTCCGAAAGAGGACCGATTTGAAAAAACGATAAACTAAAAAGAAAAATAACGGGTAACTCAATGAAAAAGGGAACCCGTTATTTTTTATTCAGATTTTTTTGATTTTATCAGACCAAGGAGCAGGACGGCCGGAAAAATAATGGCTGCGAAAATTCCGGTTTTCAGACTGCCGCCGGCGTAGGAAGATACCAGACCTGCAAGCGTCGGACCACCGGAACATCCCAGATCTCCGGCAAGTGCAAGGAGGGCAAACATTGTTGTGCCGCCACGTGGAATAGAGACGGATGCGGTGCTGAAAAGTCCCGGCCACATAATTCCAACGGAGAATCCGCAAAGCGCACATCCCAAAAGGTTCAGCGCAGGAAATGAAAGGATGGAAATACATAAATAGGAAAGGATGCAAAGAATGCAGCTTCCTCTCATGAACAGATCCAGCCGGATCCTGTCTCCGTATTTTCCGTAAAGCAGCCGGGAAGCCCCCATACAGGCTGCAAAGGTAAGAGGACCGGCAAGATCGCCGAGTGTTTTGGAAATGTGCAGGCTTGTCTCGGCAAAAGTGGATGCCCATTGGCTGACTGCCTGTTCGCTGGCACCAGCACAGGTCATCATAAGCATTAACATCCAGAAGATTTTAGATGTGCACAATTCTCTGAGAGAAAGTCCTTGTTCACCTTCTTTGTGAAGGGAGTAGATTGGTGCACTTCTGAAGAGGAAAGTGTTAAATATTGGGATGACAGCCCACATAAGTGCGAGGATTTTCCAGTGCGATATTCCGAAAAACCAGAAAAATGCGGTTGATAACAGAACAACGCCCACATGCCCCCAACAGTAAAAGGAATGCAGGAGACTCATTGCTTTTTCTTTGTTATCAGTAGGGCAGGCTTCGATGATCGGGCTTACCAGTACTTCGAGAAGTCCACCGCCGATCGCATAAATGATAACTGCGATTACAAGTCCGGTATAAGGGGAGGAAAAAACTTCCGGAAGAACGGTGAGTAATATCAGTCCTGCCGCAGAAAGGATATGCGCAATTAAAATCGAAATGCGGTATCCGATCCTGTCGATGAAGAATGCGGATAGAAGATCGACAAACAGCTGAATGATAAAGTTGAGTGTGATCAAAAAGGTAATTCGTTCTAGTGAAATATGGTAATTATTTTGGAAAGTGACAAAAAGAAGGGGAACAAAATTATTTACGATAGCCTGAACGATGTAACCAATAAAACAAGCGTAGATGGTCTGCATACAATTTGTGTTTTTTTTCATTTCTTAAAAGCTCCTTTCAAAATAGCACTATATCATATTGGAGGGGTGGATGTCTTGACGAATATCGCAGAAACATAGTACAATATCTCCAAAACACAAAAGGTATAATGAGATTGAATGGGCATGGTTAGAAGAAATTCTCCGAATTTAGTTGACTTTTTGATACATCATGATATCATTACTTCGTATGGCTGAAGTGTTCGGGAGGGTGGAACAACTGGCTTTGTAAGAAGAACAAAAGAGAGAGGTTTTGGGAAAAGGAAAATGAATGTGAAATACGATTACGAGAGAATTGTGCAGGGGATCCTGGACATTGGGGAAGCTATGATTAGATGTGGAGCGGAGAACTTCCGTCTGCAGGACAGTCTGTACCGTATTTGCAGAAGTTATGGATTTGTAAAGTATGATATTTTTGTTATACCAAGCAATATCCAGATTACGGCAGAGACACCGGAAGGGCAGATTATTACACAGATCCGACTGGTAGAAATAGGGGAATGTGACTTTGACAAGCTGGATTATCTGAATAATCTGTGCCGTAAAATCTGTAAAGAAAAGCCGGATGCAAAAGAAATGAGAAGACAGTTTGAAGAGGTGATGGGAAGACCGGAACAGAAGTGGTACACCCATTATGCGGCCGGTATTTTAGGTGGTACCGGATTTGCGGTATTCTTTGGATGTGATATAAGGGATGCGATCATTGCGGTGATCGTATCAATTGTGATCGTTGCAGCAGGGAACTGGCTGGCCGAACGTGAGAAGAACCTGCTGGCATATAACCTGATCTTATCGTTTATTGCAGAGATGATCATTCTGTTATCTGTTAAATTTGGATTTGCGGATCATGAGGAGCGGATCATGATCGGAATTGTCATGCTCCTGATCAGTGGACTGAGTACGACGAACGGAATCCGTGATCTGCTTCAGAAAGACTTTATTTCCGGATCGATCAATATCATGAATTCCATGCTTGGTGCTTCCGGAATCGCATTTGGTACGGCGATACCGATGATTCTTTTTGGCGGTGTAGAGGCGGAAGGATATATCCTTACCCCGAATCTGATCGTACAGCTGATTTCCTGTACCGCAGCCTGCGTGGGATTTGCACTGTGGTTTAAGATCCGGGGCATGCAGGTGGTTTACTGTGGAATCGGAGCATTTTTTACATGGCTGATTTATGCACTTGTTTATGAGGCGCGTCCAAGTAACTTCCTTGCAACTACAATTGCGGCGACATTCGTTGCATTCTATGCATTTATTATGTCGCGGATAAATAAAGCACCATCAACAATTTTCCTGACAGCGTCTGTATTCCCTCTGATTCCTGGACCGAATCTGTACTATGTAATGTACGCATGCGTAAGCGGGAATATGCATATGCTCCTGGAACAGACGATCACACTTTTTGCAACCTGCGTTGCAATTGCATTTGGATTTAACTTTGTAGATATTGCATCAAGAACTATCATGCGTGGTATGAAGGTAGAATATCACATTGGAAAAAGTGACAGATAAATAAAAAGTTTCAGCCGCGGATTTCATTCTGCGGCTGAAATTTTAGCCTGTGTGCCGGGAATATGCCTGGATGAGAGCAGATTCCGGATGCACCTGGACAGTCCGAAGGCTTTCGTAAAAAATTATTTAATTTCTTGACTTTATACTTTCGGTATGGTACACTAACCTAGCGAATGGAAGTATAGGTCTTTTTTTTATGCCTATTTTTAACAAAGAAAGTTTCAGGCGTGAAGCTTTCACGACAGCCTCGCAAGCTGTCATGCAACTAAAAATTAGAACATAAAAAGCGAGGTGGAAGTTGTGCGTACAAGAATTACACTGGAATGTACAGAATGCAAGCATCGTAACTACAACATGACAAAGGATAAGAAGTCTCATCCGGAACGCATGGAAACAAAGAAATACTGTAGATTCTGCAAATCACACACATTACACAAAGAGACGAAATAGTCGTTGAAGGGAAGTGAATGTTATGGGCGAATCTAAAGACAAAGCGAAGACAAAAGAGAAGAAAACTCCTTTCTTCAAAGGTCTGAAAGCTGAGTTTAATAAGATTATCTGGCCAGACAAAACCACACTTACCAAACAGACAGCTGCGGTCGTAGTTGTTTCCGTTATCTTAGGAGCGATTATCACGATCTGTGATATCCTGGTAAAATTCGGGGTAGATTTATTAGTTAGATAAGATACTGATAAATGGTAATGCAGGAAAGGTGAGTTTATGGCAGAAGCAAAATGGTATGTTGTGCATACCTATTCAGGGTATGAAAACAAGGTAAAAGCCAACATTGACAAAACGATCGAGAACCGTCATCTGGAAGATGAGATCCTTGAGGTCCGTGTTCCGATGCAGGAAGTTGTCGAATTGAAGAACGGCGTACAGAAAGCGTCTCAGAAAAAGATGTTTCCGGGATATGTTCTGATCCACATGATCATGAACGATGATACCTGGTATGTGGTACGAAACACAAGAGGTGTTACAGGATTTGTAGGTCCTGGATCCAAACCGGTTCCGCTTACAGATGAAGAGATGGCACCACTTGGTATCCAGAAAGAAGACATCGTGGTAGATTTTGAAGAAGGAGATACTGTGACAGTAACAGGCGGAGCCTGGGAAGGAACAGTCGGCATGATTCAGACTATCAATATGGCTAAGCAGAGCCTGACGATCAATGTTGATTTATTCGGCCGCGAAACGCCGGTAGAAATCAGTTTCGCAGAAGTCAAAAAAATGTAACTTTATGCGCAGTGCATAATGAACACGTGGGAGGGAAATCCCCGCAAATACCACAAGGAGGTACTTTAAAATGGCAAAAAAAGTTTCAGGTTATATCAAATTACAGATTCCAGCTGGAAAGGCTACTCCGGCTCCACCGGTTGGTCCTGCTCTTGGACAGCACGGTGTAAATATCGTTGAATTTACAAAACAGTTCAACGCAAAGACAGCTGATCAGGGAGATCTGATCATTCCTGTAGTAATTACAGTTTACAGTGACAGAAGTTTCAGCTTCGTTACAAAGACTCCTCCGGCAGCAGTTCTTATTAAGAAAGCCTGCAACCTTAAATCTGGTTCAGGTGTTCCGAACAAGACAAAAGTTGCTAAGATTACAAAAGCTCAGGTAAAGGAAATCGCAGAACTTAAGATGCCAGACCTGAACGCTGCATCCGTAGAAACAGCTATGAGCATGATCGAAGGAACATGCCGCAGCATGGGTGTAACTGTAGTAGAGGACTAATTCAGACTGCATAAGCAGAATGTAAGGAAACTGAAAAAATACGTGGGAGGGAATTCCCGTAATCACCACTAGGAGGTATTTAGAATGAAAAGAGGAAAGAAATACGTAGAAGCTGCAAAGTTAATCGACAGAGCAACTCTCTATGATAGAGATGAAGCGATCGCACTTGTTAAGAAGAGCGCGACAGCTAAATTTGATGAAACAATCGAAGCTCATATCAGAACAGGATGTGACGGACGTCATGCAGATCAGCAGATTCGTGGCGCTGTAGTTCTTCCGCACGGAACTGGTAAAAAGGTTCGTATCCTTGTATTTGCTAAGGACGCTAAAGCTGAAGAAGCTAAAGCTGCCGGAGCAGATTACGTAGGTGGAGATGAACTCATTCCGAAGATCCAGAATGAAAACTGGTTCGAATTCGATGTAGTTGTAGCTACACCGGATATGATGGGTGTTGTTGGACGTCTCGGACGTGTACTTGGACCAAAAGGTTTAATGCCAAACCCGAAGGCTGGTACAGTAACAATGGACGTTACAAAAGCTATCAACGAAATCAAAGCTGGTAAGATTGAGTACAGATTGGACAAGACAAATATCATCCATGTACCGGTAGGAAAAGCTTCTTTCACTGAAGAACAGCTTGCTGACAACTTCCAGACGCTTATCGATGCGATTAACAAAGCTAAACCGGCAGCAGTAAAGGGTCAGTATCTTAAGAGTGTGACACTTACTTCTACAATGGGACCTGGTGTAAAAATCAACCCAATGAAGCTTGCTTAATCAGTATTGAATAAATGTAAATAATAGAGACACCGTATGCGGAGTGATCCGTTACGGTGTCTTTTTGTGCAACATGAAATCTAACAAACAGTATTCTGTATACATTGTGCATTTTTTGACGAACAATGCATGAAAACATTGAAAATCGGGGAAAATAATGATAACCTATGCCTGTGAAAAAAATATCAAGCAATTAAAAGGAGGCACTTTGTCATGGTTAATATTCAAAAGGCAGCAATTATCGGATGTGGGTTTGTAGGAGCGTCCTCTGCGTTCAGCTTACTTCAGAAAGGGATCTTTTCCGAACTGGTACTGATCGATGCGAATAAAGAAAAAGCAGAAGGGGAGGCAATGGACATAAGCCACGGTAGACCATATGCGCACCCGATGAAAATATATGCGGGATCTTATGATGATATCAGTGATTGTTCACTAATCATCATTACAGCTGGAGCAAATCAAAAACCGGGAGAGACAAGACTGGATCTGGTACACAAAAATGTAGCAATTTTCAAATCGATTATTCCGGAAATCACAAAACGCGGATTTGAAGGAATCCTGCTTGTTGTAGCAAATCCGGTGGATATTCTGACTTATGCGGCACTTAAGATTTCCGGATACCCGAAGGAAAGAGTATTCGGAAGCGGAACCGTTTTGGATACTGCAAGATTCCGCTATCTGTTAAGTGAACATCTTCAGGTTGCGAGCCGGAGCGTACATGCCAATATCATCGGAGAGCATGGAGACAGTGAGCTTGCTGTATGGAGCGGGGCAAATGTAGCGGGAATTCCAATCAATGATTTCTGTGAACTTCGCGGACATTATCAGCATCAGGAATCCATGGAAAGAATTTATAAGACTGTGCGGGACAGTGCTTATGATATTATCCAGAAAAAGGGTGCAACCTATTATGGTGTGGCAATGGCGGTTGCGAGAATTGCAGAAAGCATTGTTATGAATGAAAATGCGGTTCTTCCTGTCACGAGTCTGATGGAGGGAGAATACGGACTGGAAGGACTCTGTATCAGTGTTCCGACCATAGTTTCGCAGAAAGGTGCAGAAAAAGTTCTTGAGATTCCACTGAGCGATGAAGAAAAAGAAAAATTGCTTTCATCTGCAAAAGAATTGAAGGAAGTTCTGGATGGTTTGGACTTATAATAGAAGAAACTGGATGAAATTGAAAAAATGAAAAAATACACTTGACTTTCTGGTAAACGTATGCTATATTTACGAAGTAACTGCCGAAGACAGTAGGTGCCGTAAGGCATAAGGGTCAAAACGCCTACCGAGGAAGACAAGATTCATTAGATTTGAATTTGTAAACCTCTGTGCTTTGGCGCGGAGGTTTTTTAGCGCATGATTGCGTGATATGAAAGTCCCCGCTGGGACCGAGACTTTCTGGCAGTTGAAAATACTACAAGGAGGTGCACCATTCGTGGCAAAAGTTGAATTAAAACAACCTATCGTACAGGCAATCGTTGAAGATCTCACAGATGCTCAGTCAGCAGTTATCGTTAACTACTGTGGACTTACAGTAGCTCAGGATACTGAACTTCGTAAACAGCTGAGAGAAGCAGGTGTTATCTACAAAGTTTGCAAGAACACAATGATGAAGAGAGCTTTTGAAGGAACAGATTTCGCACAGCTTGACGAATATCTGGAAGGACCGAACGCTATTGCAATTTCTAAAGAAGATGCAACAGCACCGGCAAGAATCATCTGCGATTTCGCTAAGAAAGCAGAAGCTCTTGAAGTAAAAGCAGGTGTAGTTGAAGGCTCAGTATATGATGCAGCTGGTATTCAGGAACTTTCTAAGATTCCGTCAAGAGAAGTACTGCTGTCCAAATTACTTGGAAGCTTACAGTCACCTATTACAAACCTTGCTCGTGTTCTTAATCAGATCGCAGAACAGGGTGATGCTCCGGCAGAAGCTGAAGCAGAAGCACCGGCAGCAGAGTAAGCTGTACCGGAATCCCATCCGAGTGTGGGGACAGTAAGAGGCGAAAGAGCCAATCATTAAAATCAAATGGAGGAAAATAAAATGGCAAAATTAACAACAGCAGAATTTATTGAAGCTATCAAAGAATTATCTGTACTTGAATTAAATGACTTAGTTAAAGCATGTGAAGAAGAATTTGGTGTATCCGCAGCAGCAGGTGTTGTAGTAGCAGCAGCTGCAGAAGGTGGAGCAGCAGCAGAAGAAAAAGATGAGTTCGACGTAGAACTTGTTTCTGCTGGAGCATCTAAAGTTAAAGTTATCAAAGTTGTTCGTGAAATCACAGGACTTGGACTTAAAGAAGCTAAAGAATTAGTTGACGGAGCACCGAAGGTAGTTAAAGAAGGCGTTTCTAAAGCTGAAGCTGAAGAAATCAAAACAAAACTTGAAGCTGAAGGAGCAGAAGTTAACCTTAAGTAATTTTGGTTATCACACTGTGAATGACAAGAGCGTATCGCGCAGGATTTCCTGCAGTGATACGCTCTTTTGGTTTTTTGTACTTTTTTGCGGTATGCATACAATGATGAGGAGGATTGCGAGAGTGCAAAGCACGTAGCAATCTGGTATCAAAGGGACCGAAAGTAAATTTTGCCACTTACATTATAAAATACAATAAAAATACAATTCTTTGAAAAGTTAGACTTGACAATCGGGAAAAACCTGTGGTAAAGTAAAAAATGCGCTATTGTGGAAACGTATGCCATAAGTGCGCCCTGAATAAGGCGGAAATAACCCGAAAATTTATCATATAAGGAGTGAAACGTCAAATGGAGAAAAACAGAATTCGTCCCATCACAAACGGAAAAAGTATGCGCATGAGCTATTCCCGGCAAAAAGAAGTACTCCAAATGCCTAATTTGATCGAAGTTCAGACCGACTCTTACAAATGGTTCCTGGATGAAGGATTAAAAGAAGTATTTGATGATATTTCTCCGATTACCGATTACAGCGGACATCTGAGCCTGGAATTTGTCGACTTTACATTGTGCACAGATGAAACCAAGTACACAATCGAGGAATGTAAAGAACGCGATGCTACTTATGCTGCACCGCTTAAAGTGAAGGTAAGACTTCACAACAAAGAGACAGATGAGATCAATGAACATGAGATCTTTATGGGTGATTTACCGATTATGACAAGAACCGGTACCTTTGTAATCAATGGTGCGGAACGTGTTATTGTCAGCCAGCTGGTGCGTTCACCTGGTATTTATTATGGAATTGCGCATGATAAACTTGGTAAAGAATTATACTCTTGCACCGTTATCCCGAACAGGGGTGCATGGCTTGAATATGAGACGGACTCCAATGACGTTTTCTATGTCCGTGTGGACAGAACCCGTAAGGTGCCGATCACAGTCCTGATCCGTGCACTTGGTATTGGAACGAATGCTGAGATTATCGATCTTTTTGGTGAAGAGCCAAAGATTCTCGCAAGTTTCACAAAGGATACTTCAGAGAACTATCAGGAAGGTCTTCTCGAATTATATAAGAAGATCCGTCCGGGTGAACCGCTTGCTGTAGACAGTGCAGAAAGTCTGATCACCAGCATGTTCTTTGACCCGAGACGTTATGACCTTGCAAAGGTTGGACGTTATAAATTTAATAAGAAGCTTATGCTCAAGAACCGTATCACAGGACATACGCTGGCTGAAGACGTAGTAAGCCCGATGACAGGTGAAGTAATTGCAGAAGCAGGAGCTGTCGTTGACAGAGAACTTGCAGATGCCATCCAGAATGCAGCTGTTCCATATGTGTGGATCGCAAGAGAAGAAAGTGACCGTAATATCAAAGTACTTTCTAATATGATGGTAGATCTCAAAGCTGTATGTGGAATCGATCCGGAAGAAGTTGGCGTAACTGAACTGGTATACTATCCGGTACTTGCTGAACTCCTGGAAGAGACAGCCGGAGATATCGATGAGCTGAAAGAAGCAATTCATAAGAATATTCATGAACTGATTCCGAAGCATATTACAAAAGAAGACATTATGGCGTCTATCAATTACAATATGCATCTTGAATATGGAATCGGTAAAGATGATGATATTGACCACTTGGGTAACAGACGTATCCGTGCGGTTGGAGAACTTCTCCAGAATCAGTACAGAATCGGTCTTTCAAGACTGGAAAGAGTTGTTCGTGAAAGAATGACAACACAGGATCTGGAGGGCATTTCTCCGCAGTCACTGATCAATATCAAGCCTGTAACTGCTGCTGTTAAAGAGTTCTTTGGATCGTCACAGCTGTCACAGTTCATGGATCAGAATAACCCGCTTGGTGAGCTGACTCACAAGAGACGTCTTTCCGCACTTGGTCCTGGTGGACTTTCCCGTGACCGTGCCGGATTCGAGGTTCGTGACGTTCACTACTCACATTACGGAAGAATGTGTCCGATCGAGACACCTGAAGGACCGAACATCGGTCTGATCAACTCTCTCGCATGTTATGCAAGAATCAATGAGTACGGATTTATAGAAGCACCGTACCGTAAGATTGACAAAACAGATCCGCAGAATCCGGTTGTAACCGAAGAGGTAGTATATATGACTGCGGATGAAGAAGATAATTATCATGTAGCACAGGCGAATGAGCCTCTGGATGAGGAAGGACATTTCATTCATAAGAATGTATCTGGTCGTTACCGTGATGAGACTCAGGAATACGAGAAAAGAATGTTTGATTACATGGACGTATCTCCGAAGATGGTATTCTCTGTTGCTACAGCACTGATTCCGTTCCTGCAGAACGATGATGCGAACCGTGCGCTGATGGGGTCCAACATGCAGCGTCAGGCCGTACCGCTTCTTACTACAGAAGCTCCGGTAGTCGGAACAGGTATGGAAGTAAAATCTGCTGTCGACTCAGGTGTATGTGTCGTTGCAGAAGAAGGTGGTATTGTTGAAAGATCAACATCTACCGAAATCACAATTAAACAGGATGACAAGACGAAAAAGACTTACAAGCTGACCAAATTCCTGCGAAGCAACCAGAGCAACTGCTATAACCAGAGACCGATCGTTGTTAAAGGTGAAAGAGTTGAAAAGGGACAGGTAATCGCAGACGGACCTTCTACCTCCAATGGTGAGATGGCTCTTGGTAAGAACCCGTTGATCGGATTTATGACCTGGGAAGGTTACAACTACGAGGATGCTGTACTTCTTAGTGAACGTCTTGTACAGAATGATGTTTATACATCTGTTCATATCGAAGAATATGAAGCAGAAGCCCGTGATACAAAGCTCGGACCAGAAGAAATCACACGCGATATTCCGGGCGTAGGAGATGATGCACTGAAAGATCTGGATGAGAGAGGTATTATCCGTATCGGTGCTGAGGTTCGTGCAGGAGATATTCTTGTCGGCAAAGTTACTCCGAAGGGAGAGACAGAACTGACAGCAGAGGAAAGACTTCTTCGTGCAATTTTTGGAGAAAAAGCTCGTGAAGTAAGAGATACTTCTCTGAAAGTACCTCATGGTGAATACGGTATCGTTGTAGATGCAAAAGTATTTACAAGAGAAAATGGGGATGAACTTTCACCGGGAGTTAATCAGGCAGTCCGTATCTACATCGCACAGAAGAGAAAGATCTCTGTAGGTGATAAGATGGCCGGACGTCATGGTAACAAGGGTGTTGTTTCCCGTGTACTTCCTGTAGAAGATATGCCGTTCCTTCCGAACGGACGTCCGCTTGACATCGTGCTGAACCCACTGGGTGTACCGTCACGTATGAATATCGGACAGGTACTGGAGATCCACCTTTCTCTGGCTGCCAAAGCACTTGGATTCAACATTGCAACACCAGTATTCGATGGTGCAAACGAGGTTGATATTATGGATACCCTGGATCTGGCGAACGATTATGTTAACCTGTCCTGGGAAGAATTTGAAGCAAGACATAAAGAAGAACTTCTTCCGGAAGTTATGGATTATCTGTATGAGAACAGAGACCACAGAGCACTGTGGAAAGGCGTACCGCTTTCAAGAGACGGTAAAGTAAGACTGAGAGACGGTCGTACCGGAGAATATTTCGACAGCCCGGTAACAATCGGACACATGCATTATCTGAAACTGCATCACCTGGTTGATGATAAGATCCATGCACGTTCAACCGGTCCTTACTCACTGGTAACACAGCAGCCACTTGGTGGTAAAGCACAGTTCGGTGGACAGCGTTTCGGAGAGATGGAGGTTTGGGCACTGGAAGCTTACGGTGCATCTTATACTCTGCAGGAAATCCTGACAGTTAAATCCGATGATGTGGTTGGCCGTGTGAAGACATACGAAGCAATCATCAAAGGTGAAAATATTCCTGAACCGGGAATTCCGGAATCCTTCAAGGTACTTCTTAAAGAACTTCAGTCACTTGGTCTGGATGTACGTGTCCTGGATGAGAACAATGAAGAAGTTCAGATCATGGAAAGTGTAGATTATGGTGATACAAACCTGAATCACATTATTGAAGGAGACAGACGCTACAATAACGATGAAGATTACGGTAAACACGGATACAGCAAGCAGGAATTCTCAGAAGGAGAACTGGTTGATGTAAATGATGAGCCGGAGGAAGATGACAGCTTCGACGATTTTGATGGCGATATGAACGATGATTTTGATGACGACATGGATTTAGAATAGGAGGATGCCGAGAATGACAGAAACAAAAAAAGAACCAACGTATCAACCGATTTCATTTGATGCGATTAAAATAGGTCTGGCATCTCCGGAAAAGATTCTGGAATGGTCAAGAGGTGAAGTTACAAAACCGGAGACAATCAACTACAGAACACTGAAGCCGGAAAGAGACGGTCTGTTCTGTGAGAAAATCTTTGGACCTAGCAAAGACTGGGAATGCCACTGTGGTAAATACAAAAAGATCCGTTATAAAGGTGTTGTATGCGATCGCTGTGGTGTAGAAGTAACAAAGGCAACTGTGCGACGTGAACGTATGGGTCACATCGCACTTGCAGCACCGGTTTCTCATATCTGGTATTTCAAAGGTATTCCGAGCCGTATGGGACTGATCCTGGATCTTTCACCGAGAACTCTGGAAAAAGTACTGTATTTCGCTTCTTATATCGTACTTGATAAGGGAGAGACAGATCTCTCTTACAAGCAGGTTCTTTCAGAAGCTGAATACCAGGAAGCAAGAGAAAACTGGGGCAATGGCTTCCGCGTAGGAATGGGAGCAGAAGCGATCAAAGAACTTCTTGAAGCGATCGATCTTGAAAAAGATTATGCTGAACTGCAGGCAGGACTTGAGGGTGCTACCGGACAGAAGAGAGCAAGAATTGTTAAGAGACTTGAAGTAGTAGAAGCTTTCCGCGAATCAGGAAATAAACCGGAATGGATGATCATGACTGCAATCCCAGTAATTCCGCCGGATCTGCGTCCGATGGTACAGCTGGATGGTGGACGTTTTGCAACATCTGACCTGAATGATCTGTACAGAAGAATTATCAACAGAAATAACCGTCTGAGAAGACTCCTTGAACTGGGAGCTCCGGACATTATCGTTAGAAACGAAAAGAGAATGCTGCAGGAAGCTGTAGATGCTCTGATCGACAATGGACGTCGTGGACGTCCGGTAACAGGTCCTGGAAACAGAGCACTGAAATCCCTTTCTGATATGCTGAAAGGTAAATCAGGACGTTTCCGTCAGAACCTGCTCGGAAAACGTGTTGACTACTCAGGACGTTCCGTTATCGTTGTAGGACCGGAACTGAAGATTTATCAGTGCGGTCTTCCGAAAGAAATGGCAATCGAGCTGTTCAAGCCGTTTGTTATGAAAGAACTTGTTGAGAGCGGAGCTGCTCACAATATTAAGAATGCTAAGAAAATGGTAGAGCGTCTTCAGCCGGAAGTATGGGATGTGCTTGAAGATGTAATCAAAGAGCATCCGGTTATGCTGAACCGTGCTCCTACACTTCACCGTCTTGGTATCCAGGCATTTGAACCGATTCTGGTAGAAGGTAAAGCAATTAAGCTTCATCCACTGGTATGTACCGCATTCAATGCCGATTTCGATGGTGACCAGATGGCGGTTCATCTTCCGCTTTCTGTAGAAGCTCAGGCTGAGTGCCGTTTCCTTCTGCTTTCACCAAACAACCTTCTGAAACCGTCTGATGGTGGTCCGGTAGCTGTTCCTTCACAGGATATGGTTCTTGGTATCTACTATCTGACGCAGGAAAGACCGGGAGCCAAGGGAGAAGGAAAAGTATTCAAGAGTGTGAATGAAGCAATTCTTGCTTATGAAAACGGAGTTGTAACTCTTCACTCAAGAATCAAAGTACGTGTGACAAAGACGATGCCGGATGGAACAAAGAAGACCGGTACAGTAGAGTCTACACTTGGACGTTTCATCTTCAACGAAATCATTCCGCAGGATCTTGGTTTTGTTGATCGTGAAAAAGAAGGAAATGAACTGGTTCTTGAAGTGGATTTCCATGTAGGAAAGAAACAGCTGAAACAGATTCTTGAAAAAGTTATTAACACACATGGTGCGTCAGCTACAGCTGAAGTACTTGACCATGTAAAATCAATGGGATACAAGCTCTCTACAAGAGCAGCTATGACTGTATCTATTTCAGATATGACTGTACCGCCACAGAAACCGGAACTGATCGCAAGAGCACAGTCAACAGTTGATAAGATCACACGTAACTTCAAGCGTGGTCTTATTACAGAAGAAGAGCGTTACAAAGAGGTTGTAGAAACCTGGAAAGAAACAGATGATGAGCTTACAGAAGCCCTTCTTACAGGACTTGATAAATACAACAATATCTTCATGATGGCAGATTCCGGAGCCCGTGGATCTGACAAACAGATCAAACAGCTTGCAGGTATGCGTGGACTTATGGCGGATACAACCGGTCATACGATCGAACTGCCAATCAAGTCAAACTTCCGTGAAGGTCTGGACGTACTGGAATACTTCATGTCTGCGCATGGAGCTCGAAAAGGTATGTCAGATACTGCCCTTCGTACAGCCGATTCAGGATACCTGACAAGACGTCTTGTTGACGTATCACAGGATCTGATCATCCGTGAAGTTGACTGTGTAAGCAAAGATGCCGAAATTCCGGGAATGTATCTGCATGCATTTATGGATGGAAATGAAGAAATCGAAAGTCTTCAGGAACGTATTACAGGAAGATATTCATGCTATACAATCTGTGACAAAGATGGCAATGTTCTTGTAAAGGCAAACCACATGATCACACCAAAACGTGCAGAAAAGATTATGAAATATGGTGTGGATGAAAATGGAAATTCACCGCTTAAGAAAGTGAAAGTCCGTACAATCCTGACCTGTAAATCACACATTGGTATCTGTGCGAAATGTTATGGTGCCAATATGGCAACAGGTGAACCGGTACAGGTTGGTGAAGCTGTCGGTATTATCGCAGCTCAGTCAATCGGTGAACCTGGTACACAGCTGACCATGCGTACTTTCCATAGTGGTGGTGTAGCCGGTGGAGATATCACACAGGGTCTTCCTCGTGTCGAAGAACTTTTTGAAGCAAGAAAGCCGAAAGGTCTTGCTATCATCACAGAAATCGCAGGTGTTGCAAACCTGAACGATACAAAGAAGAAGCGTGAAATCATCGTTACCAATCAGCAGACAGGTGAGACAAAGACTTATCTGATTCCTTATGGATCACGTATTAAAGTACAGGATGGAGCTGTTCTGGAAGCCGGTGACGAGCTTACAGAAGGTAGCGTGAACCCACATGACCTTCTTAAGATCAAAGGTCTTCGTGCTGCACAGGACTACATGCTTCAGGAAGTACAGAGAGTATACCGTCTGCAGGGTGTAGAAATCAATGATAAGCATATCGAAGTTATCGTTCGTCAGATGCTGAAGAAGATCCGCATCGAAGAAAGAGGGGATACTGAATTCCTTCCGGGAACAATGGTGGATGTCCTTGAGTTCAACGATGTAAATGAACAGATGGTAACAGAAGGTAAAGAACCTGCAACAGGAGAACAGATCATGCTTGGTATTACCAAGGCATCCCTGGCAACAGATTCCTTCCTGTCAGCTGCATCCTTCCAGGAGACAACCAAGGTTCTGACTGAGGCTGCTATCAAAGGTAAGGTTGACCACCTGATCGGTCTGAAAGAGAACGTCATTATCGGTAAACTGATTCCGGCAGGAACAGGTATGAGAAAATACCGTGACGTTAAACTTGATACAGGTCTTGGTATGGATATGGACGACGAAATCAGTTTTGATGATTTTGATATGGATGATGATACTGAGTCTGAAGTATCGGCAGAGACAGCAGAAACTGTTGAAACCGAAGAAAATGCTGACGAAACAGTTACAGTTGAAGAATAGGCTTTATATGCTAAGAGAGGCAGATACGTTGAATGGCGTGTCTGCTTTTCTTGCTTTAAAGACATGAAAAACAAAAATATTTGAAAAATAATTCCGATTCTTTAACACTTTACAAAAATAAAGGGTTGCAAAATATGAAAAAATACAGTAGCATATAAATAATCAATCGAAAATCAGGGGGTGTGATATGCTGGATTTAGCTCATATTGGTGAACGGATCAGAGAATGCAGAAAAAAGAAAATGATGACAATCCGGGTTTTGGGAGAATATACAGGACTTTCAGCGGGCTATCTGAGTATGCTGGAACAGAATAAGACATCTCCGAATGTGGACAGTCTTGCGCGAATTTGTGAAGCACTGGATATTGATATACAGTATGCACTGGAAGGGGAAATGCCGGGAAAGGCGGTTATACACAGAGAAGAAATGAGTAAGCATCTTTATCCGGAAGAAAATATGACGGTTGAGGTTGCAGACTTTGGTCAGGGAGAATCGATTTTTGAATATATTACGATTGAACCGGGAGAATCTGCGAAAAAAGAAGAATATCGTCATGTCTTTTCGGAAATGTGTATGGTGATAAAAGGAACTCTGAATGTAGAGGTGGAAGGAAAAATTTGCAGTTTACATCCGGGAGACAGTGTATATATAAAGAGCAGAGAGCGTCATAGTATTTCCAATCCCGGAAAAGAACCTTGTGTCAGTATATGGGTATATCACCGAGATGTACCAAGACGGTTTGAAAGGAATGAAAATAAAATTGTGAAATAAATAGCATTCCTCTTGACAATCTTAGAGTATGGTTCTATAATAAGGAAAATTACACATATGAATAAATATTCATCTAAGTGAATTTACAAAATTGAACTGTTAAAACGGGGTTTCTTCGAAATTCACGCAACTCTGAAGACAGTGTTATTTACGAAAGTGTATAAAGACTGATTTTATACATACAATACGGACAATCTAATAATTAAACATAGACGTCATAGCGTGAAACTATGACCTTTGAAAGAAGACAAGGACGTCATGATGCAAATCATGGCGTTCTTTTGTTTACACTACTAGACTGCGGTCTAGTAAAGTATTACATTGTCGCAGAGGGGCGGACATATCTGGTAAATATACCGTCTCAGAAGAACAAAAGTACATGAGAGGAGAACAAAAATGGACAGATTAATACAATTGCGAGAGTACATGGAAAAAGAAAGACTGGATGCGTTTTATATTGCAAAGCCGGCGAATGTACGTTGTATCAGCGGATTTACGGGGGAAGACTCATTCCTTTTTATCACAAAGGCGAATCAGTATTTTATCACTGATGCAAGATATACAGAGCAGGCGTCTTATGAATGTCCGGATTACGAACTTGTAAACTGGCGAATCAATTTTGGCTACAGCATGGGGAAAGCTGTTGCATATTGCGCAGACAAAGATGGAGTTAAAACAATTGGATTTGAACAGGATCATCTGACATTTGAAAAATGGAACTCTATGCAGGCTGAACTCAGTGCTGAGATGGTTCCGACGCTGAACGTAATCGAAGGCTTCCGCGCGATCAAGACGCCGGAAGAGATCAAGAACCTTACCGTTGCCTGCGATATCGCATCCAGAGCATTTGAAAAAATTATAAAAGACATCCGTCCGGGTGTGACAGAAAAAGAAATCGCATCCAGACTTGCACATTACATGGTAATGGAAGGTGCAGATACCAAACCGTACGGTGGAATCGTTATTTCAGGAGCAAAGAGCTCTCTGCTTCACGGGATTCCGGACAGTAAGCCAATCGAATACGGAGATTTCGTATTGATGGATTATGGATGCCAGTACAAAGGCTATCTTTCAGATATGACAAGAACAGTAGTTGTCGGCAAGGCAGACGCCAAACAGAGAGAAGTGTATGATCTCTGCCGTCGCATGACAGAAGATACAGAAGCATCTGTAAGAGCCGGTGTGACAGGGACTTCCTGCTATGAAGCTTCACTTGAAGCAATCAAAGATACAGAATACCTTCCGTATAATTATACAGGAATCGGTCATGGAGTTGGGCTGTTCGTCCATGAACTTCCGAATATCGGACTGAACTGTGAGAATATCTTACAGGAGAACAGCATAATGACAGTAGAACCAGGACTTTATATTCCGGGTTGGGGTGGTGTCAGACTTGAGGATCAGGGCATCATCACAAAAGACGGATATGAAAACCTGATCAGTGCTACACATGAGCTAATAGAATTATAAATGAAAAAGGAGGACAACATTTATGAAAAAGAAATTATTAGCAGCTTTACTTGCTACAGCAATGACAGTAACACTGTTTGCTGGCTGTGGTACACCGGGATCCAAAGATTCCAAGAAAGATGATAGCAGTGCTTCATCAGGAAAGAAGAGAATTACTTACACACTTCGTGAAGACCTTCCTTCTATGGATCCACAGAACAGTAACTCTATCTCATGTGCAACAGCAGAAATCTGCACCTATGCGATGCTGACACGTAACGTGGAAGGCGAAATCAAACCAGATGCAGCTGAAAGCTGGGATATTTCAGATGACGGACTTACTTACACATTCCACCTTCGTGATGGACTGAAATGGTCTGACGGAGAAGATGTAAAAGCAGGCGATTATGTTTATGGTATCCAGAGACTTATGGATCCAGAAATGGCAAGCGATTACGCATTCATCGGATATATCCTCAAAAACGGTGCAGAAGTAAATAGCGGTTCTGTGCCTGTCGATGAACTTGGCGTATCTGCACCAGATGACAAGACAGTTGTTATCGAACTTGCACATCCGGCTACATACTTCCTTAGTATGGCTGCTATGGCAACATTCGGTCCTGCAAGAAAAGATTATGTAGAAAAATACGGAAAAGAATATGCAGCTGATCCGGAAAAATCTGTTTATAACGGACCGTTCAAGATGACAGAGTGGAAACACGGCGATGAAATGATCCTTTCTAAGAATGAAAATTACTGGGATGCAGATAGCATCAAGCTTGATGAAATCTGCGTAAAGACAGTTGCAGATGCTAAGACAGCGGTTGCTATGTGGGAACAGGGCGAAGTTGATATCACAGTTGTACCTACTGAAATGACAGATCAGTATACAGAAAATACTGAATTCTACTATACAGGTGCAGATGATTACATCATGCTCAACATGTCAGAAGACAGACCGCTTGCTAACAAGAACCTGAGATTTGCTTTGAACTATGCAATCAACAGAACAGAATACAACAAGCTGGTTAACAATGACGTATATGACGTTGCACAGAGACTTGTACTTCCAAACGTGCAGGCGGCAGATGACCAGACATACGGAGAAGCTTATCCATATACACCATTCCCGGCAGAAAATGATAATGATAAAGCAAAAGAATATCTGGATGCAGCAATGAAAGAAATGGGCGTTTCTAATCCGGCAGACATCAAGATTACTCTTCTTACAACTGATACAGATGGTGCTAAGAAGCAGGCTGAAGTTCTTCAGGAACAGTATCAGAAGAACCTTGGTATTACAGTAGAAATTAACCAGGTAACTTACAAACAGAGACTTCAGATGGAAACTGAAAAAGATTACGATATGGTAGTAACAGGATGGGTTCCGGACTACTCTGACGCATACTCTTATCTGGAACTGTGGATCAGCGATGGTCAGTATAACCACTCTGGATATGCGAACGCTGAATACGACAAGCTTCTTAAAGATTCTCAGACAGAGACAGATGCTAAGACAAGACAGGATATGCTGTTCCAGGCAGAAAAGATCTTCCTTGAAGAAGATTCCGCTCTTGTACCGCTTCAGTTACGTAGAGACCAGTATCTGATCAATCCGAAGATTTCTAACTTCAATGTATACTTTGTTGGATATGACTTCGATCTGGTATATGCAGACATCAGCGAATAATACAGTTGGATGGTAACATACCTTGCGGTCGGCGCGGACTTACTGGTCCGCACCGGCTGCTTATTTGAGGGTTTTGATTATTTCGAGGGGTAGATTTGGTATGTATCAGCCAATAGGAAGTATGTGAAATAATCAAAGCTATCAAATAAAGAAAAATGAAGGGAGACAAAAGAATGGCAAAATATATAGCTAAACGAGTTGCATTAGCCATCGTAACACTTTTGGTACTTACAAGTGTTGTATTCGTCCTGGTTCGTCTGATGCCGGGAGATCCGTTCTCAAGTGACAAGATGACACCGGAGATCAAAGCGAATCTGGAAGCTTACTATGGTTTGGATAAACCGCTTGCAGAGCAGTATATAACTTATATGAAGAATGTGCTTCATGGTGATCTGGGGTATTCTATGAAGTATGAAAGTCAGACAGTTAACCGTATTATTGCTGACTCATTCCCATACTCAGCAGACCTGGGAATCCGTTCACTGTGCTTTGCACTGTTCTTCGGACTGATCCTTGGAATTGTAGCAGCACTGAATCGAGGAAAGAAACTGGACTTCGTCTGTATTTTGATTGCGATCATTGGTACATCGATTCCTGACTTCATCATGGGATCTGTACTTCAGTATTTCTTCGGAATCAAATGGCAGATTCTTCCGGTTGCGCAGTACACAAGCTTTAAGCACACAATTTTACCGTCAATCGCGGTTGGATTCTATACACTGGCATCCATTTCCCGTCTGATGCGTTCCAGTATGCTGGAAGTTGTATCTTCAGATTATACAAAGACAGCACGTGCGAAAGGTTTATCGGATTTCCGAATTACAGTTAAACATCAGATCCGTAATGCGATCACACCGATCATTACCATTATGGGACCGACAGTTGCATCTGTATTAACAGGAACATTCGTAATCGAAGCCCTTTTCGCAATCCCTGGAATGGGAAAACATTATGTAGACAGTATTAACATGGCAGATTATACACTGGTTCTTGGTATGACGATCTTCTACGGAGCATTCCTGATCGTATCAATCCTGATTGTAGATATCTTATACGGTATTGTAGATCCGAGAATCCGTCTGAGTGGTAAAAAAAGGTAGGTGACGAGAAATGGCAGAAATTACAAAAGAACAGTTTAAAGTTGTAGGAAAAAATACAAAGACAATGGAGTCTATTTCCCGTCCGAATATTGGTTACTGGCAGGATGCATGGAGACGAATCCGCAAGAATAAGATTGCATTCTTCTCATTGTGCCTGATTGGACTTTATGTACTTATGGCGATCTTTGTTCCAATGTTCAGCAAATATGACATTGCAACACAGAGTGTGGCAGAGATGAACCAGAGCTTTTCAAAAGCACATTGGTTTGGAACAGACTCTCTTGGACGTGATCTCTGGGTTCGTGCATGGTCTGGTGCGAGAGTATCTCTGACAATTGGTTTTGCAGCCAGCATCATCAATGCAATCGTTGGATCTATCATGGGTGGTATCTCAGGATTCTACGGTGGCAAGATCGATATGGTTATCCAGCGTGTTGTTGACGTATTATACGGAATCCCAAGTCTGATCGTTACCATTCTTCTTATGGTAGTTGTTGGTAACGGTGTACACTGTTTGATTCTTGCTATGTGTTGCGTCGGATGGATCGGTGGATGTCGTTTCGTTCGTGGTGAAGTATTAAAACTGAGAGAATCTGATTTCGTATCTGCAGCCAAGATCCTTGGTGTGCCGGATATCGTAATCATTGTAAAACATATTTTACCGAATATCATGGGACTTATCATTACAAACCTGACAATGGCTATTCCGGGGGCTATTTTCCAGGAGGCATTCCTGAGCTATATCGGTCTGGGTATCAAACCACCGAACTGCAGCTGGGGTGTACTTGCAAAAGACGGAATCGCACAGCTGAGAATTCATCCGTACCAGGTATTTGTACCGGCATTCCTGATTTGTACAACAATGCTTGCGCTGAATCTTCTTGGTGATGGACTTCGTGATGCATTTGACCCGAAACTTAGAGGAACCGAGTAGGAAGGAGTATAGAAGATGGAAAATTTATTGGAAGTAAAAAATCTGCAATTCTCTTTCCGTACATACGGTGGAGTTGTAAAAGCTGTTCGTGATGTCAGCTTTGAAGTCCGTCCGGGAGAAATTCTTGGTATAGTTGGAGAATCCGGATGTGGAAAGAGTGTTACCTCTCAGTGCCTGATGAGACTGAATCCGGAACCGCCTGGATTCTTTGAAGGCGGAGAGATTCTTTATAAAGGAAAAGATGTTCTGAAAATGAACAAAAAAGAACTTCGTCAGTTCCGTGGAAAAGAGATCAGTTATATTTTTCAGGATCCTATGACCTCATTGAACCCGACAATGCGTATCGGAAAACAGATTGAAGAAGTATTCGTCGGAAGAAAAGGTATGAGTGCAGCTGAGAAAAAAGCAAAAGCACTTGAAATCCTTAAAATGGTAGGTATCTCTGATGGAGAACGCCGTTACAAACAGTATCCACATGAACTTTCAGGTGGTATGAAACAGCGTGTTATGATCGCGATCGCTCTGGTAGGAAGCCCGAGCATCGTTATTGCCGATGAGCCGACTACTTCTTTGGATGTTACAATTGAAGCGCAGATTCTTGATGTACTGAAAAATCTTCAGAAAACACTTGGGACATCTATTATCCTGATCACACATGACCTTGGTGTTATCGCAAAGCTTTGCGACCGTGTACTGGTTATGTATGGAGGAAAGATCGTAGAACGTGGATCTGTAGATGAGATTTTCTATGATACAGCACATCCTTACACAAAAGGACTTATGCATTCAATTGCCAAACTGGATACAGCAAAAGGCCACAAATTGCAGCCAATCGAAGGAACACCTCCGGATCTGTTTGCACCTCCGAAAGGATGTCCGTTCGCAGCAAGATGTGAATACTGCATGGAAATCTGTAAAGATATGCCGCCACAGACTTATGAGCTTTCAAAAGAACATGAAACCTGTTGCTGGCTGCAGCATGAATATGCACCGGATACAGACATGAGAAGAAAAGTAACTGAGAAAGGAGAGGTGTAAAATGGAAAATACAGAAAAAAAACAGCCTCTCGTACAGGTGAAAAACTTATGTAAATATTTTGAAATCAGCCGTAAAGAAACCTTAAAAGCGGTTGATGATCTTACATTTGATATTTATAAAGGTGAGACAGTCAGCCTGGTAGGTGAGTCCGGCTGTGGTAAATCTACAACAGGACGTACCATGATCAAGTTATACAATCCGACTTCGGGAAATGTATATTATGATGGAAAAGATATTTTCAAATACAATCATGCAGAGCAGAAAGAATTCTGTAAGAAGGTACAGATGATTTTCCAGAACCCGTATTCATCACTGAACCCACGTATGACTGTTAAGGATATCGTTGGAGAAGGTCTGAAACAACATGGAATGTCAACAAAGGATGCAGATGCAAAAGTAGAGCAGCTGCTTGCTACAGTTGGTCTTAATAAAGATCATATGTCACGTTTCCCACACGAATTCTCAGGTGGACAGAGACAGCGTATCGGTATCGCACGTGCTCTTTCTGTTGATCCGGAATTCATCATCTGTGATGAGCCGATTTCAGCTCTTGATGTGTCTATCCAGGCACAGGTTATCAATATGCTGAAAGAACTGCAGGAAGAAAGAGGACTGACTTACCTGTTTATCGCGCATGACCTTAGTGTCGTAAAATATATTTCTGACCGTGTAGTTGTTATGTACCTCGGAACAATGGTCGAGACTGCTGAGACAGATGAACTTTATGCTCATCCGATGCATCCATATACACAGGCACTGCTTTCTGCAATCCCGGAAGCAGATCCGAATAAAGCAAAAGCGAACCAGCGTATTCCGATCAAGGGTGAGATCCCAAGCCCGATCAATCCGAAGAACTGCTGTCGTTTTGCTGAGAGATGTCAGCATGCGACAGAACGTTGCTTTAAGGAAATGCCGCAGATGAAAGAGATTGCTCCTGGACATAAGGTGGCATGCCATCTTGTAGAAGATAAATAAAAAGTAGTAATATAATAAAGAAGGCGAAGGACTTAAGAAGAGTTCTTCGTTTTCTTTTTGTTTTATGAGAAATTCCGATGGAACTTTCTGTGAAAAAACACTATATGCCTTGGCGGATTAAAAAATTTTCAGAAAAATTGTGCAGAATCACAAAATACGGATTGACACGAAAACATTGACAATATAAGGTAAAAACGATATTATATAGAGATGTAATTGTAATTAAAGCGTCATATCGTGTAATAGTTATGTAACAAATGAAAGTGAGTGTATATGGAACAGAGAAAATCAGCAAGGAGAAGATCGTCTGATGGAACTTCTAATAGAAATATGCGAAGTATCAATAACAGCAGAGAAGTAAGCAGACGGGCTAAGGGGAAGAACCGGTATGCTTATGAAGAAGACCGAAGATCTGCCCGATATTATGATGATGAGGAAGATTACTACAGAGAACGACCGAAAAAGAAATCATCTTCGAATGATAAGAAGAAAAGAAGACCGGAAGAAGACTATCAGAATATAAGAAAGATGTCTGACCCGGAGAATAATAAGAATCGTAAAAATAAACGGCGCAGAGGAAGAAAGAAAAATCGGGTAAGCAGAACGATTGGAATTATACTTGCAATTATCCAGTTTATCCTGTCTGTAGTACTTGCAGTGAATGTGATGCTGTTCAATGTACTTACTTCTACTTATTTCCTGGTACTGATCGGAGTGCTGCTGATCCTGCTTGGAATTACCTTGCTGACACAGATAGCGGCAAAAGGAAAAGGAATTGGCGGAAAGATATTCTGTATACTGATCTGCATCATTCTGGGAGTGGGTTCTTTCTATATAGGAAAAGTAAATAATGCATTCCAGAAGATTACCGGAAGCAATAAGAAAACAAGTTCCATGGTAGTTGCGGTAAAGGCGGATGATAATGCAGATACTTTATCAGCAGCAGCCGGATATACATTTGGTGTTCAGTATGCGACTGGTGGAGACCAGACGAAGTCGGCAGTCAAACAGATTGAAAAGGAACTGGGACAGAACATTACTCTTCAGGAATACAGTAATCTGGGAGAAGAAGCACAGGCATTATATGACGGAGAAGTAGATGCGATTATCTACAACTCAGCTTACAGTAATATTATCAAGGAACAGTATTCAACCTTTACAAAGGATACAAAGGTTATTTATAAGCACAATATTGTTGTTGAAATTGAAAGCGATACATCTGATGAAAGCGTTACAAAGCCATTTGCGGTTTATTTGAGTGGTATTGATACAAATGGTGATATCACAGAACAGGGACGAAGCGATGTCAATATCGTAGCGGTTGTCAATCCGACGAGCCATCAGGTATTACTGATTACGACCCCTAGAGATTATTATGTACCAATCCCGGGAGTATCCGGAGGACAGGACGACAAACTGACACATGCAGGAATCTATGGTGTGGATGTGTCTATGCAGACGCTGGAAGAACTTTATGATACAGATATCGAATTTTTCGGAAGAGTTAATTTTACATCTATGACCAGTGTGGTTGATGCACTTGGCGGACTGGATGTTGAATCAGATCTCGAATTTGATACAGGATGGGAGTCGGGTGCAGAGATTCATGTAAATGAAGGAATGAATCATTTTGATGGCATTAGTGCACTTGCTTTTTGCCGTGAACGTCAGGCACTGCCAGACGGGGACAACGGAAGAGGAGTCCATCAGCAGGCAGTTATCACTGCAATCATTAAAAAGATGATGTCACCGGCAATGCTCCGTGGGGCAAGCGATATTATTGAAAGCGTCAGCGATGGTGTGGATACGAACTTTACTTCCAGCCAGATCCAGTCGCTGATCAAGACTCAGCTCAGAACCAATGCAAAATGGAATATTTATTCCGTGGCAGCGGATGGAACCGGGGGAACAGATATCTGCTATTCTTCAGGAGATGAAGAGCTTTATGTAACGTATCCGGATGAAAATTCAGTGGCTGAGATCATTGGATTGATCAAAAAAGTAAAAGACGGAGAAATAATCGAAGGATCCGTAAGTACAGAATAAAAATGAAGAAAAAGTCAAGGTATGATTTGGAAAATATTTTTCAGAATACCTTGACTTTTTTTTTGCAATATACTACAATAAACAAGCGTGCGAAAAACGATGCACTGTTTTTCTGCGCATTTTAAACAGAACTTGTTTAAAATCGTAACCAATTATTACTTCATAGGAGGTGAAAGAGATGCCAACATTTAACCAGTTAGTAAGAAAAGGTCGTCAGACAGCTGTAAAGAAATCTACTGCACCGGCTCTCCAGAAAGGATACAATTCTTTGAAGAAAAGAGCTACAGACACATCTGCACCACAGAAGAGAGGTGTGTGTACAGCAGTTAAGACAGCTACACCGAAGAAACCGAACTCAGCTCTTAGAAAGATCGCCAGAGTACGTCTTTCAAACGGAATCGAAGTAACAAGCTACATCCCAGGAGAAGGTCACAACCTTCAGGAACATAGCGTTGTTCTTATCCGTGGAGGAAGAGTAAAGGACCTTCCGGGTACAAGATACCATATCGTTCGTGGAACACTTGATACAGCAGGTGTTGCAAAGAGACGTCAGGCTCGTTCTAAATACGGAGCAAAGAGACCAAAAGACGCAAAGAAATAAGCACTTGATTTTAGTGTAAAACGAAACTAAATCGTATCACAAACAGAACTATGAGAATAGTTGGTTGCGGGTTTAATTCAGATATCGCCTGCCACGTGGCAGGCATCGGAGATTGTCCCGCCAACGATACACATAGAAAGACACATGTGAGTACCGATGAATTATTCACGCAAAGCAAAGCTTTGCCAATATGTATAAGGAGGGAAGAACCGTGGCACGTAAAGGACATACTCAGAAAAGAGACGTATTAGCGGATCCGTTATACAACAACAAGGTAGTTACAAAGCTTATCAACAACATTATGCTTGACGGTAAGAAAGGTGTAGCTCAGAAAATTGTATACGGAGCATTTGACAAAGTCGCAGAGAAAGCTGAAAAACCAGCTATCGAAGTATTTGAAGAAGCAATGAACAACATCATGCCTGTACTTGAAGTAAAGGCAAGACGTATCGGTGGAGCTACTTATCAGGTACCGATCGAGGTAAGAGCAGACAGAAGACAGGCTCTTGCACTTCGCTGGCTTACACTGTACTCTCGTAACAGAGGCGAGAAGACAATGGAAGAAAGACTTGCAAATGAAATTCTTGATGCGGCTAACAACACTGGCGCATCTGTAAAGAAGAAAGAAGACATGCACAAGATGGCAGAAGCAAACAAAGCATTTGCTCACTATCGTTTCTAATTATAGGAGGAAAAAATCTTGGCTGGAAGAGAATATCCATTAGAGAGAACCAGAAATATCGGTATTATGGCGCATATTGATGCTGGTAAGACCACTCTTACAGAGCGTATCTTATACTATACCGGTGTTAACTATAAGATTGGTGATACTCATGAAGGAACTGCTACCATGGACTGGATGGAACAGGAGCAGGAAAGAGGTATCACGATCACTTCAGCAGCTACAACATGTCATTGGACACTTGAAGATCATACAAAACCGAAAAAAGGTGCTCTTGAGCATCGTATTAATATCATTGATACTCCGGGACACGTTGACTTCACTGTAGAGGTTGAACGTTCACTTCGTGTACTGGATGGTGCTGTAGGTGTATTCTGTGCTAAGGGTGGTGTTGAGCCTCAGTCAGAAAACGTATGGCGTCAGGCAGACACATACAACGTACCAAGAATGGCCTTCATTAACAAGATGGACATCTTAGGTGCAAACTTCTACAACGCTGTAGAACAGATTAAGACAAGATTGGGTAAGAACGCTATCGTTCTTCAGTTACCAATCGGTAAAGAAGATGATTTCAAGGGAATCATCGACCTTATGGAAATGGAAGCTTACATCTACAATGATGACAAGGGTGATGACATCACAGTATGTGAAATCCCGGATGACATGAAAGAAGATGCTGAGCTTTACCATACAGAACTGGTTGAAAAGATCTGTGAATTGGATGACGAACTTATGATGATGTATCTTGAGGACGAAATCCCGACAGTAGATCAGCTCAAAGCAGTTCTTAGAAAAGCTACTTGTGAATGTACAGCAGTACCGGTTTGCTGTGGATCTGCTTACAGAAACAAGGGTGTTCAGAAGCTTCTGGATGCAATCGTTGAATATATGCCGGCTCCGACAGACATCCCGCCAATCCAGGGTGTTGACGAAGATGGTAATGAAGTAGTAAGACATTCTTCAGATGAAGAACCTTTCTCAGCACTTGCATTCAAGATCATGACAGACCCGTTCGTAGGTAAGCTTGCATACTTCCGTGTATATTCAGGAACTATGAATTCAGGTTCTTATGTATTGAACGCTACAAAGAATAAAAAAGAACGTGTTGGACGTATCCTTCAGATGCATGCTAACAAGAGAATGGAATTGGATAAAGTATATTCAGGAGATATCGCAGCAGCGATCGGATTCAAGTTCACAACTACAGGTGATACAATCTGTGATGAACAGCATCCGGTAATCCTTGAATCTATGGAATTCCCAGAACCAGTTATCGAGCTCGCTATCGAGCCTAAGACAAAAGCTTCTCAGGGTAAACTTGGTGAATCTCTTGCAAAACTTGCAGAAGAAGACCCGACATTCCGTGCTCATACTGATCAGGAAACAGGTCAGACAATCATCGCCGGAATGGGAGAACTTCATCTTGAAATCATCGTAGACAGACTTCTTCGTGAATTCAAGGTAGAAGCTAACGTAGGTGCTCCGCAGGTTGCATACAAAGAGTCCTTCACAAAAGCAGTTGATGTTGACAGCAAGTATGCTAAACAGTCAGGTGGACGTGGACAGTACGGACACTGTAAAGTTAAATTTGAACCAATGGATGTCAATGGTGAAGAAACATACAAATTCGATTCTACTGTTGTCGGTGGTGCAATTCCGAAGGAATACATTCCGGCTGTAGGCGAAGGTATTGAAGAAGCCATGAAAGCTGGTATTCTTGGTGGATTCCCTGTAGTAGGTATTCATGCAACCGTATATGATGGTTCTTACCATGAAGTCGATTCTTCAGAAATGGCATTCCACATTGCAGGTTCTCTTGCATTCAAAGATGCTATGAAGAAATCTGACCCGGTACTCCTTGAGCCTATCATGAAAGTTGAAGTTACTATGCCGGAAGAGTACATGGGAGATGTTATCGGTGATATCAACTCTCGTCGTGGACGTATCGAAGGTATGGATGACCTCGGCGGTGGAAAGATCGTTAGAGGATATGTTCCGCTTTCAGAAATGTTCGGATACTCTACAGACCTTCGTTCCAGAACTCAGGGACGTGGAAACTACTCAATGTTCTTCGAAAAATATGAGCCAGTTCCGAAGTCTGTTCAGGAAAAGATTTTATCTAACAAAAACGCATAAAAAATACGAAAAAGGCTTGAAAAACTGTACTTTATGAAATATAATCAGTATTAGCCGAGTTAAAACATCGTAAACTAAAATGCCCTATTGGGTGGTATATTTAAGGAGGATATTCAAAATGGCTAAAGCTAAATTTGAAAGAACAAAACCGCATTGTAATATCGGTACTATCGGTCACGTTGACCACGGTAAAACAACTCTTACAGCTGCTATCACAAAGACACTTGCAGCAAGAGTACCAGGAAACACAGCAGAGAACTTTGAAGATATCGATAAAGCTCCAGAAGAAAGAGAACGTGGTATCACAATTTCTACAGCTCACGTTGAGTACCAGACAGAGAAACGTCACTACGCACACGTTGACTGCCCAGGACATGCTGACTACGTAAAGAACATGATTACAGGAGCTGCTCAGATGGATGGAGCTATCCTTGTTGTAGCTGCTACTGATGGTGTTATGGCTCAGACAAGAGAGCACATCCTGCTTTCTCGTCAGGTAGGTGTTCCTTACATCGTTGTATTCATGAACAAATGTGATATGGTTGACGATGACGAACTTCTTGAATTAGTAGAAATGGAAATCCGTGAACTCCTTGACGAGTATGAATTCCCAGGAGATGATACTCCAATCATCCAGGGATCAGCTCTTAAAGCTCTTGAAGATCCGAACGGACCATGGGGAGACAAGATCATGGAACTTATGGATGCAGTTGATTCATACATTCCGGATCCAGAACGTGATACAGACAAACCATTCCTTATGCCTGTAGAAGACGTATTCTCTATCACAGGACGTGGTACAGTTGCTACTGGTAGAGTAGAACGTGGTGTACTTCACGTATCTGATGAAGTAGAAATCGTTGGTATTAAAGAAGAAACACGTAAAGTAGTTGTAACAGGTGTTGAAATGTTCCGTAAACTTCTTGATGAAGCTCAGGCTGGTGACAACATTGGTGCTCTTCTTCGTGGTGTTCAGAGAGACGAAATCGAAAGAGGACAGGTTCTTTGTAAACCAGGTTCAGTAACTTGCCACCACAAGTTTACTGCACAGGTATACGTTCTTACAAAAGATGAAGGTGGACGTCATACTCCATTCTTCAACAACTACAGACCACAGTTCTACTTCCGTACAACAGACGTAACAGGTGTTTGCGAACTTCCAGAAGGAACAGAAATGTGCATGCCTGGTGATAACGTAGAAATGACAATCGAACTGATCCATCCAGTAGCTATGGAACAGGGACTTCGTTTCGCTATCCGTGAAGGTGGACGTACTGTAGGATCAGGACGTGTTGCTACAATCATCGAGTAATCACTGACTAATATATATTGAGTACCGCAAGGTACATTGTGTCCAAACGTAAGATACCCCGGAACCAAGGTTTCTGGGGTTTTTCTGTTTTGTGTAAAAGTTTAAAATAAGGCTGTAAAGAATAGCGAATAAATTAAAAACAGGCAGGTATGGGAAGAAAATGAAAACCTTCGCATATCTGCCTGTGATACTGTTATGATACTATTTCTGTTCGTTATTGGAAAATTTCTGTGTTAAAAGTTCATCTCGTTTACGGATTCGTGTCTCAAAATCCAGTTCTTCAATTTCTTTATGGGTGACAGGTTTGGAAGTGTAGTATTCCAACGTCTGCTTTTTCCACATATCAAACATATCTTTGCCTGTGAAATAAGATTCCAGGCTTTCTCTGTTCTCCTGCAGATCAGCAAGAAAATTACACATATCTGCGTTTAAAGAATGTTCCGGATCATTTCCATAAAAGCGAAGTCCGGCATACCATTTCTGTGTTTCTGTTTCTATATCACCGGGAAGTTTATTATTTATATCCAGTTCATACCGGAGTTCATTGGATTCATTCATCTGCAGTAAAACCCAAAGAATATCGCTGAGAGTAGAAATCTGTACTTTATTTTCAGATAATCCAAATAACCAGTCCAGTGAGACATGAAATTTCTGAGCAATAGTCAATAACACATCATTGGAGGGAGTAACCACACCATTTTCATAACTGGATAAAGTTGACTGACGTATACCAATAGCTGCGGAAAAGTTTTTTTGATTCATCTTCAGATCAGTTCGTAGCTCTTTTATTTTTTCTGAAATAGATGATTCCTGCATATTATCCACCTCCTTAAAAGCTATGATTAGTATATCACAAATGATAAAAATCAACAATATAGAAAAATATCATTCACACAGATAAAAACCATTGACAATGATTATTCAAAATGATATAGTATCAGTGAAAATGATAATTATAGACAAGGAGGAAATGATATGCAGAGACAAAACTATATGATTACAGCGGAAGAAGTTGCAGAGAGCATGGGGATTTCACTTGGATATGCTTACAAGCTACTTCGCAAACTGAACAAAGAGCTTGCAGATCAGGGATATGTGACCGTTGCGGGCAAGATACCGAGAGCATTCTGGGAAAAGAAATTTTATGGATATTCCCAGATTGCAATGTAAAGGGGGGAGAAAGTATGGCAGCATACAAAGATGAAGAAAGAGGAACCTGGTATGTTTCATTTTATTATGAGGACTGGACAGGAGCCAAAAAGCGAAAAGTAAAAAGAGGATTCCGCACTAAGAAAGAAGCATTAAATTTTGAAGCGGAGTATAAAAGAACAGCGAAAGCAGACATGGATATGACAATGGGAGAGTTTGTAGAAGTCTACTTCCGAGACAAGTCTCAGTCATTGAAGGACAGGAGTATCAAGAATAAAAGAGATACGATGAAGGCTCAACTGTTACCGTATTTTAAGGACAGACCAATGAACAGTATTACACCAGCAGAGATTATCCAGTGGCAGAATACGATTATTGAAAAAGGATATTCAGATGATTATCTGAAAACAATACAGAATCAGATGACGGCATTATTCAATCATGCGAAGAATATCTACAATCTGGCAGATAATCCCTGTGACAAAGTAAAACGTATGGGAAAGACTTCAAAAAAGAAAATGAAGTTTTGGACAATTGAAGAATATCGGCAGTTTATGACCGGAATAGAACCGGGAAGCAAATATTATGTGCTGTTTGAATTATTATTCTGGACAGGAGCGAGAGAAGGCGAAGCACTCAGCATTACACCTGCTGACATTGATTTTGAAAGGAATCTACTTCATATCAATAAAACTTACTACCGTATGCATGGAGAGGACGTGATTACATCTCCAAAAACAGAAGAATCAAACCGTACGATTTCCATACCGGAATTTCTGAAAAAAGAGATTCAGGACTATATTAGCAGACTGTATGAGTTGCCCGAAGATGAACGGATTTTTCCAATGGTTCATGAAGCGGTACAGCATAAGTTAAAACAGGTGGTTCAAAAGACCGGAGTAAAAAAGATAAGAGTACACGACATTCGTCACAGTCATGCGGCATTTCTGATTAATAAGGGAGTGCCACCATTGATGATTAAAGAAAGGTTTGGACATACGGACATTCGCATTACATTGAATACTTATGGGCACTTATATCCAGATCAGCAGAAAGTGGTGGCAGATATGCTGGATGATGAAAATATAAAAAGCTCCGGAAGTACGAACAACCGGAGCGATGTGACAAATGGGGACGAATCCACAAATGTCAACCCTAGACAAGTTGATTATAGCAGGGATTCTTCCAGAGAACAACAGAGAATTGGCGAGAACAGTTGGGAAAATGGAGGAATTTATGGAACAGAGAAATGAGAATAAAACAGAATTGAAAATGATAAAGATGTCAGATGTCCAGTCCCAGACAGTGGACTGGCTCTGGTATCCATTTATCCCTTATGGAAAATTAACGATCATTCAGGGTGATCCGGGCGATGGAAAAACTACGCTGATATTAAATATTGCAGCGAGATTGTCTAAAGGAGAAGGTCTGGATAACGATATGAAAGTAACAGAACCAGTAAATATTATTTATCAGACAGCGGAAGATGGGCTGGCAGATACGGTAAAACCCAGACTGGAGCTGGCAGAAGCGGTCTGTGAAAGAATCATGGTTATAGATGAAACAGAAAAATCACTTTCCATGATAGATGAGAGACTGGAAACTGCTATCAAACGGACTGGTGCGAGAGTGCTTATTTTAGATCCGATTCAGGCATACCTTGGAGGAACAATGGATATGAACCGGGCAAATGAAGCAAGGGATATGACGAAAAGATTGAGTTTGTTGGCAGAAAAATACAAATGTGCAATTTTATTAATCGGACACATGAATAAAGCTGGGGGAAATAAAGCTGCATATAGAGGAATGGGTTCGATTGACTTTTTTGCAGTAGCCAGAAGCGTATTACTGGTAGGAAGAATAGAGGGAGAACCGGATTTAAGAGCAGTGGTTCAGATTAAAAATAATCTGGCTGTATTTGGGCATTCCAAAGCATTTCGCTTGACAGAAACAGGATTTGAGTGGATAGGTGACTATGAAATCACAGCAGATGAGGTGCTTGGTGGAATTGCGCCAAAGGTAAATAAACTGGAACAGGCAAAGAAGATGCTGAGGGAACTGGCAGAAACATCAACTTCTGTGCAAAGCAGTGAAATCTTTGATATGGCAGAAGATTTGAATATTTCTAAAAGAACACTGGAAAATGCAAAAAAGGAACTTGAAATTAAGGCAAGACGAATCGGCAATTCATGGTATTGGGATTTAGATAAAGTTAAGCCGGAATAAATTAAGGGTGCAACATTGCAGAGTATATAGAAAATGCGGAATTAAAATGCAAGGTTGCAATCTGTAAAGACATTGCAGTGTTGCGTCCTTACATAAATTGTAAGAAGGTGAGAGCTTGAAAAACGTTATGATTCCAGAGGAGTTATTTGGAAAGATTATAAAATATCATTTACTGGATCAGGAACAGGAAGCAGATGATATAAGAAAAGGTCTGGAGAAAAAGCTGGATGCAATGGTAAATCGTGAGGTATACAGTAAATCCAAAACTGCACCAACAGAAGAAGAACGAGAAAAGTTCCGGCAGGAATATCTGGACAGAAAAGGAATGCACGGGAGCTTTCGATGGTAACAGTTTTTGTTGATTACCTTTTTACAGGAGCGTGTCACGCCCCTGTGAGAAGTAAACAAGGAGAAAGTTGGTAAGGTGTAGACGGAAAGCTGTAGCTGGAATGTGAGACGGCTGTAAATTTGATAGTTGTGAAGAAGGGAGAAAGATACAATGAAACAGGGAAGATTAGGATATAACAGTAGCAATGACAGATATGGGTTGTTGGCATCAGACTTATGGATTGATACGGGATTTCACTGTGGAGAAGGTCTTGAGGTACTGGTTGATGATAAGTGGGTACGGACAAGAATGGAGATGAATCCGGCAAGAGAATGGTATCTGGTAGGAACACCGTACTGTGGAGATCTGGAATATGTGCAGGCAAGAATACCAGAATAATTTAGCCGAGAGAGTAACGCAGAAGCCAACCGACTAACGTGAGGAATAAAATAGGTCTTCGCTCGGCTTCAGTCGGTGCAGAACAGACGTCCACTGGACGTCTTGCACCCCCGGAGGGCGCAAGGGTACTTTTGATGGACGGTACGGCTGTCGAAAGTGCTTTTGCGTTACTTTTGACAAAAGTAACAAAACCGCCGTATCCGGCGAAAGTTTCTTAATATCGCCATGACTGGCGTAAATAAAAATTATGTGTCATATCTGGCACTTGCTTAGAGAAGAGGTGAGAAACATTATGATAAAACGAACAATTAGCGGTATGATTGGGAAAGGCTCTCTGGCTCATAACAGGAGAGAGTTTTTCGCAGAGAATGTAGAACCGGACAGAGTACAATTAAATATTTGTTACCAGAATGAAAATCTGAAGGAAGTCTATAAAGAGTTATTTGATGATGCTGTGGAGAGATACAACCTTGGGAAAAGAAAGGACCGGCAGATTACAAATTACTATGAAAAAATCCGGCAGGGAAAACAGGAGAAGTTGTTCCATGAAGCGATTTTCCAGATTGGAAATAGAGAAGATATGGCTGTCGGAACAGCAGAAGGAGATCTGGCGGTAAAAGTGCTAGATGAGTATGTAAAGGACTTCCAGAAACGGAATCCAACGCTACGGGTATTTGGTTGTTATCTACATCAGGATGAAGCCACTCCACATTTACATATTGATTTTATTCCCTATGTGACTGATTGGAAAGGAAAGGGAATGGACACCAGAGTTTCGTTGAAACAGGCATTAAAAAGTCTTGGATTTCAAGGTGGAAATAAGCATGATACAGAGTTGAACCAGTGGATGAACCATGAAAAAAAGGTCCTGGCAGAGATTGCAAAACAGCATGGCATTGAATGGGAACAGAAAGGTACTCATGAGGAACATTTGGATGTTTATAACTTCAAGAAGAAAGAGCGGAAAAAGGAAGTACAGGAGTTGGAGCAGGAGAAAGAGTATCTAACTGCAGAAAACGAAGAACTGACAGCACAAATTGCGGAATCCAGAGCAGATATCCAGATTTTAAAAGACGATAAGGAACAGGCAATTAGGGAGAAGCAAGAAGCAGAACAAATGGCAGAGGACGCAGAAAAAGAACTAAAAAGTCTGGAAGATCGTCGGAATGTGCTACAACCAATTATGGATAATGCCAGTAAGGAAATAAAAGAATATGGAATGATTAAGACGTTTTTACCGGAGGCAGGAACATTTGAACGTGCAGTACCTTACAGAGAAAATAAAATCAAGCCATTGTTTATCAAGATGAAGAATCAGATTGCTGCATTAGCTGGAAAGGTTGTAGAACTTAACAAAATGGTAGAAAGTTGGAAAAATAAATATCAAAAATCTGTTGAGGAATGTGATAATATCCAGAAACAGTTAGACGATGTACGTAAGGAAAATGGAAAATTATCAAATGATAATCAACGTTTACAGGAGACTTCGGACAGATATGACAGAGTGGTGCGTATTCTGGGAACAGAAGTTGTAGAGGATGTAGTGCAGCAGGATATTAAAGAACAAAAGGAATTGGAAGAGCAGCGTCGAATGGAACAAATGCCAAAGGGAAGCGTTCTGAAACAGTTGGAATGGGCAACTCAAAAGAGCCAGATTGAAAACCAACAACGTAAGAAAAATAAAACAAAATACAAAGGATTGGAGATTTAGACTATGAAAAAACAGATTTATGATGAGAAAAATGGAATGAGCTATACGTTGCATGGAGATTACTATTTGCCGGATCTGGTTTTAAGAGAAGAAGAACCGACATATGGAAAATATGGAATGTTACGAAAGCAGTTCTTAAAAGAACACAGATCAGCAAGATATCAATACATGTTATTGACCGGAAAATTGAATGAACATCTGAATCAGATCGATCAGGAAGTCAGAGAACAGGTGGAAATGCTTATGAAACAGATGGTAGAAAAACAGGGTGTAACTGAAGAATTAAAGGTACAGGATCAGATGAAGTGGGTTAGGTTAATGAATAATATAAAAGCCAGTGCAGAAGAGATTGTATTGAAAAACCTGGTATGTGTGTGATTGTAAGTGACAGTCGATAAGATTGCCCTTTTACACTTTTGTATATATTAGAATAGCACTTTAGAAAGCACTATGGTAAAATAAAGTGAAGGTAAATCGAAAGTTACCGAATTAAGTTAATCGTGCCATATGGCTTGGTTATCAAAACAAAGATAAAAACGCAACGTGCATCTTTGATGTGCCAGAGCCGGTAGGTAGCCCGGCCGTCCTATGTAAATAGGGTAAGTAACCTGCCCCTCCGGGTTGTCCATTCTTTGCCCAATAAATTTTAGGAGGGATTTTTATGGACAAAGTAAATGGAAAACTGACGGTATATTTTGAAGAACCATTTTGGGTAGGTATATTTGAGCGTATTGAAGATGGAAAATTATCTGTGGCAAAGGTAACATTTGGTGCAGAACCAAAAGATTATGAAGTGCAGGAATATGTTCAAAAATACTATTTTGGTTTGAAATTCAGTCCAGCTGTTGAAGCTATTGTAAAGGATATAAAAAGAAATCCGAAACGGATGCAGCGTGCAGCAAAAAAACAGATACTGGAAACTGGCATTGGCACAAAATCGCAACAAGCGTTGAAATTACAACAGGAACAGAACAAGCAGGAGCGTAAAGAAAAAAAAAGAAAGAAAAAAGAGGCGGAAGAACAGCGAATGTTTGAACTAAAACAGCGAAAGAAAAGAGAAAAGCATAAGGGACATTAAAAGTCCTTTGGGCTTTTTCTCAAATTCGGGATTTGAAGGTATAAACAATGAGGAAATGTGAAAAGTGTGGAGCAAGTATGAAATTAGATTTAAGACTTAAAGTTAATGGCGGTGGCTATGGGATGGTTGTTCGTGTAGATGAAAAACAAAAGGCGACAACTATAGATGATGTTAGAGTTGCAGTCTGCCCAGAATGTGGCTATACAGAAATGTATTTAGAGGATTTAACGAAATTGAAATCTTAAAAGACAACTTTCAGATTTTTAGAATTAAGAAAAACGGAATTTAGGGAGGGGTCTATAATTGAAATTAGCAGATTTAGCAACAGGTTCTGATTGGATAGTGTGGATTGTCTTTGTAATATTTGCTGTACTTTCTATAGTTTTACTTTCTGGACACGGAAGCTGGTTTATTTCTGGATATAATGCAGCTTCAAAAGAAGAAAAGAAAAAATATGATGAAAAGAAGTTATGCAGAACAATGGGAGTTGGAATGTCTATTATAGCAATTCTTGCATTAATTATGGGCTTGCTTGAAAATATTTTGCCTGCATTTTTTGTATATATTGCATTGGGAATCATTGTAGTTGATGTCGTGGTTATTATCATTTTAGAAAACACACTATGCAAAAAGTAATAACTTCTGGTTTGAGGAATTGACTGAAAGGAAGGCATTATATGTTCTATATTTATATTATTTTTGACTTTGCAATGGCAGTGATTATGCTTTTATTTGGAATATGGTTTTATAGGTCAAAAGGACAAGCATCCAAATTCTTGTCTGGTTATAATATGAAATCAGCAGAAGAACGAAAAAAATATGATGAAAATGCTATGTGTAAGGCATATGGGAAGAGAATGATGTTTATGTCAATTCCTTTTATTGCTGGAATGATTATAGATATTTGGCATATAGGAATCGGTTGTTTAATTGCATGGGTGATATGGTTTGTTATGTTTATTCTGCTGCTTATGGATAGACATAAAAGAGAAGGTTAATTTATAGAGGAATAGAATGCTTTTGGGGTGAAAATACCGTTTATTTGTTTTAGACATACGATGTCCGGTTGAAAATTAGCGGATTCTCGTTTTATGTCGTGGTAATTTTGATACATATTGGTAAGCTGTAAGTGGAAGAGAGGTAGAGACATGGACACAAAAAAGATTGGAGCTTTTTTAAAGCAATGTCGTAAAGAAAAGAATCTTACGCAAGAGCAGCTTGCCGAGAAGTTTGAGGTATCTGCAAGAACAGTTTCCAGATGGGAAACAGGAGTTTCCCATAGTTAAAGATACCACACCAAATATGATGAACCCACGCTTATACACTACCAGCTATAATAAACCGCAAGGACAGCAATTTGATGATACTGCTGTCCTTTCTTTTATAAAATTGCAGTACACATAAAAAAGCTGTAAAATGATAAATATATTTGTCCTTGTAACAATTCTCGGACATTTGCCTGTTATACTATCTGCAAAAAGCAAAGGAAGTGAGAATATGGAGCAGATTTTAATTGTCGAGGACGACAGTTTTTTGAATAAGATGTTAGACTATAACCTGACCGCAGACGGCTACGGCGTGACTTCTGCCCTAAATGCCAGAACCGCAGCCGAAGCCATCCGCCAGCGGGAATTTGATTTAGTGCTGCTGGACATCAACCTGCCGGACGGGAACGGTTTTGAACTGTGCAAGCTGATAAAGCCCCAGCACCCGGACACCATCGTAATATTCCTGACCGCCAACGATCAGGAGAGCGACCAGATACGGGGCTATGAGGTGGGCGCGGTGGACTACATCACAAAGCCCTTTGTGATCGGGGCCTTGCAGCGAAAAATCAAAGCCATGTTCGCCATGCTGGAACACCACAAACCGGCCAAGGACATTTACGACGACGGGCGGTTGTTTCTGGACTTCTCGGAGCAGACGGCTTCCTTAAACGGCAAGCCCCTGACTCTATCCCCGATGGAGTACAAAATGCTGAACCTGTTTCGTAAAAATCCCCGGCAAGTGCTGACCCGTGGGCAGCTTTTGGAAAAGCTGTGGGATATAGACGAGCGGTTTGTGGACGAACACACCCTGACAACCTCCATCAGCCGTATTCGCAGCAAGATTGAAGCCGACGGCGGCGCACCCTACATCAAGACCGTTTACGGCATGGGGTATCAATGGACGGGAGGCGAGGTAAAATGAAGTTTCAAAACCTCTCGGTAAAGCGGCTGTTTGGCCGGGTGGCAATGGAGCTTGTCCTCTCCATGTCCGGGATCACCATAGCCCTGTTTCTTGTGACAAAACAGATTGCGGTGCTGCTGACAGGCGGGACGCTGCTGCTGTGCGCCCTTGTGGGGATTTTTGTACTGACGCAGGCGTTTGGAAAGCGGCTGTCGCAGTTTACCGCTGACCTGTGCCAGACCTTAGACCACATGATCGCCGGGAATGAAGCGCCCCAGCGGCCAGAGGACAGCGAAACCCAGCTTGCCAGAATCGGACACCGGCTGGCAAGGCTTTACCAGATCATGCAGGAGAACCGCCGCCGGGTGGACGAGGAACGGCAGGAGTTACAGACCCTTGTATCGGATATTTCCCATCAGGTGAAAACGCCGGTAAGCAATCTGAAAATGGCGACGGACACCCTGCTGGAAAAGCCCATGACCGAGGCGGAGCGCACCGACTTTATCCGGGGAATCCGCAGCCAGACGGATAAGCTGGACTTTCTCTTTCAGGCCCTTGTGAAAACCTCACGGCTGGAAACGGGCGTGATCCAGTTGGATAAGAAACCGGGTCGCCTCTTTGATACCGTGGCGCAGGCCATGAGTGGGATTGTGTATGCAGCGGAGAAAAAGGAAATCGCTGTGTCCGTGGACTGCCCGGAGGATTTGACCGTTTTCCATGACAGCAAGTGGACATCCGAAGCCCTCTTTAACCTGCTGGACAATGCAGTGAAGTACACCCCGGCAGGCGGGAAAATCGCCGTGTCAGTGGTGCTGTGGGAAATGTATGTGGAGGTCAAAGTGACCGACACCGGCAAGGGCATTTCCGAAAGCAATCAGGCTGCCATCTTCCGGCGCTTCTATCGTGAGGAAGAAGTACACGAACAGCAGGGCGTGGGCATTGGCCTGTATCTGGCCCGCGAGATCGTAACGCGGCAAGGCGGCTATATCAAAGTGGTTTCGGAGCCGGGCAAGGGTTCAGAATTTTCCATTATGCTGCCGACAAAATAGAACGCGGCGGACGGCCATTTCCGGCTGCCCGCCGTAAATTTTTTTGAGATGTCCGAGCGTTGTAACATTTCACCCCGATTTTCAATGAAATTTTTTGGCCGCTGTAACATTTCGCGGACATTTAGGTTTTACAATACCCTTATCAAATATGGAGGTGATACAACTATGACATGGCCTTTTGAAAATGACACCAGCGCCATTACAAAGAAGCTGGCGCAAAGAAGCTTCAAAGCCAACAAATTACGAAATATTGTTGCTGTAATAGCAATCGTTTTAACATCAATGCTTTTTACTTCTGTAACGACTTTATGTGTTGGAGCGATCCAGTCTATACAGACAACTATTTTGCAAATTAGGGGAACCAGCCCGTCCACTGGTACATCTGTAAATTGGATTGCCATAATAGCAGCCCTGTTTTTTATTATGATTTTTGTAATAACGGGCTATTTGCTCATTCGCAATATTTTTGAGATTTCTGTTGTTCAAGAAATAAAGAAATATGGCTTATTAAGAACAATCGGAACAACGGAGAAGCAAATCAAGCGAATTGTTTATAAGCAAGCATTTTGGCTGTCTATAATTGGTACATCTATTGGGTTGATTTTGGGATATATAGTAGGAATACTTATGCTTCCGTGGATTCTTAATTTTATGAAAGGCGAGTATCACAATCTTTCTGTGAACTTGAGTTTTAATCCTATTATTTTTGTCGTTGCCGGGATATTTAGTGCGATTACTGTTTGGGTGAGCATAAAGAAACCATTCAAAATTGCAGCTACGATTTCGCCCATTGAGGCAACTAGATACTATGAAAAAGACAATTATCATAGTGCCAACAAGAATCGTCTTTCGTTTAAGAATAGAATAACAGAAATGGCATGGAGAAATTTAAGAAGAAATTCAAAGCGTACCATATTTATCGTCTTATCCATGATACTCTGCATTATTCTCCTAAACAGTGCAATCGCAATCGGAAATAGTGTTGATGTTAAAAAATATGTATCTTCTGTTACCTCATTTGATTTTGTTGTGGCAAGCCCAAACACATTTTCTAATGTGCAAGGTTTTCGATTTAAAGATGATTCTGTTAGTAATGAAATCATATCTGATATTGAAAATAATATTCCTGTGCTGAACGGAAGTCGAATTTATAAAAACACTTTGGATGATGTCAGTGTTACTTATGATTATGGTAGTTTGGTCACGGAAGTATTAGACGAATACACAGAAGATAATCACCTTATACGAAGTGGTATGGTTGATGGCAGAACTTATCCAGTAAAACTCGGTGTTGATTATCGACCTCTTTGCAATATTTACGGGGTAGAAAAATCAATACTTCCTAAATTGAATTTCATTGAGGGAGAAACAGATATACAGCAACTAACCTCATATTTGGAAAGTGGAAACTATGTTATAGAAATTTCAGCGATCAACCCAAATGAATCTCCTGAATTTCTTTGTCCGCTCAATCAGGAAGTTACCATTTACAAAGATGGATTGCCTTATAAAACGGTTTCGGTAATTGCGCGTGCAGTGGTTGATTTTTCATTGGTAGAATCTCCGGGTAAGAATGTTGGCTACACTGATGTTGGCGGCGATTGTCCTATTTTCTATATGAGTAATGAGATGTTTGTGGAATTGTATAACAATCCAGCCATAATGAGTTATGTGTTTGATGTGGAAAAAGAACACTTTTTGCCAGCGACCGAGTACATCAATTCTTTGCCTACCGTTGAATACGCATCGTCTGAAACATTGGCACAAACTATGAATGGATTAAAACAAACTATTTTTATCATAGGTGGCCTTATTGGGTTTCTGTTAGGAAGTATCGGGCTTGTGAATTTTTCCAACATCATTATAACGGGCATTATAAACCGGCAACGGGAATTTGCTACATTAGAGAGCATCGGAATGACGAAAAAACAAATTAACAAATTGACCGTATTGGAGGGATTGTTTTACGCATTTCTGATTTGTGTAATGGGTTTACCTCTCTCTCTTATTGTTGCAAATACAATTCTTCCTACTTTCTTTAATCAACCTGACTTATGGCTGTTTACAATACAGCCTACGATTTTCCCGTTGATATTAGAGGGAATTGTTATTTGCGTTGTGGCGATTATAGTTCCTCATGTTTCGTTTCGCTATTTTAGAAAAACAAGTATTGTAGCTCGATTAAGGGTAGTTGAATAATAATTTTGAAATGTCCGAGCGTTGTAACATTTCACCCCGATTTTCGATGAAATTTTTTGGCCGCTGTAACATTTCGCAGACATTTGGGTTTTACAATGACCTTATCAACAAAAGTGAGGAGGCGTTGCAATGGAACTGACCCCGACCATGATTTTGAATCTGGCGCTGCTGATCGTCCCGCCCGTTGCCCTTGTGCTGGCGTTCTGGCAAAGGCTGGCCCAGCACATCCGCTGGACGGTTGCCTTGACTGCCCTCTGCGATGTTCTCCTGTTTTGGGATGAACTGTTCTACTATGAGAGCTTCGGACTGTTCGCTGTGCTGATTCTGGTACAGTTGGCGGCCACCGGCGCAGCAGCGTTCCGCATTTACAACAAACAAAGAAAGGATTGAATTTTATGAGAATTTTACAGACTATCGACCTGAAAAAGTATTACGGTACAGAGCCGAATATCACCCGCGCCCTTGACGGCGTGAACTTCTCTGTAAATGACGGCGAATTTGTGGCCGTTGTGGGAACCTCCGGCAGCGGCAAGTCCACCCTGCTTCACATGATGGGCGGGCTGGACACCCCTACTTCCGGCAATGTGATTGTCCGGGACAAAGAGCTGTCGAAAATGAACGACGAACAGCTTACCATCTTCCGCCGCCGCAACATCGGCTTTATCTTCCAGAACTATAACCTTGTTCCTATCCTGAATGTGTATGAGAACATCGTCCTGCCGGTGGAGCTGGACGGGGACACGGTGGATCAGAAGTTTTTGGACGAGATCGTTCACCTGCTGGGGCTGGAAGATAAACTGAAAAATATGCCGAACAATCTTTCCGGCGGCCAGCAGCAGCGTGTGGCTATCGCACGCGCCCTGATTACCAAACCGGCTATTGTGCTGGCCGACGAGCCGACCGGCAACCTTGACAGCAAGACCAGCGCCGAGGTGCTGGGGCTTATCAAGCGCACCAGTGCAGAGTTCCGGCAAACTGTTGTGATGATTACCCACAATGACGACATAGCCCGTCTTGCAGATCGGATTGTCCGCATTGAGGACGGCAAGATTGTGGAGTAAGGAGGTGGCAGGCTATGACATGGCCTTTTGAGAATGATACCAGCGCCATTACAAAGAAGCTGGCAAAGAAAAGTTTGCAAAGCGAGAAGCGCCGGAATCTGATGGTGGTGATTGCCGTTGCGCTGGCGGCATTTCTGATCTGCTTTACGGGAATTGTGTCTACCTCCCTGACACAAATGCAGCGCAATCAGGTTGTCGATACTTATGAGGCGGTCTGGCTGGGCGTAGAGGAAAACGACATTGAAACCCTGAAAGGACTGCCGGAGTTTGAGCGCGTAGGCGGCTACTATATGCTGGGTGAGGAGCTTTCAGAACAGGGCTATCATGCGTCTTATGTGTATTGCGACGCGCAAATGATGGAGATTACCAAGGCGCAGATGGAGTTGCTAGAGGGCCGGGTTCCTGAAAAAGCAAATGAAGTTGTTGTAAGCGAATACTTTCTTTCCACCTATGGAAACAATGCCAAGATCGGGGACACTGTGACCTTAGATACAGAGAGTTTTCATGGTGATTATGTCGTTACCGGCATTATGGACAGCGTAAATGAAAAAGAAGCGAATACCTGCGCTATCATTCTTTCCAACGCTGCCCTGACAGGATGGAAAGGGTTTGACCCGACTGGCTATCGCGCCTATGTCCATTTCAAAAACAGCGACCAGTTGGGCGAAGAACTGATGACCTCTTATTGCAGGGAGATTGCGGAGGAATATCAGCTTCCTATGCCCAAAATGAACAGCAAGTATTTTGCCTATGCTTCTAAATCCTTTGATTTTGCACTGATGGCTGGCGTGATTGCCATTGTTCTGATCGGCGGCTATATTGTGATCCAGAGTATCTTCCGTATCTCCATCAATGACAAAATCAAGAGCTACGGGCAGCTTCGGACGATTGGTGCAACGCCAAAGCAAATCAAGCGGATTGTAAAGCGGGAGGGGCGTAAACTCGGCAGTATCGGGATTTTGATTGGTACAGTGCTGGGTGTATGCGGCGGTTTTCTTTTGTTTCCCAAGGGATTTAATGCTGTTTCCTATGTGGCAACGATTATTTTGACACTCATAAGCAGTTGGATCATGGTATCTGTTTCCATCCGTAAGCCGATAAAAATTGCGGCAGGGATTTCCCCGATTGAAGCCGTCCGTTTTACCCCGGCACAAAAGGACATCCGAAGCCGAAAAAAGAATATCAAGCTCAATCCTGTTTCAATGGGAATTGCGAATTTTAAGCGTGACCGAAAAAAGACCGTTGCTATTGTAGCCTCATTGAGTTTGGGCGGAATTATTCTGCTTGTGGTATCCTCCATTGTTTTGCTGCGTTCTCCAGAGGCGCTTGCAAGACGGTTTTTCCCGGACGGCGACTATAAAATTTATTTGGATTCTGAAATGACAGAAGAAAAGGTTATGGCAGCGGGAAATCCGTTGAATGAAGAATTAAAACAGGAAATCTTATCTATTGATGGTGTTACAGATATAATTCCAAGCAGACAATCTCTCTATGCAACCCTTAAGACGGACATTTACCAAAGCGGTGGTATGTGTGATATGCTGACCGACCAGAATTATGCAACAGTTGAAGCGGCTCTGACAGCAGGAACGATGCCAAAAGATTCCCGTAGTATTGTAATTGACTATAATGTGCTAAAGCAGAATGAGGATATGGGTGTTGGTTCAACAGTTGACTTTTATTTTGGAGAGGGGCAACCGCCTGTTTCCGTCACTGTATCAGGATTGTTTGATTCCAACAAGACGCCTTCCGGGCATGGAAAACTGGCCCTCGATGGAGTACTCTTTTTCGCACCAGAAGCATTGTTCCATGAACTGCACCCGGAAATCGCTTCTTTCGACTATTCATGGAGCATTGTAAACGATCCGAAAAAAACGGACTATGTGGGAGCTGAATTGAAAAATATTGTTGCCAGCCATAGTAATATTGCCTTAGATGAAATCAATACAGTGATTGAATATGAAGAAATGACAAATTCTTTTGCGTTTGGCAGTATGGAGATACTTTCATGGTTGGTATTTCTCTTTGGCGTTATCAACCTTATCAATACGACACTCTCTAACCAGATAGCCCGAAAGCAGGAAAACAGTATTCTGCGTTCTATCGGCCTAACACAAAAACAGCTATGTGAAATGAACATCTGTGAGGGGCTGTGCTATGCGCTCTTTGCAACATTGGCGACGCTGATCGTTGGGCTTCCGGCTTCCATCTTTGCTTGCAGAAAAATGAGTATAGGAGCTTTTGCCGGAAATGTAGTGCCTTACAAATTCCCGGTTTTGGAAATGGGACTGTTCATTCTGGTATTGTTCGGAATGGAACTGATCTTGTCTGTATGGACAATCCGCAGACAGAAAAAGCAATCCCTGATCGAACAAATGCGGGCGATGGAATAACCGTATGGGATCGGCGGGGCGGCGTGTGCTGCCCCGCTTTTTTCGCCATTTCTCAAAAAATTTTTGAAATGTCCGAGCTTTGTAACAATTCAGCCTGTTTTTTTGTCGAAATCAAAGGCACCTCGGACATTTATAGTTCTTCCAAAAGTTTGATGATAATATTACCATTCATGGAAGAAGCAATCTGTTATTGCAATAATGCGAAATTGACGATAGAAAGTTTTTCATATCTCGGTCAGCTCAACAATTACATTACTCTGCTGATACAGCCAGTCCGTAAATTCTTTCGGGCTGGCCGTTCCTGTTTTTACAGCCTTTTTTCTCTGTAAGGCTTCTTTCTTAAAGTCGGAAAAGGAAGCCTGTATTTTTTCCAGACGGTCAGCCGGAAAGCCTGCGGTATTTTTTACCCGGTTTATTTTGTTGCGCCAGTTCTGGCATTCATTTTTATAAAGCAGGTCATAGTTATTTTCTCTTGACCTCTCGTCAAATTCCCGCTTGTTTTGAAGCGCCTGTGCTTTTCGGCACTTGTCGCTGCACAGCTCATACCGCTGGCTCTTTGCCAGAAAATATTTTCCACAGACCTTGCACCGCCGGAAGCAAAGCCCCCAGTCATTCAGCCTGTTCAGATAATAGGTAATCAACGGGTAGAGGGACGCATAGGCAGACACACATTCTTCTGTGCGCCGGTTGTCCGGGAACCAGAGGTCAAGCCGGGTATCTTCTGACGGTGCGCCTTTGAAATAAAGGCTGCCAGCTTGAAATTGTTTCGGTTTTCCTGTCTCCCTGTCAAAGCTCATGGTTTCGTTTTGGAATACCCCGGTCAGTCTGCTCATTTTATCCATGAAGCGGTCACAGGCAGCGTTACGGTCACGGGGTTCTCTGGCAAGCAGATAGCTGTTCCAGATACGGAACGCCACATACATTTTCAGAGGGTCGTTGCTAAGATATTTCTCCCAAAGAAATTCGCTTGCCGCCTGCTCCAGCTCCGGCTGTTTCCATCGGTTGGAGTGGAGAGCTTGCCGCAGCGGAGAAAGCCCGTATAAGTTCCAGTCTCTGTCCGTGTCACGCTCAAAGTTTATCAAAAAAGTTCCCAGTGGGCGTGTCATATCACAAAGCACCTCTGCGTTTTGGCTCCCGTTCAGACGGAAGCGGATCTGCTGTTCTTCCCCAATCAAAATCCGCTCTTTCATTTTCTTCCTGTCCAGCGTCAGGACAAACAAAATCCTCTCAAAACATGGCTCATGCCGTATAAACTGATTCTCCATCCCTATCCCCTGCCTTTGTTTATGGTAATTATATAATTCAGTTATATCCGTTACACTCATGGTATCGCAGAATCATTGTTTTGTCAAGGATAGTACGCTATGATGATTGCGGTTGGTAATTTCGTACCGCACAGTACATTGACAAGTGAATGACCGTCCAAAAGGGATATGACCGGCAGGAGAAGTGACGCATTCGGCGCACCAATGCAGGGAAACACCGCAGGAATGGGGCAGGAAAACGGCTTTTGGGGAGAACGGCAACAGGAAGCATTTTAACCTATTTGATTTATGGGAGGAACAGAATGAACGATAAAAAGAGATTGAACAGCTACGAGGATTTACCGCTGGTTCTGGATGTGGCGGACATTCAGCGGATTATGGGAATTTCAAGAGCGAGCGCCTATGAGCTGGTACACACACCCGGCTTTCCAGCGTTCCGCAGGGGCAGACTTATCAAGGTCAGCAAAATTGCTTTCTTTGAATGGATGGCAAAAGGCTCCGAAACCGTACCGGGAAGCGACAAATAAGCGTGAGGTATCATTCCCTGACTTGCAATACTGCCGCACTTTCCAAAGGGGCATACAGAGGGAAAAAAACTTAAAAATGATACCGAGACGCTACATCAAAACAGCCTATCTGCGTACATCAGATAGAAACGGAGAAAGGAGCCGGTTATGGCAAGAATGAGTAACAAGCGGCGGTTGGAATGGTCTTTCTTCTTAAATGACCGCAGCCGTATCACTTACAACGAACTGTGCCGGAAATGCCAGCACGAATGTAAACAGAGCTTCCGGGCGGTTGTGGTTGACTGCCCGAAGTATCTTTCCAAGCGTTCCAAGAAAAAGGACAAGACTGCCGGAAACGGCAAAATCCCTTAGGAACTAAGGGCGCACTTCTATACATAGTCTAAAGACCATGTATCGTGCGTCCTGCGGAGCTTACCTCTGCCGCTGATAAAATCAGCAATCCGAGGTCTGCGTTCGCTTCGCTCCGACAAGGTGGCTACACCCCCTTGCGCCGCTAAAGCGGCTATCCCCTGTGTACCCGCCGCAAAGAGAAATCCGCTCTGCGGTTTTCCCTTTTCATCGGGTTTTATAGAAGCACTGACACACGGACTGTCTGCGGATGGTCTTTCTTTATCTTATCAGCAAAGGATGTGAGAACATGGAAAAATCTTTGGAACAGTTGAAGCAGGAATATGAAAAAACCACTGTCCTGCTGGAACAGGAAAAACGGAAAATGCAGCGTTTGAAAAACCGGCAGGCGTATCTGGAAAGCGGTTCCCGGAAACAGAGGACGCACCGGCTGATTACCCGTGGGGCAGCTATTGAGAGCATTGCACCACAGACAAAGGAGCTATCCGAAGCGGAATTTTATTCCCTCATGGAAAGCATTTTGAATCTGCCGCAGGCGGAGCATTTCATCCGGTCTGCCACAGAGAACCACGCCCGTATTTCCGGGCAGGAGAAAGACGGTGACTAAGGATAGCACTTTATCATTTTTCAATCGCACAGATCAAGCGCAGCGCCGGTCAGAGCGCCATTGCCAGCGCAGCCTATCGAGCCGGGGAGCGTCTTTACAGCAGCTACTATGGAGAAGTCAGCGACTACACCAAAAAGGGCGGCGTGATCGCTTCGGAAATCATGCTGCCGCCCCATGCGCCGGAAATATATCTTGACCGGGCGACCCTCTGGAATGCTGTGGAGAACTGCGAGAAACATCCAAAAGCACAGCTTGCCTATTCCTTTGATATTGCCATGCAGAATGAATTGACGCTGGAAGAAAACATGGAGCTGGCGAGGAAGTTCGTACAGGAGCAGTTTGTGACAAAAGGCATGATTGCCGACCTTGCTTTTCACAGCCCGGAGAAAGAGGACGGCGGCATCCCTAACCCGCATTTTCATGTGATGACAACCATGCGCCCTTTGAACCCGGATGGCACATGGGGACAAAAACAGCGTCGGGAATATCTTCTTGATGAAGATGGAAACCGAATCCGGGATAAAAACGGCGATTATAGGTTTAACGCTGTCCATACAACAGACTGGCATGAGCCGGAAACGCTGGAACACTGGCGGGAGCAGTGGGCGGCTGCCGTTAATACAAAATTTGAGGAAAAAGGGCTGGATGTGCGTATCGACCACCGTTCCTATGTGCGGCAGGGGCTTGACCTGATACCTACTGTCCACGAGGGAGCTAATGTCCGGCAGATGGAAGCAAAGGGCATCCGCACCGAGAAAGGGGAACTGAACCGCTGGATTAAAGCCACCAACCGGCTCATGCAGGATGTGAGGAAGAAGATCAAAGCCCTGTTTGTCTGGATGGCAGAGGTAAAAGAAGAACTTTCCAAACCGCAGACACCGAGCCTTGCCGACCTGTTGATCGCTTATTACAACCAGCGCAACGCAGGGGCATGGAGCAATAAAGCCAGAACCGGAAACTTAAAGCAGTTTGCCGAAGCCGTCAATTATCTGACGGAAAACAAGCTGCTCACATTAGAGGATTTGCAGGAGCGTCTTTCCTCTGTCAACGAAGAATTTGAAGCGTTAAGCGACTCCATGAAAAAGAAATCTGCCCGGATAAAGGAATTGCAGGAATTGATACGGGAGGGCGAGAATTACCAGCGGCTAAAACCTGTTCATACGGAATTGAACAATATCAAGTTTAAGAAACAGAGGGAGAAATTTGAAACATCCCACGATGCGGAGTTACGGCTGTTTTATGCCGCCCGCCGTATTTTGAAAGAAAAACTGGACGGAAAACCCATTGCCCTGAAAGCATGGAAACAGGAATACGCACAGTTAAAAACAGAGTATGCCGAACTGTCTCCGCAGCACAAGCCACTCCGGGAGGAAGTCATACGGCTACGGCAGGTGCAGAACGCCGTAGATACCGCACTGCGCCGGAGGGAGCAGCCACAGGCAGTACAGAGAAAGAAACATGAGATGGAGCTATGATATAACCGGCAGCTTTACCGCTACCAGTATTTTTATGGAGGGAGCATTTGAATGTATTTGAAGCGGTGAAACAGTCTGTTACCACCCGGCAGGCTGCTTCATTCTATGGAATCCGGGTGGGGAGAAATGGCATGGTCTGCTGTCCATTCCACAATGACCGCACGCCCAGCATGAAAGTGGACAGCCGCTTTTACTGCTTCGGCTGCGGGGCTTCCGGGGATGTGATCGACTTTGCCGCTTTGCTGCATGGATTGGGGAAACGGGAAGCTGCGGTCAGGCTTGCGGAGGACTTCGGCGTTTCCTATGAGAAATCCGGCAATGCGCCGCCAGATAGGAAGCGTCACAACAGGTCACAGCCCCGACAAAAATCAGCGGAGCAGAGATTTCAGGAAACGGAACGGTATTGTTTCCGGGTGCTATGCGATTATCTGCGCCTGCTGGAGCATTGGAAAACAGCACACGCCCCACAGCCGCAGGATGCCATCTGGCATCCTCTTTTTGTGGAAGCGTTGCAGAGGATAAGCTACACAGAATACCTTTTGGATATTTTGTTATACGGAGAAATAGAAGAAAAAGCGGCATTGATCGCCGCACAGGGAAAGGAGGTGTTGCGGCTTGAACAGCGAATTTCAGAGCTTGCCGCCGGAAACGCAGGAAGCGGTCAAAAGGACGATGGACACAATGGAACCGGCGCAGACACCGGCAGAAATCCGGGAAACATTAGAGGGGACGCAGAAAGGCGGCGTGAAGAACAGCATCCGAAACTGCCTGACGGTGTTCCAGCGTGACCCTCTGTTTCGCGGGGCGCTGCGCCTGAACCTTTTGACGGAGCAGATTGACATTGTGAAGCCGCTGGGCTGGGAGCGCACCAGTACCACGCTGACCGACATGGACATGAACTACCTGCTTTTGTATCTGGAAGAAAATTACGGGCTTACCAGCGAGAAAAAGGTGCAGAGCGCCATCAAGATTGTTGCCAATGAAAACCGCTACCATCCAGTCAGGGATTACCTGAACAGCCTGCAATGGGACGGCACAGAGCGCATCCGTTACGCCCTGCATCACTTTCTGGGAGCCGATACGGACGAATACACCTATGAAGCCTTGAAACTGTTCCTGATGGGAGCCATCCGGCGGGTATTCAGACCGGGGAGCAAGTTTGAGGTCATGCTCTGTCTGGTTGGTGGTCAGGGAGCCGGGAAATCTACCTTTTTCCGGCTGCTGGCAGGCAGGGACGAATGGTTTTCAGACGATTTGAAAAAGCTGGACGATGAAAATGTGTACCGCAAGCTGCAAGGGCATTGGATTATCGAGATGTCGGAGATGATTGCCACAGCCAACGCCAAGAGTATTGAGGAAATCAAGTCATTCTTAAGCCGCCAGAAAGAAACCTACAAAGTGCCGTATGAGACACATCCGGCAGACCGGCTGCGGCAATGTGTATTTGGAGGGACGACCAACCGGCAGGACTTTTTGCCCCGTGACCGCACCGGCAACCGGCGCTTTCTCCCCGTGACGGTGTACCCGGAACGGGCGGAGGTTCACATACTGGACGATGAAGCGGCGGCGAGGGCGTATATCGAACAGATGTGGGCGGAAGCCATGACGGTTTATCGCAGTGGGAAGTATAAGCTGTCATTCAGCATGGAAATGAACCGATACCTGAACGCCCACCAGCAGGACTTTATGCAGGAAGACACACAGGCCGGCATGATCTACGCCTATTTGGAGGACTACACCGGCGACAGGGTATGTTCCAAGCAGCTTTATGAGGAAGCGCTGGGGAACTTAAATTCCCCGGCAGACTGGGAGACACGGGCAATCTGCGAGATTATGAATACCGGCATTGCGGGCGGCATCATACAGGGCTGGGTAGCCTACAAAAGCCCGAAGCGGTATAAGAAATACGGTTCTCAAAAAGGCTGGGAGCGTGTCAACCAAGCTCCGCCGGAGGGGGACGGTTTTCAGGAAATCACGGAAGAAGAAGCCCGGCAAATGGAACTTCCATTCTGAAAAGCCACCGGTTGACAGTTTGGTTGACAGCCGGTTGACGGGGAAAAGCCTGATATTTGGGGCATTTCTCTCCTTTGTCAACCATGTCAACCAAGAAATCAAAGAAAAAGTAAAAAGTAATAATAGAGCGCCTATGGATTGTTTTCAAAGTCTTTTCTGCCGGTTGACACGGTTTGGTTGACACGGAGACAGTCTGCGGCTGTACACCTGTCTGACATTCCCTTGTCGGGCATATTTCATTTATGGAGGTAACTGCCTATGGCAAAAAGCAAAAACGAGAGCAATAACAAAAACAGCGGCACCCTGCTTACCGAAAAAGACGGCACCCAGTATTTTGTCATGGGGAAAGTCCGTATCAAGGTATCGGAGCATTTCGCACAGGATGGGAAGCCGCTTGACAGCCTGCTGGAAGATGTGATCCAGCACGCTGCCGCCGCTTCCTGAAAAAATACGGAATAACGACTGTCAATCAGCCCACGCTTATGATATACTTGTACCAGCGAGTATTGTATAAGCGTGGGTTGTTTCTTTTAGAAGGAGGATTTTTAACCGTGAAACAACCATACAATACAACGATTTATAACACTGCACTATATTTGAGATTGAGCCGTGACGATGAATTACAGGGGGAAAGCGGCAGTATCCAGACCCAGCGCATGATGCTTAGACAGTATGCCGCAGAGCATGGGCTGACCGTTGTAGACGAGTACATTGACGACGGATGGAGTGGGACAAATTTCGAGCGTCCAAGTTTCCAAAGGATGATTGATGACATCGAAGACGGGAAAATCAACTGCGTTGTCACAAAGGACTTATCCCGTCTGGGAAGAAACTATATCCTGACCGGTCAGTACACGGAAATCTATTTCCCCAGCAAGGGAGTACGCTACATTGCCATCAATGACAATGTGGACACCATCAACGGAGAAAGCGAGCTTGCACCGTTCTTAAACATCCTGAATGAAATGCACGCCCGACAGACCAGCAAAAAGGTCAAGGCTGCCATGCACACAAGATTTGCCAATGGCGCACACTATGGAGCCTATGCACCGCTGGGCTATGTAAAAGACCCGGACAAAAAAGGTCATCTTCTGATCGACCCGGAAACACGCTGGATTGTAGAGAAGATTTTTGACCTTGCTGTACACGGGCGTGGAGCCGCCAGCATTACACGGATTCTGGTGGAGGAAAAAGTACCTACCCCCGGCTGGCTGAACTATGAAAGATACGGGACTTTCGCCAATATCTACGCCGGTGCGCCCGCAGAAAAAGCCTATGCGTGGACGATTGCACAGGTCAAGAGCATTTTGAAAGAGGAAACCTACATCGGTCACAGCGTTCACAACAAGCAGAGCAACATTTCATTCAAGAACAAGAAAAAGGTGCGGAAGCCGCAGGAAGAATGGTATCGTGTGGAAAATACCCACGAAGCCATCATTTCCGAAGAAGTGTTCCAAAAAGTTCAAGAGCTGATTGCAAGCAGACGCAGGAAACGCAGAAACGGTACGACACAGATTTTCGCAGGATTGATAAAATGTGCAGACTGCGGATGGTCTTTAGCCTATGGGGAAAACAAGCAGAACAAAAACCCATACGGGTACTACCATTGCAGCAAGAACGGACAGGGATTACGCCAGTGTTCCATGCACTATATCCGCTATGATGTACTGTATGCCTATGTGCTTGCAAGACTGCAATACTGGTCTATGCTGGCACAGAAAGATGAGGACAAGCTGCTGAAACGGCTGCTCAATGTCAGCGACAGGGAAAGGAACTCTGCGAAGAAAAAGCAGGCTGCGGAGCTGAAAAAGGCAGAGAAGCGTAAAGCCGAGGTTGACGGGCTGTTTGCTAAAATGTATGAGGACTGGTCTGCCGGACGCATAACCGAGTATAACTTCAATATGCTGTCCGAGAAGTACCAGAACGAGCAAAAGGAGCTTGAAACAAAAATAAGACAGCTTCACGAAATGATGGAAGCCGCCGTACAGACCGCAGCGGATGCTGAAAAGTGGATTGCCCTAATGAAACAGTATGTCAACCCTGTGGAGCTGACCGCCGAACTTCTGAACACTCTAATTGAAAAAATAACCGTCCACGAAGCTGTCAAGGGCGAGGATGGAAGCCGTGAGCAGGAAGTAGAAATCTACTACCGCTTCATCGGCAAAATCGACTGACCTTTCTTTTTTTACCCAACAATATCTTTAATTAAGGGAAACGGGAATAAATATGCCGGATCTCAGTATACTTGTTCAACTTGCTGAATACTACGATGTTGAGATGAGAGAGCTCCTGGATGGAGAAAGGAGCCAGACTATGAATAAAGAGATGAAAGAAACACTGGACAAAGTTGCGGTGTATGAAGGATGGGTGAAACAAAAAGCATTAAAGGCTGGAAATCTTGCATTTGCATCAATGTTTGTGATTGGTGTGTTAGCGATTATTATTCAGATGCTATTAATGGTGGATACTCGTTTGGTTTTGGGAGAGATAGTAACTGTCTTAGTAGGAGGAATCCTATATGTAGCTATTATGGTGTATAATGGAATATGGGATAAATGCCTGCCAAAAAGTGCTGTTATATGGCGGAATTTTCTCACCAGTGTAATATGTGCAGGAATTTTTACAGTCATCTATGGTACATGTTTATTTAGAATGGGAGCTACAGAAACACAGATAACACGATTGGCATTGGGATTTCTGATAGGTATTACTATTGTGTCATTTATTATTCTTAGGACCTTAGCATTTATTAATCGAAAAAGAAATCAGAATTCACCAAATGTTCAGGAGAGAAAAGAAACTTCCCAATCTAAGACAGAATGGACAAAAATTTATAATGCACAGAATATAGTAGAGACAGAACAACTTGTAGAAATGTTAAAGCAAAATGGAATAGCAGCTTTTTCACAGGAAGCAGGTGCGAATGTTGCAATGCATGGGGCACCTGGATTTGGAATATATGGTGTGGATATATTCGTGAAAACCGATGATGCAGAGAAGGCAGTACAGCTGATTAAGGAGATTAATAACCAAGAGAATGAAGAAAATTTTTGACATTTTCACACATGCGTGCTAATATGATTATAGATAAAGAGTGCTACCGATAGACGGTTAGTCCGATATATGTTTTGACAAAAATTGCCGCTTAGTTTACCAGACCAGGGCGGCTATTTTTGTGGTTTATTATTATCCTTGCCAAAGGTATATCCAAGACCAAAGCAGGTTAAGCCGAAGCTCACTACTGCTATAAAATCAACAATACTCATGGCTTAGCCCTCCTTTCCAGTGGATTCTCTTTCGAGTTTCTATGTAATCAGAGGGTCACAGTCCCTCTGCTGAAGGACTAACCGCCTACCGTTATGATAGCACCCATGATGTAAATTATAGCAGTCAGGGACATTGTATGCAATAAAAAAATACGAAACATAAAAGAGGCTGTAATGAAGATAAAAGATGTTGAAAAACGAACTGGAATTACAAGTTATAATATCAGATTTTATGAGAAAGAAAATTTATTAATTCCGAAAAGAAATCCTGTAAATGGATATCGTGAATATACAGAGGAAGATATTCTTTGGTTAAATCGTATAAAAATGTTAAGGATGTTAGATATTCCGGTTTCAGATATTAGAAAAATTTTATATGAAAAGGAAGCATTAACTAGTGTTTTAAATACACATTTGCTTAAAATTAAAGAAGAAGAAAATAGACTTAGGCAGAATTATTTTTTATGCGAAGAGTTGATAAAAATGGATATGAGTGTGACTGATTTATCAGAAGAGATGTTAGATAAAATGATATCAGGAAAAGAGGAATATATTTACCAATTGGAGAGAATAAAACGGCAGGACAGGATACAAAAAATTTTCGATATTTCTAAATTAATTGTTTGTATTGTAGGGGGAGTAATTGCTGTCATTATGTGCGTGCAATTATATTTGGAATTATGTAATACATATATGAGTGCTCCGTTTAAAGTAATAACTTTTGTTTTGGGTTTGATTTTGGTTGTTTCAATATTACGGATTATAGTGTGTAATGAAACAAAATAAGAATGCGAAGATATTTTTGAGAAAAAGAGGACAAATAGAAAATGTTCTCTTTTTTTCTTGACCTTAAACTTCCTCTAAGGTGTATATATAAGAAAAACAGGGAGGCGAGAGATATGTATGTAAATGTAGAAAATGTAAATTTTGCTTATGATAAGAAGCCAATATTACATGATATTAATTTTGGAATGAATAAGGGAGAGATAACAGGCTTAATTGGTCCTAATGGCGCAGGAAAATCAACAATGCTAAAACTCATGATAAAAAAAATGAAACCTAATAATGGTAAAATTATTATTGGTGATAATGATATATTTTCTATTAAAAGAGAGAATAATCCTGTGACGTTCATTCCAGATATTCCAGTGTACTATGAAGAGTTGACTGTTTGGGAGCATCTTCAGTTTATTAAAGCACTGTACCCTGAGAACTCAGTGACAGTTGATTCATTAATTCGAGAATTTAATCTTAATCAGCACCTTAACAAAATTCCATTAGCACTTTCAAAAGGAACGTTGCAGAAACTTATGATTGCACTTGCATTGTTGCGGCAATACGATGTGCTGCTGGCAGATGAACCGTTTAATGGGTTGGATCCAGCACAAACATATAAATTCAAAAATACTTTAAAAAATTTGAAGAAACAAGATAAAACGATACTCATATCTACACATTTACTAAGTTTGGCTGAAGATTTTTGTGACAGATATATTTTTTTATATGATGGAAGAATAGTTGAACAAGGAACAAAGGCAGAAATATTACAAAAGCAGCAGATGAATAAGGAAACTTCGTTGGAACAAATATATATGTCCTTAATTGGTGAGGGAGAGCATTATGCAGGAGTACAGAAAACTGTTATGTGTGAATAAGATTAGAGAAACTAAAAGATTAATAGAAAATATGCTGATACCTATATTGTCTTTGGTAGTTGCGGCAGCTGTTGTTGGATATCAAATTGTGATTAATTTTTTTCCAATAATTCGGAAAATAAATGCATGTAATCTTCGAATATGTTATCTGGTATTTGGATTTTTGATATTATACTCGTTTGGCGTTTGTTTTATTAATGTTAAACCGGCAATTATAATAAAACCGGTATCATTATTTTTTATTCAAGAGAAAAAGATAAGACAAATGATATCAATAAAATATATAGGGTTAACCTTAAAGGACATTATATTTTCAATCATTCTTTCAGCTTGTATTAATGGCATTCATTTGAATAGAAATTTTCTATTTATATTACTCATAATATTTTTGTTATTAAATACAACCAATTTAATGAAATGGAAAATATATCATGCAAATCAAAGAAGAGATATTGGAATATGGCTGTTATTTAGTATAATCTTGGTAATATCGCTTAAATATTTTTTTATGTGCATTATAGATATAGGAATATGGATGTATATGCTAGTTTATGATTTTGGTGTTCTGGAAATAAATGCTTTAAAGTATGAAGATGAGATGCAATTTTTGGAAAAAGTACGTATTGCTCAAAATTTTAATAATACTGTATTGTTAGATCAATATGCAAAAGAAAAAATGGTGAGATATTTACAGAGAAAAAATAAAGTATCCAATTTTTTATACTACTTTCCATTGATATGGAAAGCTCAAATATCTATTTATAGATTAGGCAGAAATTGGATAATAATGGGAATGATTTTGTTTACGATATGTCTAGGAATTTATAAAATGCCTTTTTATTGGACGCTGCCATTTTTACAGCAAGAAGAAATACGTTATATGTTGTTGTTAGGCAGTATATTTGCCGTTTTTCGATTGACTTTACGGAGTATGGTTCAACAGTTGGATAGTATTCTTGAAAAAGCCACAGATGGTCTATTTATTCCTATATCGGAAAATCGAATTGTGAAACAGTTTATGGTGATACCAATTACAATTGTTTGTGGCGAAGGAATTATAATGGCTTTTGTTGTAAACAGCAGTATAGCGCAAATACTGTTAGGGTGTGCAATACTTATATGTGCGACAGTCCTGAATCTCTGGCTAGAAGTGAAATATAAAAATTTTCTGGTGAAAAAGGATTTTATTTTAAGTATTGCTGTTTTCTTAGGAGCATTGATACTTACCAAATAGATAAGAGATATCATAGTGAGAAATGAAGTCGCTGTGATACCATTTTGATACTAAAAAATGCAGAGAATAGAAATATAGCTTGGAAAATCCACAACACAAGAAAATATGGACACGGAAATCACAGAAAATAATGGAATTTTAAGAACCTCACAAACGTGAAGGTGGACGTACTGTAGGATCAGGACGTGTTGCTACAATCATCGAGTAATATACGCGAAAGCAATGAATAAAGCGCCAATCAAGGCGATAAAAAAAAGAGACTGCAAGCTTGCTTGCAAGTCTCTTTTTTTATCGCTTTGGAAGTGGGCATTTTACGAATGCCCGCGAACGAACGACGAAGTCGTGAGATTGGCGCATATACAATAGATTTGTTATCGTAAGATAACGTTGTGTCCAAACGTAAGATACCCGTAGAACTTCGGTTCTACGGGTTTTTCTGTTGCTCGAAAATATGTAATAGGGTAGAAAAGAATAACGAACAGTATAGAAAAACGGTTGCCGAGGAAGTGTCCTGACAACCGCTTGTGATAACAGAATGATAACAAAATATATAATTTTCGCAAATCTGATAACAGATAAAGTGAATCTATCTACAAATTAGAGATGTGATTGTGGATTAAGTCAGATCATAAGTCTTGATGTCATTCCCCTCAGTGCCCTTTTTAACAATAGTATGACAACTTATCGTAGTTCCCATAGCACGCAGTTTCCATTCGTCCTGAGTAGCGTTCAGCTTATCTAGTTCTTCCTGTCTTTTATCTTCATTTTCGATAGCTAATATTTCAGCTTTTTCCTTTTCATAGACATTTTTAAATTGACACCATTTCCTGAAAAGTCCTGTCTTGGATTTCAAGGTGGAAATAAGCATGATACAGAACTGAATCAGTGGATAAATCATGAAAAAGAAGTTCTGGCAGAGATTGCAAAGCAATATGGAATTGAATGGGAACAGAAAGGTACTCATGAGGAACATCTGGACGTTTATAATTTTAAGAAAAAAGAGCGTAAAAAGGAAGTGCAGGCACTGGAACAGGAGAAAGAATATCTTACTGCTGAGAATGAAGGACTGACTGCACAGATTGCGGAAGCAAGAGCTGATATCCAGCTTTTAAAAGATGACAAGGAGCAGGCAGTTAAAGATAAAGAGGAAGCTGAGAAGCGTGCGGAAAAAGCCGAGAAAGATCTGCATAGCCTGGAAGAACGCAGAGAACGGTTACAGCCGGTAATGGATAATGTCAGCAAAGAAATAAAGGAATATGGAACAGTGAAAACGCTACTTCCAGAAGCTGGTGCATTGGAACGTGCAACAACCTACCGGGATAAGAAAATAAAACCACTGTTTACTCAGGTGAAAAATAAAATTGCTGCGATGGCTGCACAGGTTAAAGAACTTGCCGAAGAAGTAGAAAAATGGAAACACAAATATCAGAAAACAAAGCAAGCATATAACCAAATACAAAGAGAGCTAGATACAGTGCGTGAAGAAGAAGAGCAGTTATTTGATGAAAAACAACAATTGCAGGGTGTTTCTGATAGATATGACCGGGTAGTGCGTGTTCTTGGAGAAAATGCTGTAGATGATGCAGTACAACAGGATATACAGGAGCAGAAGGCATTAGAAGAAAAGCGACAAATGGAGCAAATGCCAACAGGAAGTATTCACGAAAGACTTGCCTGGGGAGCCAGAAAGAGCGAGATGGGGAATCAGCAGCGTAAGAAAAATAAAATAAAAAACAGAGGAATGGAGAGATAAGATGATGAAAAAGCACATTTATGATGAAAGCAATGGATTAAGTTACACACTGCACGGAGACTATTACCTGCCAGATTTGGCAGTGAATGAGGGAGAACCGACATATGGTAAATACGGAATGTTGCGGAAACAGTTCCTGAAAGAGCATAGACCGGCACGATACCAGTATTTATTGATGACTGGGGAGCTGACGGCACATCTGAACCGAGTCGATCAGGAGACCAGAGAGCAGGTGGAAACCTTGGTAAAGCAGATTGAGGAAAAACAAGGTGTGACGGAACAACTGAAAATGCAGGATCTGATGAAATGGGTTGGATTGATAAATAATATAAAGGCATGTGCGGAGAAAATTGTGTTGAAAGAGAGCGTGTATATGTGAGCAGAGAGGGCAGTCGGAAGGCTGCTCTTTGGCAATCTAAGAATAGAGTTTTGGGATAGAATATGATAAAATGTAAGAGATAAATCGGAATTTACAGAGGTGATATACGATGAAAATTAGTGTTAGCGATTATGAAGATTATTTATATGACCATTATAAAGAACATGGCATTGATACTAGTTTGTTTATGAAATTAGTTGAAGAAGTAGGTGAAGTTGCAGAAGTTTTAAATAAAAGAGACGGCAGAAAGGCTTCTGATAGCGAAGATTTAAAATCTCAATTAGCAAACGAATTGGTAGATGTTATTCATTATGCTTTTGCTATTGCATCATTAAATGAAATTGACTTAAATGATGTTATTTTGGAAAAAGATAAAAAGGCAGCAATTAAGTATAATCATGAACGAAACCTTGAACAGTTTATGTTGGAACGATAGATTGGACTTTGTAAAACAGTTAGATAAACTTGAATTGAGATTTCATGTATTCCAAGGAATTTAATAATTGTTATATTTTATTATCAAATATCTCTCAAGCCCTTGAAAACACTAAGTTTATCGCAGGTGAGCTTTCCCTTATTGTTTCCCTTGTATTATATTGTCCCACCAGTGTTTACGAACTCTGATAAGGGCAAATACAAGGGCAAGAAAATCCTATAAAACAGTATAACACAAAATTAAAACGACATGGTGAACTGATTGAAATGCTTCTATTTTTTTAACAAATGATTGATTGAACGATAAGGAGATTTGATACGATGAGAACGATATTTGCAGAATACAATCCACACAGAAACAGCATTGATGTATATACCAGTGCTGGCTATATGCTCCGCATTGACTGCTGGGAAGCAGAAAAGAATTTAAAAACAACACCTGGATCAGATTGTGCATTAAATGCACTTGCTATTGATGAACCACTTGAATATGCAAGATTGTATCTTGATGGAACGATGCAAATGTGGGTAGATGCGGAAGATTCCTTAGAAATTTAATTCAAAGATAAATAAGGGACAAATAACCCTTTTAGATTTATTTGTCCCTATTATTCTATATTTTTTCACTTCTGACAATGCAGATGAAACTTTTAAATTTGGTATTTTCCAGTATCATTGTTCAGTTTTTTTCACCAGACAGGGCACTGTATCCATATTGTTTGTATGTATTTTCCCCTGTTACTCAATCATAATTTCCTTGATAGAAATCTTCTTAATTTTTTCAGAATATATATACATCATAATTTCATAAATCGTGATAAAACAAGCAAGAGAAATAAGCATAGTAGGAAAGTCAAATTTATACGTAGGTACACCCTCGACATCCTTAAATACAATATCCACCATAAGCCGAAGCAATCCATACTGATATACTGTTCCGATTATAAAACCAATATAGGACAGCGGTCTGTATCCTCCTAAAATTGCCCTGCAACATTCTTTCTGTGAATAGCCGAATACTCTCATCATAGCAATAGTTTTTGTATTTCCGTTTATTACTGTAGTTATAGCAAGAAACAGAGTTGTAAACGCTAATACAAGTCCGATGACCAACATCATCACACCCATCATTTCACTTGATAAATCTTTCATACTAAACGATATTTGTGTCATAGCTGAAAAGCAAAACGAAGCAAAAATAATGAAGAATACAAGTGCCTTTTTAGATTTCAAGGTATTCCTTTTCAAATACTCTACAAACGACAATTCACTACTTTTTTCGATTCTATGATTTGGTATTTTAGAAGCAGTTTGCATATTATCTTTCAAAAGCAGCAACACAGGTTTTTTGAATTTGTACCAGGCATAATAAACTGAAAGTGCCGAAAAACACACAGTCGGCAATACCACAAAATAAAATAAAATGCTTGGATGAAAATTGATAGTTATCTCAGGAAGCATTTTATCTTCATTTTGTAGAGCGTAAAACCACGGCATTATAAGAAATGCTCCTGCATATCCGGTTACAGTTCCAATAAATATACTAATTCCGAATACCCAAAAGCTTTTTGCAATTTTGATATTTGAATATCCCAACGCCTTTAATATCCCAAGTTCCTTCTTATGCGTGTCAATATAATGCTTAATATAAAACAACAACATAACAATCGCAGTTAAAAGCAAGCATCCGCCACTTACAAGGCAAACGACTTTTGCGGTAGAAACCTGAGCATTATAAAAAAACATTGATAATTCAGATGTAATTTCACTCTCAATTAATCGAATATCAAAATAAAAGTTCAGAAACATTGTACAAACAAGAACAGCACAACAGGCTATAATGGAAATACCGATGAGTTTTGAAACATTTTTTATTCCAACGAGCATACCATCACCACCCTATCTCATAAGCAGTCTTTTGTGCTTCATTTGTGTAAATTTCAGATATTTTTCCGCTATTCATTTTTATAACTGTGTTTGCCATTTCCGCAATATTCAAATTGTGCGTTACCATTACAATCGTAAAACCATATTCCTTTTGAAGTTTACATATATAATCAAGAACCTGTCGTCCTGTTTGTTCGTCTAATGCTCCTGTCGGTTCGTCAAGAAATAATACTCTCGGTCTTTTTGCCAAAGCTCTTGCAATAGATACTCTTTGCTGTTCGCCACCCGAAAGTTCGCTGGGATATTTATGTAGTTTTTCTCCGAGTCCAACCGCTCTAATGACGTTTTTATAATCTTTATTATTTGCTAAATCAGCACCCATTTTTACATTTTTATCAACGCTCATATTGGGTAGCAAATAATACTGCTGAAAAATAAATCCGACATTTTCCTTACGAAATGAAGTTAATTCATTATCAGAAAGTGCTGTAATATCCTTTCCGTCATAAAACACTTTACCGCTGTCAGGGCGTTCAAGACCTGAAATTACATTCAAAAAGGTTGACTTGCCAGAACCAGATGCGCCGAGAATAACCACAAAATCATTATCCTCAATATCAAGACTGATGTCCTTTAATACTTGGAATCGGCTTTCTCCGTTTTGGTAGGATTTTATTATATTTCTCGCTTTAATCATTATTTTCTCCTTCCTTCAGCTTTTTCAAAATACTCATACATACCTCAGTAATCATTGTACTGATTTCTTCGTCTGTAAATCGGCACATTTTTGTGGCACAAAGCGTTGCAATTCCGTGTGTATATATCCAAAGATGATGATACAGTTTTTTCCCAGCTGCCTTGCAAATTTTGTAATCATCTTGAATTGACAATAGAATTTGCTCATAACTTTCATCTATCAGCGGAAGTACACCAGATAAGTCAGGAATTTGTTTTTGCTCCGTCATAAAGAGGAGTTGAAAAAGCTTAGGCTCATTAACAGCGAAGAGAATATATTGTGTACCCACCCCTTTAAACGGGGGCTCTGTTGTTAGTCCTTTATTGACATATTCTTTATACAGAGCTTTAGCAGATTTAATCATATCCTGCTGAACCTCCTCCATATTTTTAAATACAGTAAAAATGGGTCTTGCCGAACTACCGAGATATGTTCCTAACGCTCTTGAAGTCAAAGCCTCATATCCGTCTGCCCTGACAATATTTAATGCGGCTTCAATAATTTCTGCTTTTGTAAATTTGGCTTTTGGTGGCATACTTTATCTCTCCTTTTACTAAATCGCTTGTTTTAAATCAGCTGATTTAATTATAATTGAAGCCCACCTGAAAGTCAATAAGGCGGCAGAGATTAATTCCTTCAGCCTTATTGACTGCTTATGAAAAGATGATTTCTTCGTTCATAATATCCCAATTGCTACACTTTGTTGTATTGCGTTATGCGTTTTTCCAGCCCTTGCTTTTACCATTATGAACAGTCAGGGCAAGGGGAACATAGTGTGAAATCATATAAAGGGATAAAGCGAACACATTACAATGAATCCTTTGTTTTCAAAGCTTTTGTAGGATTTTATTAAAATACAAAGAGGTGTGATTAAGCACATATATAAAATTGTGTGTTTACAATCGGATTTTTAATAATATCCCCTTGTTTCCCGCCAGCCTTTTACATACCACCTGATTCCAACATATACCAGTTGCACGAATAATAAGAAAAATAGCAGATTGATCGGCAATACTGTCTTTATCCAATCTCCAAAATAGATTGCTATTGCCATGCTTATAAGTGTTACCATTATGGTAATCGTATCCCAACAGTATTTCTTATATAGGTTGGCAATTCTTATTCCAATCACTACAGACAGTATTCCGGCAACCGCCAGACATCCCCCGCAAATCAGTATTCTTATTATCCAATACACAACTCCTGCAATGACCAGATTGGATAATCCGTTACTGATTTGTGCCACATTCTTTCCTGTCAGTATAATCCACCCTGCAATGCTCTGTATAAAAGTTGCGATTGTATCAAAGAATACCACGCAATCAGAAATAAAGATTTTTGACAGTATTATCTGAAAAAGAGTAGTCGATACGGAATACCATATCAGCAGAAACATCAATGCTTCATACATGGCTGTTTTTGCTTTATATCTGCCTGCCAGTTTTTCTCTCTGCGTATCATACCTTTCCTTCGCTCTCAGATAAGCTGTCTGGTTACAATTCCCACACTTTTGATAGAGTACCGGCTTTTCAACCGGTATCTCTACTTTTTTCTGATGGGAGAGTGCATAGTCCCGTTCCTGTTCTGCCTGCCTTAGCTTATCTCGACATTCCTCTATCATGGCTTGGACGGTGTGTGTTTTCTCTTTCTCGCTCTGCAACAATTCTTTTGTTTTCCTCAAGTCGTTCTTTAAGGCTTGAATGTTCCCTGCTCTGTTCTCGCTGTTTAACCTCTCGTTCAAGGTCAGCGATTCGTCGAGCTGCATTTTCAGTTCCCGGATAGTCCTGTCTTTCTGGTCGAGTTCTTCCTGCATCTGCTCTGTCAGCAGAAGCAACTCTTCCAGTTGATTGTCGCTCTTTGAGTTTCTTAATTCGTTCATCAATCGACCTTCCTTTCTCTAATTGCTGTTCAAGTTCAGTAATTCGCTGTTCTGTTTCTGCAATAGCCGGTTCTCGCTGTTTAATTTCTGTGCCAATTCCTGCCATTGCTGATTTTCGTCTGTAAGCTTCTGTATCTGGTCTGTCTTTTCTTCCAGAAGTATCAACAGTTCTTCTGTATCCGGCAAGATTTGAAGCAGTTCTGATAATTCGCTCTCTAATTGCTGCAATCGTTCTTCCTGCTCCTGAAAGCACATCAGCTTCTCGTCCTTTTCCTGTATTTCCTGAAGCATCTCTGCCATGATATTCTGCTGTTCCTCTATCTGTGTAATCATTGCTTCCATCATGGGAATTACTTCTTTGCTTTCTTCTAATGTCATTCAACCACTCCTTCCATATTGACAATGCACCGGATACCTTACCAAAGGTTGTGATTACCTTTTGCAGTAGTGCATTTTGTTTTTTAATCATCTGGTTTTCCGCTACCTTCCATGAACCATTCCATATCTGTCCGGTGAGATATTTTTCCTCAATCTTTCTTGCATCCGCACCCTCATGAATCGTAGGGATTTTTAATTTGCCCTGTCTTTCATAAGAGCGGTGGTCAATCTGATTGTCTATGGATAAATGCCGGTTACACATCCCAGCCCATTCGCTTCGCCATAACTCACAATTCTTTGGATTATTCCAGCCGGTAGCATCGGTCAGAACCCGTTTCCATTGTTTTCGGTTTCTTGCCCCGACTTTCTTTACTCCGTTTTCATCAAGTACCTGAATGCGGATTCCATGCCGGTCAGGATTTTTCTTATCCTGCCACCAGTCCGGGTGGGATTCATCAACCACGATATTTCCGTCAGTATCTCTGACAAAATCCCAGTCCTTGACTTCTTTGCTGCCCCATGAATGATCCAGATTGAATGGTCGCATGGTTACAAGTAAATGCACATGTGGGTTTCCATCGCCCTTATCGTGTATGCTCCAGTCGACACACATTCCCTTATCCACGAAAGTCTTTTGAATATATTCGGTTGTATAATCAATCTGTTCCTGTCTGCTCCATTCTTTCGGCAGGGAAAATTCAAATGAGCGTCCAAGCTGTGCATCTGCATTTTTTTCTATCTTTAAGACCTCATTCCATAGACGCTGTTTCTGAAATGTGATTTTAAACTTTTCCAGTGCGGCATCTTTATCATCCGCTCTTTTATAACGGATAGACTGTTGAAACCTTTTTATATTTTCTTCCGGTACATGCAGCCATTCAGGAGGTGCATTTTCGCACATCATCAGACTGGTGTAGACGACTTCCTTTTTGGAAGTATAGTAACTGATTCTGCCTGTTTCCTCATTCTTCATCACATCTCCATTAAGATATGCCGATGCGGATATGACAGATTTTCCTTTACTGCGCCCGACAATCTTTACTGTAAAGTGAAATATCGCCATGATACGATTCCCCCTTTCTGCCGTATCCGGCATTGATTTCCGACAGCATCTTCTTCTGGTTTTGCAGGAGTGAAGCTGTCGGAACGCCCTCTGCACAAGAGTGCCCCCTGCGGCATGAGCAGGTCTGGCTGAAAGCCCCGCCGACGGAACGAGCCCGGCAAGCGTAAGCGCAGACCGGTTGCCACTTGTGGCAAACTTATAAGGACGACCTCTGGTTGTCCATAAGTGCGCCCTTCATTCAAAGGCAATGAAGGGAATGGAAAACCCACTCCCTCCGCCATTACACTTCCTCCATGTCTGTAACTAATTCTTTCTGCATCGCTTTTGAGAAAAACTTCCCGTTTGTTTCCTGCCTTTTTAAGAAGCCTATCAACTTTGGTAAATCTTCCTCCTCAATCGGACAGCCAAGAACCGATTCCACCGCTCCTCCAATCTGACAGAGCCTGTGGGTTCGTTTTTTACTTTCTTCCGCTTTCTTTCTCTTTTCCAGTTCCTTCCGCTGTGCTATGAGCTTTTTTGTAGCTTCAATGCTTTCCTGTTCCTTTTTCTCTAATGCACGTATTCTTTCTTCATAAGTCTTTGTTGATTTCGCCATATCGTCTTCATCCTTTCTTTTTCCGATAAACAACAGTTCCCGGTTGCATATCAGGAGAAGCACATGGTATAATCCTCTTGCGTGTAGGTATATCATGGCTTCGGTCTGATAGAACCTTTGGCGGTTTCGTAGGAAGCCGCCTTTTTAAGTTGCCACATTTCTTGTGACAGCTTTTACATTTCCTTTATCCCTCAGATCTCGCCCCTCGTTGGCTTCCATGAACTTTTCCAGAATGTCAGTTTTAATAAGGACTTTTCTTCCGACTTTTAATACCGGAAGCTTCTTCCATTCAACCAGCTTTCTCAAAGTATTTCTGCCAATTCCTGTATAGTCGGCTGCTTCCTCGATGGATAATGCAATCTTTCTTTCCGTCATCTTGTCACCTCCTTATAAATTGCATTATGCAATTTTTGTTGTGCTGTTAGTATAGCGGTTTTATATTGTGTTGTCAAGCGTTATGAAATTTTAAAAATAATCATTAAATTGCATATTGCAATTATGTGAGGTACATGCTATAATTCATACATACCGAAAAAGGAGGCAATCAGCATGAAAGATAAAGAACTACGCAAGCTGATAGGCAGCAGGGCAAAACAGCGTCGTCTGGAATTAAATCTGACACAGCCTTATGTTGCAGAGAAGATGGGAGTTACCGCTTCCACAATCCTGCGTTATGAGAATGGTTCGATTGACAATACCAAAAAGATGGTGCTGGAAGGTCTTTCGGAAGCACTTCATGTATCTATTGAATGGCTCAAGGGGGAAACCGATGAATACGAAACCGATATTACGGATAAGAAAGAATTACAGATTCGTGATGCAATGGGCGATATTCTCAAACAGTTACCTCTCGACCTTAGTAAAAAGGAAGATGCTTTTTCCAAAGATTTACTGCTGTTGATGTTAAAGCAATATAACCTGTTTCTGGAATCATTCCAGTTTGCCTGCAAGAATTACAAGGGCAACACGAATGAAGCTGATATTGCAAAAGTAATGGGGTTTGAATCGAATGATGAATATAACGAGATTATGTTTCTCCGGGAGATCACCCACACTGTTAATGCCTTTAACGACATGGCAGATATCGTAAGGCTTTATTCCAAAAAACCGGAAATGGCAGAACAAAGGCTTGAAAATCTTTTATCAGAAGTTTTGTATGAGGATTCCGATTCGGTATAGAACGACAACCGGAGTTATGATATACTTACACGCAAGAAGCATTTCATCAGTTCCGATTGTCTGATATCGAAAGGAGACACACGATTATGGCAAAAGGATCTGTAAGAAAAAAAGGAAAGAAATGGTACTACCGCTTCTATGTAGAAGATGCAAGCGGCAATCTGGTTCAGAAAGAATACGCTGGAACAGAAAGTAAAAGTGAAACGGAAAAACTGCTCCGTCAGGCAATGGACGATTACGAAAGCAAGAAATTCATTGCAAAGTCGGAAAATATTACAATTGGAGAATTACTTGATATATGGGCAGAGGAAGAATTAAAGACCGGTACGCTCAGTAATGGGACAGTCCAGAATTACCTCGGTGCCATTACCAACATCAAGAAGCATCCAATTTCAGAGAGAAAGTTGAAAAATGTAACATCTGAGCATTTACAAGCCTTCTTCGATCTGCTTTCCTTTGGTGGCACTTATCCAGATGGTTCAGAAAGAAAAGGTTATAGCAAAGATTACATTCGTTCTTTCTCGGCAGTATTACAGCAGTCATTCCGATTTGCAGTATCACCAAAGCAATATATCACTTTCAATCCGATGCAGTATATTAAGCTGAAATACCAGACGGATGAGGTTGACCTGTTTTCTGATGATGACATGGATGGCGATATACAGCCAATTCCACGAGAGGATTATGAAAGACTGATTGAATTTCTACAGGATTACAATCCACCGGCAATACTTCCAATCCAGATAGCTTATTATGCAGGACTTCGTATCGGTGAAGCCTGTGGTCTGGCATGGCAGGATGTAAATCTTGAAGAACAGTGCCTTACGATCAGACGCAGTATCCGATATGATGGTTCAAGGCACAAGAATATCATCGGACCAACCAAACGAAAAAAGGTAAGGATTGTTGATTTTGGAGATACACTGGCAGAGATTCTTCGCAATGCCCGAAAGGAACAACTTAAAAACCGAATGCAGTACGGAGAACTTTACCACAAAAACTACTACAGAGAAGTAAAAGACAAAAACAGAGTTTACTATGAGTTCTATCATCTGGACGGAACAGAGAATGTTCCAGAAGATTATAAGGAAATATCCTTTGTCTGCTTAAGACCGGATGGAAGTTTGGAACTGCCAAGCACGTTAGGAATTGTTTGCAGGAAGATTGCTCAGAAACTGGATGGATTTGAAGGATTTCATTTTCACCAGTTGCGACACACCTACACAAGCAACCTTCTGGCAAATGGAGCAGCACCAAAGGATGTGCAGGAACTGTTAGGGCACTCAGATGTCAGTACCACCATGAATGTCTATGCACACTCTACAAGAAAAGCCAAGCGGGAATCTGCAAGGTTACTTGATAAAGTGGCAGGCAATGACTAAATAAAACTTTCCCTTATTTCCCTTACGATTATCTCATAAGGGCAAAAATAAGGGAAAATACATATCGTTTCGCTAATGCACAGGCTGGAAAGCCTGTAAAATAGGGAAAGTTAGAAATATATTTCGGCAAACTTGAATTTAGTGGGGAATGTAAAGTGAAATTATCTTTAAAAACAAATGCAATAAAATCATTTGGTAAAACAGTTGAGAATGATATTAAAAGTTTAGAAAAAGTATTAAACATCAAATTTCCTAATGATTACAAAGATTTCTTGTTGAAAACAAATGGTGGCAGTATTCCTAATGATAATACCAATGAAATAGTTTTAAAGAATATAAAGAAAATTATAAATATAGATATTCTCTATGGAGTTAATACTGACAATTCATGCTTTGATATTGAATACTGGACAAAGAAATATATTGATGATTTATTTGAAAAAACTGTCATTATAGGAGATAGTTTACAAAATGGATTTATTGTTATGATTTGTGATGGAAATAATGATGGTGTTTATTATTACGATGATTCATATTATTTTGATGAGTCTAACGATGAAAATAATGTATATATCATATCAAATAATTTTACAGAATTTCTTGATATGATTGTGAAAAGATAAATTCCAATTTTTGAAACTGAGAAATCAGAATTTGTAGGTGCGATTGATGAAAATTATTGAAGTTAAAGAAAATAAAAAACAATATCTTGATTTGCTCCTATTAGCAGATGAGCAGGAAGATATGGTTGACCGTTATCTTGATAACGGCAAGATGTATGTACTTGATGATAATGGGGTCAAGTGTGAGTGTGTCATAACCGATAAAGAAAATGACATACTTGAAATCAAGAACATTGCGACAGTTCCAGAATATCAAGGGAAAGGTTATGCAAGAGCCTTAATTGAGTTTATTGTTAATAATTACAGAGAGCAATATGCCATTCTGCAAGTGGGAACAGGCGATAGCCCACTGACAATACCATTTTATGAAAAGTGTGGTTTTGTCCGTTCGCATATCATATCAAATTTCTTTATAGATAATTATGACCACCCAATCTATGAGAGTGGAATACAGTTGGTAGATATGGTGTATTTGCAAAGACCGTTATAATTTAAATTCAAGTTTATGGAGAGTCACCGTTATGATTAGAGAATTTCAAAGGGATGATATAAATAAAGTTGCAGATATATGGTTGGATACAAATATAAAGGCACATAATTTTATCCCCGCCGAATACTGGAAAAGCAATTTCAAATCAGTAAAAGAAGCGTTGTTACTAGCAGAGGTTTATGTGTATGAGTATGATACAGAAATACAGGGTTTTATAGGGTTAAATGATGAATATGTTGAGGGCATTTTTGTTTCTGGTGAAATGCAATCGCAGGGTATAGGTAAAATTCTGCTGAATTATGCAAAGGATAAAAGGAATAAGTTGCACTTGAACGTATACCAAAAGAACGCACGGGCAATATCTTTTTATAAGAGAGAAGGATTTGAGATTCAGCATAGTGGCTTAGATGAGGCTACCGGAGAAAAAGATTATGTAATGACATGGCAACACAAATAGAAATTCCAGTTTGTATAATTGAAAAAATGAAAAACGCATAGACAACTGTGTCTATTAGTGAAAATACGACATTTCTCGCTTTGTGTCGTGTTATTTGCAGATAACAGATTCTATATTTGATGATGAAAGGAGGAGTTGAGGTGGACCAAGTAAAAATCGGGAATTTTTAAAAAAAACTTCGCAAAGAAAAAGGCATTACACAGGAGCAGTTGGCAGAAATATTAAATGTCTCTGGAAGGACCGTATCCAGATGGGAAACCGGAAACAATATGCCGGATATCAGTATTCTTGTGGATATTGCAGATTATTATGATATCAGCATTCCTGAGATTATCAGTGGAGAAAGGAAAAGCGAGATGATGAACGAAGAAGAAAGAAAAATTGCTAAAACAATGTCAGATTATGCAACTACAGAGAAAGAGAAGATTTTTAAGGAAATGAAGCTCCAAAGTGTCATGGGAGTTTGTGCATTGGTTCTATACTGGATTCTGCATGAAACAGGTGCATATATGTATAATGATGTGTTAGGAAAGCTTGCCGGCTATTGTGAGACCTTGGTATCTGTGTCAGTCATAATGATGGCAGCATTTACGACAGGATCTTTAAGCAAGGTGCGGAGCAAGAGTAGGAAAGTTTTTGTGTTCGAAAATTTCCCAAAACCTATGCAATTAGTTGTAACTGCAGTTGTTGCTTTTGGTGGAGCTGCTGTGATCAAGCTGGTACTGGTGTATTTTTTCGGCTTATAAGTATTTTCAAATTCGTATTACATACTATGGAAAAAGAACTTTTTGACATTTCCACAGATGCGTGCTAATATGATTATAGAAAAAGAGTGCTACCGATAGACGGTTAGTCCGTTTTACTATTTAGAATATCATCAAAGATAACCGCTTAGTTTACCAGACCAGGGCGGTTATTTTTGTGGTTTATGATTATCTTTGCCTAATGTATATCCGATACTAAAGCAGGTTAAGCCGAAGCTCACTACTGCTATGAAGTCAATAATACTCATTGGCTTAGCCCTCCTCTCCACTGGATTCCTTTACAGGTTTCTATGTAATCAGAGGGTCACAGGTCTCCGTTTCACTTCGGTCGTTGCAAAACGAGTGCCACTGGCACTCTGCAACCCTCTGGAGAAGGACTAACCGCCTACCGTTATGGTAGCACCCATGTTTCGATTATAACAGTTAAAAATTACCGGTGCAATATAAAGTTGGTAGAGTAGCATCTGTTAGCCGTGGAAGAGAATCTTTTCGACCAAGGCTTCCGGTGCCAAAACGGTGCCAAGAAATCAGGCAAATCAAAATAGGTGGTGCAATTCAGCCGTTTTTCACTGTATTTTGGAGAGAAAACCATAAAAAATATGAGGTAAAACGGGATTAAAGTATCGTGAAGGTGGACGTACTGTAGGATCAGGACGTGTTGCTACAATCATCGAGTAATATTCGTGATGGCATTGAGCCGTGCAATAAGTAAATAATATCAGGGAAGAGTGCTTGCATTTCTTCCCTGTATTTTTTTACTTATTTATAGGGCGAAATCCCGCGAGTGAATGAGTTAGTCGAAAAATCCCACGCTATATCTGATTTTTCTGAATCAAATAAATCTTAAGAGCAAGTTCTATTTCCGTATGTCTGGAATTATCTCTCAAATCAATTTCAAGTAAATCACAAATTTTCTGAAACCGATATTTCACAGAATTATAATGTAAAAAAAGCTTTTCAGATGCCAGCTTTAAATTCCATCCACAGTTGATGATAGACTGTAGTGTTTCAATCAGGTTTGCATGATGCTGGTCATCGTATTGCTGCAGAGGCTTTACATATTTATCGCAGAATTCAATTGCCTCGTTATTGGATGAAATAGAAAATAATAAACGATAGATTCCAATCTGATCATAAAAGAACAGACGGTTAAATTGCTGAATCTGATAGACAGTCTGGATGACCTGCTTTGCCTGTTGGTAGCTGTTGTGAATATTGATAATGTCATCTACATACATTCCAACTCCCATTGAAATAGTAAAAGGAACGGCGTTCAACAGACTGTGCTGGATTTGACTGAATGTATCTGCAAGGGTTTTACGGGCGCTGACAGGCAATTTTCCAGTGATCAGAAAAGCAATAAAGTCACTCTGTGAATAATAAATAGTGGAAGGGAATGCCTGCTTGATACACTTAATAGAAGTATCAAAAATCCGGTCTGTATATTTCTGAAGCTTTTCATTTGTTCCGGTATCCAGATCACGCAGATAATACTTTTTAATATTGTTTATATCGATGATCGCAACAAATCCGCCGCCGTCCAGATCCCAGCCGTATAAATGGGCACGTGTATTGATCTCTTCACGTGTTTTGACGTTGTTAAGCATTAGATCACCTACAAAAGAAGAGTAATATTTCTCTTCGATCATCCGGTTACTGATTCGGATCTGCATACGCAGGATAATTACGATACTGGCATATTCGATCGCTGTTTTGTAGATATTGGAGTCAGTATCCGGATATGTCCGGTCAGAACGGTCAGAAAGAAGCATAATATATCCAAATTTCTGCTCTTTATTGACAACGTCGATACACTGATATTTCTCTCGGTATTCATTTAAAATAATTTCATATGATAATCCCTTCAGATAAAGACTATCCTCGCTTACATTTTCAGAAAAATATACTTTGTGGAAAACAGTATCAACATAGGCAGTCGGTTCCTGGATCAGAGTACTCAGTGTCTGCAAAATTTGATGGATAGAGCGGTCATTTATTGCCAGTTCCAGGAAACTCTCGTGAATCTTGGAAGATTCTTTTAGCTGCTCCGCCTGTTTGGATATAATTCCGGACAGAGTTGGATTGATAATGTCGGCAAATGCGTAGATTGCCGGACAGTAGATCAGTGGCAAAGCTTTTTCATCACAAAGTTTTTTGGCATTTTCCGGAATAACCTTTATGTATCGGTCCGATTTGACAATTAGTGCACTGATATTTCTTGACAACAGCTTGCTGATGAAATCAAGAAAAGCATTAGGCGTCTTTTCCAGGGCATAGGTCGTTGTGATCACAACTTCATTTCCTTTTAACCACTGGAAGCCATCCGGAGTATCAACGACGGTTACTGTGGAGATTTCTCTGTGTACACCGAGATTTCCGGAAATAAGTTTTAATCCCTTAATAGTTGGCAGTTCTAATAGTTCTTCGACAGTCATTTTTAGTCTCCTTGTAATAAAATTGTATCTCAAATACAAAAACTGATAAAATAATTATATCACAAATACAAAAAAATGATGTCGAATATAAAAAAATCAAGATAAATTTGTACATGATATATATAGAAAGAAAAGTTATTAAGTTGTAAACTTATCATCAACAAGAGGAAACTGGATAACAAAAAAGGAACATGAAAGAAGAAAGGAAGAGAGTATATGGATTATGTAGAGATTTCTAATTCAATGATCGTGTATTTGCTTTGTGGTATTACTGTAGCAATTGCATTTGTCCAGGCTGTTCTTTATATCCGAATGGCAAAGAAAATGACAGTGAAGGCAAACATTCCGACAACAGTGCCGAAGACAGCATTCAGAGTCGGTCTCATTTCCGCAATCGGACCTGCACTTGGTGTATTTATCGTAATGGTTGGTCTTATGACTTCGATCGGAGGTCCAATGGCATGGCAGAGACTTTCCATCATTGGTGCAGCACCGACAGAGCTTACTGCAGCAACGCTTGGTGCTGAAGCGGCAGGCGCAGAGCTTGGAGGAGCTGGATTTACACTGAAAGTTATGGCTGTCAGCTGGTTCGTAATGGCACTCAACGGAGCCGGATGGCTGGTTGTAACAGGTCTTTTTACACCTGCACTTGAAAACTTAAGAACAAAGATGAGCGGTGGCGATTCAAAATGGCTGGTTGTAATGAGTGGGGCCTGTTCACTTGGTATCTTCGGTTATCTGGATGTCAACGAAATTGGTAAAGGATGGGGAAATGCAGCAGCCGTTGCCGGTGGTATTATCGGAATGGCAATCCTTGAAAAATTTGTAGCAAAGAAAGTTCCAAAAATCAGAGAGTACAATCTTGGTATTGCAATGATCATCGGAATGTTATTTGCAATCATCTATGATATGGCAGTTGGAGCATAGGAGGGTATGATTATGGAAAATAAAGAATTAATGTCAGAATGGAAAAAGAATAGTATTAGAATCGGTACTCCTACAAACCTGCTCGCAGCATTTACATCATTTATACCGGTTATCTGGCTGTGTATTACCTATAACTGCTGGCCGGATCCGAAAGTAGTACTTGCAGGATGGGGAATGGTTGCATTATCATTTGGTGCATTCTATGTTGTTGAACCAATTTCTTACTATGCAGCTCTTGGACTTACTGGTACATACTTAAGTTTCCTTTCAGGAAATATCGGTAACATGCGAGTTCCATGTGCAACAATGGCTCTTGAAACGACGGAGAGTGAACCAGGAACGCTTCAGGCAGAGGTGGCTTCTACAATGGCAATCTGTGGTTCTATTATTACAAACCTGATTGCTACAACAGCAGCTGTTTTAGTAGGATCAGCAGTTGTATCCGTACTTCCAGATGTTATTGTATCCGCTCTTACAAAATATGCAGCAGGTGCAATTTTTGGAGGAACTTTTGGAACCTATGCATTGAAATATCCTAAAGTTGCCATCTTTGGCATGGGACTTCCGCTTATCCTTAAATTTACGATTGCTCCTCCGGCATGGGTACTTATCGTTGTGTCTGTATTCGGAAGCCTTGGATTTGCAAGACTGTTATATGTAAAAGAAAAGAAAACTGCTTAGCGGGAAATGAATAAAAAGCAAAAGATTCATAGAGAAAAGAGGGAATAAGCATGAGTATGTGGAAAGAATGTGAAGGTTTACAGGAAGAACTCGTAAAAATGCGAAGAGAACTGCATCAGATTCCGGAATTTGGTCTTGATCTTCCGGAAACGCAGAAATATGTAACAGATAAACTGGATGAACTCGGAATTCCTTATAAATGTTCAGGAACAGACAGTAGTATCATTGCAGAGATCAAGGGCGGGCAGCCAGGTAAGACGGTTGCACTCCGTGCAGATATGGATGCACTTAAGATTACGGAGGCAAATGATGTCGATTATAAGTCCAAACATGAAGGTCTGATGCATGCCTGTGGACATGACAATCATATTACAATGCTTCTTGGAGCCGCAAAAGTTTTAAATGCACACAAAGCAGAGATTAAAGGAAATGTAAGGCTTTTGTTCCAGACAGCAGAAGAATTATCCAAAGGTGCAGAGATTATGATCAAAGATGGCGCAATGGATGGTGTAGACGCTGTATTTGGACAGCATATTGGAAGTATCATCAACAAAGATATCCCGGCAGGAAAGGTCATTATTACTCCTGGATGTTGTATGGCATCATTCGACAGATTTGTGATCCATGTAAAAGGAACTGGCTGTCATGGATCTACTCCGGAAAAAGGAACAGACCCGATTACAATGGCGTCTCATATTGTAATTAACCTGCAGGAAATCATTGCACGTGAAGTTTCCGCAGTAAAAGCTGCAGTTGTAACAATTGGTTATTTCCATGGTGGTGTTGCTTATAATGCAATTCCAAGCGAAGTAGAAATCGAAGGAACGATCCGGGCACTGGAAGAGCCAATAAGACAGTACCTTGCAAAACGAATTGAAGAGATTGCAAAGAGTACAGCGGCAACATTCAGAGGAACAGCAGAAGTTGAGATGGACTGGGGAGCACCTCCGGTAATCAATAACGATGAGATGGCAGCACTTGTAACTGAAGCCGCAAAAGAAGTTGTAGGTGAAGAGGATGTTGTAAGTAAAGTTCCGGCACCAAATATGGCAGGAGAGGATTTTGCATACTACTTACAGAAAGCACCCGGAGCATTTTTCTTCCTTAGTTCTTCTAATCCGGTAAAGCATACGGATGTTCCTCATCATAATCCACACTTTAATGTAGATGAAGACGTGCTCTACAAAGGATCAGCAATGTTTGTAAAGATTGTAGAAGCTTATCTGAAGTAGTATAATAAAGCAAAAAAGGCAGGATAAGAGTATGAATGCACAGATGATGATTTTATTGTATGCGGTACTATTGTTTGTAGTGATCTATTTTATGATGGTAGTTCCGGGAAAGAAAAAGAATAAAAAAATGCAGGAACTCCATGATTCGATCAAGGTTGGAGATGAGGTTCTTACAATGGGAGGGATTATCGCAACAGTAAAAGAACGGGATGGTGAAATCCTTACAGTAGAGATTGATCCGGAAAAAGAAATCTGTATGAAAATTCTGGTCTATTCTGTATCTACGATTCGTAAATAAGAGCTAAGAGCAAAGGGTGTTTCTCTGTAATATACCAGAAAAACACCCTTTTTAGTATGTTTGTGTACAAGAAAAACTGCCAGTAGCAGTTTTTTTGTAGTTTATAGTTTTTGGAAAATAGTAAAAAATTAACCATGCTAAAAATGACCAAAATTCATTTTTTAATTATGAAATTATTGTGACTATTTGATATTGACCATTAGTCATTTTTTTGTATAATATTCTATAGAATAAAAATGTAAAGACAGGGAGATGATTATTGTGGTCAAAGCGGGAAAATGGATAGCAAAACACAGATTTATAATTTTGTTACTGGGGATACTGCTTTTGATTCCGTCATTTATTGGAATGGCGAAGACAAGAATTAACTACGACTTGCTCAGTTACCTTCCGGAATCACTGGAAACAGTAGAAGGACAGGACGTTATGGTGGATGAATATGGTATGGGTGCATTCGCCATGGTTGTTGTAGAGGATACGGACATGAAAGATATCCAGAAGCTGGCAGACCAGTTTAATAAGGTTGATCATGTCGAAAAAGTATTATGGTATGGTGATGTGGCAGATCTTTCACTGCCGGTAGAGATGATCCCATCCGATTTGAGAAAAGCCTTCTACAACGGAGATGCGACACTGATGCTCACATTATTTGACAATACGACTTCATCTGACGAAGCAATGAATGCAGTCGGTGAGATGCGTAAGATTGCCAGCAAACAGTGTTTTATTGCAGGTATGACAGGTGTTGTAGCCGATATCAAGAATGTAGCAATGAAAGAAGTCCCGATTTATGTTGTAATTGCGGCAATTCTTTCTTTTCTGGTGCTGGAAATTACCGGAGAATCCTTCCTGGTACCGATTTTTTTTCTGATCAGTATAGGTGCAGCGATTGTATATAATCTGGGAAGTAACATTTTCCTTGGCGAGATCTGTTACGTTACAAAAGCGCTGACGGCGGTATTGCAGCTGGGTGTTACGATGGATTACTCCATTTTCCTGCTGAATAGCTACGAAGAGAACAAGCGCCGTTTCCCGGGAGATAAGAACCGTGCGATGGGACATGCGATTTCTAATACATTCAAATCCATTGTAGGAAGTTCTGTCACCACAGTAGCAGGATTTGTAGCTCTTTGTGTTATGACATTTGCACTTGGTCGTGATCTTGGTATTGTTATGGCAAAAGGTGTTATCATTGGAGTGCTTTGCTGTGTAACAATCCTTCCGGCAATGATTCTTATCTTTGATAAACCGATTGAAAAAACCAAGCATAAACCGCTGATCAAGAGCATGGATAAGGTTTCAGCATTTATCACCAAACATTACAAAGTATGGATCGTTGCTTTCCTGATCTTGCTTATTCCTGCTATTTATGGCAATAATCATACAAAAATTTATTATAATATTGCACAGTCACTTCCACAGTCACTTCCATCAAATGTGGCAAACAGTGAACTGAAAGATGACTTTGATATGAGTACAATGCATATAGTTATGGTAGATAAAGACATGGATGCCAAAGAGAAAAAGGCAATGATGAGTGAAATTGATGATGTCAAAGGTGTAAAATGGACACTTGGACTTAACTCCATCGTTGGATCTTCTATTCCGGAATCGATGATCCCGGATGATGTAAAGAGTATGCTTCAGGGTAAGGATACCGAGTTGATGTTTGTATGTACCAAGTATGAGTCTGCAACTCCGCAGGTCAACAAACAGATCAAACAGATTGATAAGATTGTAAAATCCTATGATAAGTCTGGAATGGTAATCGGTGAAGCACCACTGATGAAAGACCTGCAGGATGTAACAGACATCGATCTGACAAGGGTTAATGTTATTTCAATCGCAGCAATCTTTATTATCATTTTGCTTATATTTAAATCCATCTCGCTTCCGATCATTCTGGTTTCGGTTATCGAGTTTGCGATTACGATTAATATGGCGATTCCGTTCTATCAGGGTAAGAGTCTTCCGTTCGTTGCAAGTATCGTTATCGGAGCAATCCAGCTGGGAGCAACCGTTGATTATGCAATCCTTATGACGACCAGATATCAGAAAGAACGTATGAAAGGCAAGAGTAAGAAAGAATCTGTTGCGATTGCACACAGAATCAGTATGCCATCGATCATTACTAGTGGACTGAGCTTTTTTGCGGCAACATTTGGTGTGACTTGTTATACACAGGTTGATATGATCGGTTCTATCTGTGAACTTCTTTCAAGGGGAGCGATCATCAGTGTGATCGTAGTACTGACTGTCCTTCCGGCAATGTTCCTGATCTTTGATCCGGTCATCTGCAGAACAACTGCTGGATACAGAGTGAAAAAAGATAAAAGTAAAACAGTTGCAGAGCCGACAGCATAGGCTCTGCTGAAAAGGGAGCAGGCTTAACTGATTGAAATCAGCAAAAAGCCTGTTCCTTTTTGCTGTCATACACTTAGAAAAAAATGGCATCTGAAGAAGCTTTTTGTATGTTGAAAATGGGAAGAAATGGCTGTGTACAGACCTTTCCGGAAAATAGAAGGTTGTTCTTTTGATTAAAATAGTATATACTATCTTAGTGTTACCCCAAAACATTCAAGAAAGGATTACATTTATGAAAATGCAGAAAAAACGAATCGTACAGTGCGGACTTTCTCTGATCTGTGCATTCGGTATCGCGCTGTCGGGGATGTCGGTACATGCAGAAGAGGTGGACAGCCTCGAAGATAAGACCAGTAATCTACAGAGTCAGTTGGAAGGGATCAACCAGGATCTGGTTACGATCAGCAATGAAATCGCTGAGACAGAAGTGAAAATTGAAGAGTCTAATAATGAAGTATTCCGTTTGGAAGCATCGCTCCAGATTTCCCGTAATAACGAGGAAGTACAGTATGCAAACATGAAGACTCGAATTAAGTACATGTATGAAAATGGTTCGGACACACTGCTTTCTATGGTATGTGAAGCAAAAAGTATGGGAGAGTTCCTGAACCGTGTAGACTTTATCCAGAATATTACAAAGTACGATAAGGATATGCTGGAGAATATGGTGAAAGTACGTGAAGGTATTGAAGAGCAGGAGGCTGAACTGAAAAGCAGGCAGCAGGATCTGTTTGACCTGCAAAGCCAGCTGGACAGTGAACAGGCAGCGTTGCAGGCAAAAGCAGAAGAGACTTCGACAGACCTTGCCACGGTAAATGCACAGCTTGAGGCGGCACGTGCGGCACAGAAAAAGCAGGAGGAGGAAGCCCAGAGGAAAGCGGATGAGCAGCTGGCAAAAAAGGCGCAGGAAGAGACAAAGCAGGCGTCAGCTTCCACCGGAAGTAATACATCTGCGGGCAATAATTCCGGGAACAGCAGTTCAGCGGGGAATAACAGTTCTTCTGGCAATAATAATCCTTCCAACAACAATTCATCGAATAATACTAGTTCCGATTCTTCCAATTCCGGAAGCGGTGGCTATGTGATCCCATCAGGCGGTCTTACCCCGTCAAAGGGAAGGATCTGGTATAATGGACATACCGAGACTTACTATTCTCAGAAGGTACTTCCGGGAGGAGGGCTTGCGATTCCAGGACGCCATATAGCAAGTGATGGAACAATCAGGGATGCCGATGGTTACATTGTTTTGGCAAGTGATGATTACCCGAGAGGAACAGTTGTAGAGACGTCACTTGGTGCTGGAAAAGTATATGATACCGGAAGTGGATCCGGAAATATAGATCTGTATACAGATTGGTAAAAGAAAAGCGGGGCAGTAAAGGACAAACCTTTTACTGCCCCGCTTTTGAATTTAATGGGATATGTATTTTCAGTGAATCGAAAAGGCACATTTTGCTTTGTACTGGAGAAGTCCGGTTACTGTGCTTCGTAGGTTGCCTTAGCGTCACGTATCAGCTTGTCGAATTTATCTGCATCCCATGCAGCACGTCCTGTAAAGAGTCCATGCAGAAGAAACAGAAAGGTATTTACTCACCGGAAGGATGGGCTCACTACAAAGTTACAGGTGAAGCTGCACCGGAAGAATAAAAATGTTATAATTTGTTTATGGAATGAAGTCCTCTTGTGTGTTACAATACAAGAGGACTTTTGTTTTATAGAGAATAGTTGTCGAACGAAAGGGTGAAAACTATTAAAGAAAGGAAAGTGGAAGAGAAAATTACAGTTCGGATGACAGATACATACCTGTTTGACTTTACGTTATATCATACTTATTCGAAACTGGCAGGTTTTCTGACAAATATTCTGGTAGCAGCGATTGCTTTTATGGGAATCATCATGCTGGTTATGGGAAAGATAAAACCCGTGCAGATTATTTTTTATCTGGCAGCAGCGGTTGTGTTTATTGTGTATACACCATTGCTTCTGAAATACCGTTCTAAAAAGCAGGTAAAAAGAATTGAACGTTACCACGTTCCGAATGAAATGACTTTCAATGATGAAGGTATCCAGGTAGAGTTTGCTGATAAAAAAGAAACTTATGAATGGGAACAGATCCAGAAGGTAGTTACAACACCAAAGACAATTGGATTTTATTATGAGACAGAAAAGGAATTGATTGTACCAAAACCGGATTTTGGGGACAAGTTTGTACCGATTTTGACATTGGCAACAAAAAAACTCGGACCGGCCAGAGTACATCTGAGATAGCCTGTTATGTGGAGGGGAAAATGTTACAGGAAAGACGGAATCATATATTACAGAAAGTAACAGAAAATGGAAAAGTAAGAGTTGCGGATTTGAGCCGTGATCTGTCCGGTTAAGGATGTATACAAGATCATTACGGATTCGCAGATCAGTAAAGAGTATATCCGAAAAGCGGAGCATGAACAGATTCCACTTGTGATAGCCGGAAACCGGGAGCAATAATATGATATATGAGAGAATACAAAAGGGGCGCTTTTTAAAGCGCCCTAATCGATTTATAGCAAAAATAGAAATAAATGGAAAAGAAGAAACGGTCCATGTGAAGAACACAGGGAGGTGCGCGGAACTTCTGGTTCCGGGAGCAGAAGTGTTTGTCCGGAAGTCTGAAAGTGCAGGGCGTAAGACTGGCTGGGACCTGATCAGTGTCAGGAAGGCTGACCGGCTGATCAATATGGATTCCCAGGTGACAAACAAAGTGGTGCAGGAATGGATTGAAGCCGGGAGATGGTTCAAGGACGTGAAGATCGTTAGACCGGAAGTTACCTATAAGAATTCCAGGTTTGATCTGTATGTGGAATATGAAGAGAAAAAAGCGTTTATAGAAGTGAAAGGGGTTACGCTGGAAGAAGAAGGCGTGGTAAAGTTTCCGGATGCACCGAGCGAGCGGGCAGTGAAGCATTTAAAAGAGCTGGAAGAAGCGGTGCAGGATGGGTACGAGGCTTATGTATTCTTTGTGGTCCAGATGAAAGGAGTACGTTATTTTACACCAAACAGACGGACTCACAAAGAATTTGCAGATGTTCTTGCAGAAGCAGCGGAAACCGGGGTTCAGGTGATCGCAAAGGACTGTTTTGTAACGGAGGATTCCATTGCAATTGCGGACGAAGTTCCGGTAGTACTTACCAATCCACAGCTCTATGAAGCACCGGAGCTGCTTGTGGAATGGTACAGAGAGCGGAAACGGGATCTGCCATGGAGACATCATGTAAATGCCTATCGGGTATGGGTGTCTGAAATTATGCTACAGCAGACGAGAGTGGAAGCAGTAAAGCCATTTTTTGAGCGTTTCATGACAGAGCTTCCAACGGTAAAAGATCTAGCCGAGGCACCGGAGGATAAGCTTTTAAAGCTCTGGGAAGGGCTTGGATATTATAATCGGGTACGCAATATGCAAAAAGCAGCGCAGAAGATCGAGGAAGAATACGCAGGAAAATTTCCGGAAAATTATGAAGAGATCAAGGCGCTTCCGGGAATTGGAAATTATACGGCAGGGGCAATTTCTTCTTTTGCCTATGGAATTCCAAAGCCGGCAGTGGACGGAAATGTTCTCCGGGTGGTATCAAGACTGCTGGCGAGCGATGAAGATATTATGAAAGCGTCCGTCAGGACAAAGATAGAAAATGCGATTGAACCGGTGATCCCGGAAGATGCAGCATCGGATTTTAACCAGGGGCTGATCGAACTTGGTGCGATTGTCTGTGTGCCGAATGGGGAGGCAAAGTGTGAAATCTGTCCTCTTACGGGAATCTGTGAAGCGAAAAGGCTGGGAATCCAGAATGAACTGCCGGTGAAGAAAAAGGCAAAAGCGCGCAGGATTGAGGAGAGAACCGTTTTGATTTTTAAGGATGGTGATCATGTGGCAATCCGGAAACGACCGGATAAGGGACTGCTTGCAGGTATGTATGAGTTCCCGAATCTGGACGGAAAGCTTACGATGGACGAAGTAACTGCTTACAGTAAATCTATCGGGCTTGCACCGATTCGTGTGAAAAAGCTGCGGAATGCGAAGCATATTTTCAGCCATATTGAATGGCATATGACTGCGTATGAGGTGATCGTGGATGAACTGGAGAAGAACTGCAAAGAAGAGATGATCTTTGCACATCCGGAAGAAATACAAAAGGAATATTCCATGCCATCGGCATTTAGCGCATGGAAGGTGAAATAAAAGAAGGACATTGCTTTTCGATTTTGCGAAATGCGATGTCCTTTCTTTGGATCAAACAAAATAATTATAAGTGTTTAAATCACCTGACGTGCAAGCCGTGGTGACTTTGCACCTTCCTGTGCATAAATTAGTGTGTACAGGAAATATGCCATCACACATGCAGCAACTACATCCACTACGGAATGTTGCTTCAGGAACATGGTTGACAGAATGATCAGAATGCTTAAAACAAGAGATCCTTTCTGGATCAGTCTGGAGTGCTGAAGCTTCTCGCAATGGGAAATTGCGATGTAACAACAAATAGAGTTGTATACATGAAGACTTGGAAGCACATTCGTAGGTGTATCCGTCTGATAGATCCGTTTAACCAGCTCGATACAGAAGTTATCACGTGTAAATACTTCCGGTCTCAGGTTCAATCCATTCGGAAATACCGTGCAGATGATCAGAAAAATGGTCATACCGCTGAACATGATCGCGGAGGCTTTGTAAAATCCCTGTTTATCATTAAAGAACAAATATCCCAGTGTGACTGCAATATAAGCAAACCACAGCAGGTACGGAATGATGAAATATTCACAAAACGGGATGTAGTCATCGAATATCGAATGGATTACAAAATAATTGTCGGTCACATGGCGTTCCAGATAAGTAAACCATGGAAAATAAATAAAAGCATATAGTAATACCCATGCATGGCTGTATGTATGCATCAGTGTCTTTAATTTTTTAAAAATATGACTCATGATAAAAATCAGCTCCTTCGGGTGAAGATGTTTCTTCCTTGTTACTAGAGGTAGTATAACATTAAAAATTTTTCTCGACAACAGACTTCATAAAACATTCATATTTTTTTCTATTCTCTATTTTACGGAGAAACCTTCAAAGATATACATATCATATTTATTCCGTGCAGTTTTATAAGCTTTTTGATTGCGGAGTGTCCAGACTGCCATCGGAATACGGTACAGATAGTGGTTCAGCCAGACGGAAGGATTGCTGGCATCTGCAAGTTTATAAGAAATAAAGTCCGGACGACAGATCAGGTTGGTCAGCAGGAACTGTACACAAAAGCGCGCCAGAAAAGGATTTTCCGGATTCGTGCGAGTCAGGGCAGAAGAAAGCTGTCCACGAAGAACCTGAGGCGCATGCTTGTGAAACCATCGGATTCCAAGTGAGTTGAAAGACTGGACCATATAAGGCCCTTTATAATCCTTTAAAATATCCCATGCGGCAGGACAGAGCTTCATATTGCTGTCCGGAAGTTTCAGTTCAATCAGAAGAGGAACCCGCCCATTGACATAGCGAAGGACATCTGAAAAAAGTGGCATATGCTCCGAAGTTCCGGAAAGATGCAGGTGCTGTAGCGTATCAAACGTGGAATCCTCAACTGTCCCTTCGGCATTGCAGATCCGCTTTAAAGACTCGTCATGGAATACGACTACTTTTCCATCACGGGTGAGATGGATATCAAGTTCGATGGCAAGATTTTGTTTTACTGCCTCACGAAATGCCGGCATAGAATTCTCGGGAATCAGCCGGGAAGAATCATGTAGTCCGCGATGGGCATAATCCCGCTTGAGATAAGGGAGGATTTTGCTTCGGCGGGAAGTATTCGGCATGATCATATATAAATATAAGAAAAAACATACAACAACAGTTAAAAGAATCCAAAACAACAGCATAGAAAAGTCCCCTTCTTTTATGTAATAATTTTCAGTGTCTCAGGTTCGAGAGAGAACGAAACATCCTTCTGGAGATAAATCGGTTCGCCGTCAGAATGTACCGGAAGTGCTATTTTTGAGTGTACTTCTGCTTTTTTACAGCGGAAGATATGTACGCCTGGAAGTCGGGTATGCTTTCCGGAAAACACAGTCGGCAGAATTGCCAGAGCAATAATTTTGGGAACATTTGCAATCACAATAAAGTCCAGCAGATCATCATCCGGTTTGGCATCCGGGCAGAATTTGCATCCACCACCTTCATAAGGAAGATTAAATGCAGAGGCAAAGAAAACCCGTTTAAAATGAAGTCTTTTGGTATCGTCCAGAAGGATTTCCATTTCATCTGGCTGACAGCGGCGCAGACGGTAGAGTGAGCAGGCTGCATAGGCAAGTTTGCCCAGACCAAGCCGGTTAAAAAAGACTTTAACCCTGGAAATACAAAGTTGATGGCAGATAGCTGCATCGTATCCGATTCCGGAACTGACGGCAAAACGGTGAACCTTGTCATGATAGTGCAATACACCAAGATTGATTTTGCGCGTCTGTTCAGAATGAAGTACCAGATCCAGAGCTTTCATGGTATCGGATGGAAGGGCAAGTCCCCGGCCAAAATCATTGCCAGAGCCGATCGGAATGTAACCGAGGGTAACCAGGCTTAAATTCTGCAGACCACAGATTACTTCATCCACACTTCCATCACCACCAAGTACAACGATCGTAACAGGATCCCCGGAGGCGGTAAGCTCGGCGGCAATTTCCGTTGCGTGATGCCGGTGATGTGTAAAATGGATCTGGTAATCTATATGTTCTGCTATCAGCTTTAATTTAATCTTTTCCCATAGTGCAAGTCCCTGACCCGAGCGGGCGTTAGGATTGGCTATAAAATGATACATAAAGTCATCCCTTCACTTCTGTAAATTTAGTTTCATTCTAGCATCGGAATGAGAGGATATTGTCAAAAAAACAATAAAAATGCAAAAATTTATTGAGGCAGAGTGTTAAAAGTGCTATTCTGGTACATGTGTTAAAAAATGAACATAAAATAAATGGAGGTAATACTGTGAAATTTATAAGACAATTCTTGATTATCATATTGATTTCTTTTGCAGGAGAGCTTTTGCATGCAATCCTTCCACTACCGGTTCCTGCAAGTATTTATGGCTTGCTGATCTTGCTGGCAGGTTTGCAGACAAAAGTAATTCCTTTGAAAGCAGTTGATGAGGCCGGTGGATTTCTGATTGAAATCATGCCGATGCTTTTTATCCCTGCAGGAGTAGGTCTGATGGTATCATGGGGAGACTTAAAACCGGTTCTTATTCCGATCATGGTTACAATTGTAGTGACAACAGTGCTGGTTATGGGCGTGAGTGGAAGAACCGCTCAGTTTGTACTGAAGAAAGAGGAGAAGAAGGATGAGTAATATGCTGCATGGATCGACTTTTTTTTGTATGGCGATCAGTCTTTTTGGATATGAGGCAGGAATTTTTCTGCGTAAAAAGTTAAAAATTGGTATCTTCAATCCACTTCTTGTTTCGATTGTTTTTGTAATTATCGTGCTAAAAGTGACTGGAATTGATTATGATACTTATGATAAGGGAGCGAATGTACTGAGCTACCTTCTGACACCATCTACAGTCTGTCTTGCAATTCCGCTTTATCAGCAGATGAATCTTCTTAAGAAGAATCTGAAAGCGATCATTGCAGGAATTACAACAGGTGTATTTGCCAGCCTTGCCGGTGTATGGGTATTTTCTATGTTATTCCACCTGAAGAAGCAGTTCTATGTAACGCTTCTTCCAAAATCAATTACCACAGCGATCGGTATGGGAATCTCAGAAGAGCTTGGTGGAATTGTGACGATTACAGTTGCTGCGATCGTAATTACCGGGATTATTGGAAATATGTTTGCAGAGGGAATCTGTAAGCTCTGCAAAATTGAGCATCCGATTGCAAAAGGACTGGCAATCGGAACAGCTTCCCATGCTATGGGAACGGCAAAGGCAATGGAAATCGGAGAGATTGAAGGAGCAATGAGCAGTCTTTCTATTGCAGTGGCCGGATTGATGACGGTTGTAGGTGCATCGATTTTCTATCACCTGTATTAGAGAGGAGTGTGCAAAATATGGAGAAAACAATTATCTGTATCGGACGGGAATATGGAAGCGGCGGACATGAAATCGGTGAATTGCTGGCAAAGCGTACCGGTTATGCGTTTTACGATAAAGAGAAGCTGTTTGAAATTGCAAAGATGCGCGGATACGAGAAAGAAATGCAGGAGTATCTGGATGAACAGCCGGTGGACAGCCTTCTTTATTCAATCGCAATGAATTTTGCAGAACCGAAGAAGAAGCCATATCCATTTAAGCTGATTGAAGAGCTTGCGGAAGAAGGACCATGTATTATTATGGGAAGGTGCGCAGGTTATCTGATGAGAAACCGAGAAGAAGCTTTTAGTGTATTTGTCCATGCAGACATGGAAACACGAATTGAACGCGTGAAAGAGCGTGATCATATTACAAGCAGAATGAAAGCGAAACGTAAGATCCAGGATGTGGATGAGAAAAGAAGCGCTTTTCGTAAGGATTATACCGGACAGGAATGGGGAATGTCGAAGAATTATGATCTTTCGGTCAGCACTACAGAGTTGTCCTATGAACAGGCAGTAGATCTGATTCTGTATTATAAGAAGATGACAGAAGAATCTGACAGAGCTTAGAAGGTATAAAAAGAATATACTAGTTTGTTGAATCCAGAAATGGGAAATGACATGGCAGGTCATTTCCCATTTCTGGATTTTAGAGATATAGAAGGGCTCAATTTCTATATCTTAGTTTATAGAATACGTGGCTTCTATAAATTATTTATATATTCGTTACAATCTTTTAGAGGGCAAAATTTGATTTATCTAGGCATCTCCCATGCGTTATGATCCGTGTGAAGCAACATATGTGACTTGTGAGAAAGCGGTTTCTCAAGGAAATCACGGTACAGACGGAGTACATCCGGGTTCTCATGTGAGAAGCGAAGTGGTGCATTCTTATCAAGGAAATAAAGATTTTCACCACGTGTCCGTGCAAGTTCTTCTCCGTCATGGATTGGTTGACCGCCACCGCCGACGCATCCGCCAGGGCAGGCCATGACTTCTACAAAATCATAATGTACTTCACCATGTTCGATTGCTTCGATCAGTTTACGTGTGTTTCCGAGTCCGCTGACAACAGCAGCACGAACAGTAGCATCTCCAAGCTGGATCTCAGCTTCTACAACACCTGGCTGTCCACCAGGATTGCGGACAATCTTGAATGCATCCGGATCAGGGTTACGTCCGGTTACAAGGTAGTGAGCAGAACGAAGTGCTGCTTCCATAACACCACCTGTTGTTCCGAAGATAACACCGGCACCGGTCCATTCTTTCATCAGAGGATCGCATTCACGATCAACCAAAGAAGCAGGATCAATATGTGCAGAACGGATCATGCGTGTCAATTCACGAGTTGTAAGTACAACGTCTGTCTCGTGTCCGGCATATTCACCATAGAACAGTTCCATGTTACTTTCGCCTTTTTTGGCAACACATGGCATGATAGATACAGTAAACATATTTTCCGGTTTCACACCGATGGATTCTGCAAAATAGCTCTTCATAACAGAACCGAACATCTGCTGTGGTGATTTGGCTGTTGAAAGCTGTGGCACCAGATGTGGGTACTGTGATTTAAGGAAGCGTACCCATCCAGGGCAGCAGGAGGTAAACATCGGACGAAGATTTAATTCGCCTTTTGTAAATCTCTGCAGGAATTCATTTCCTTCTTCCATAATAGTAAGGTCTGCTGTGAAGGAGGTATCGAATACATAGTCAATACCCATTTTCTTCAGAGCATCCATGATCTTGCCGACAGTTGCTTCTTCACGGGAAAGACCAAGAGCTTCACCCCATGCAGCACGTACAGCAGGAGCAACCTGTGCAACAACGACTTTCTTGTCATCAGCGATTGCATCCCATACTTTCTCTGTATCATCACGTTCGCGCAGAGCGCCGACCGGGCAGTGAGTAATACACTGACCGCACAGAGAACAGGAAACCTCGGAGATCTTATGGTTGCCGGTTACATTAATGGTAGTACGGGAACCAGTACTTGTCACATCCCAGATATGTAAATCCTGGATCTTGTCACAGACCTGGATACAGCGCATACATTTGATGCATTTCTGTGAGTCTCTGATCAGCGGAAATTCTTTATCCCAAGGGAATTCTTCCAGACGCTGCTTAAATGGTATTTCGATGATGTTCAGGTCATTTGCAAGACTCTGCAGAGTACAGTTACCGCTTCTGACACAGGTAGCACATTTGCAGTCGTGCTGGGAAAGGATAAGCTGTACAGTCTGTCTTCTGGCTGTACGAACCTTTGGGCTGTTTGTATGGATTACCATACCTTCTTTTACTACGTTGTTGCAGGAAGTTACCAGCCGTTCCATTCCCTCGAGTTCAACAACACAGACACGACAGGCTGCGATCTCGTTGATATCTTTCAGATAGCAGAGCTTTGGAATCGGGATATCCGCCATTTTGGCAGCATCCATGATAGTAGTACCTTCCGGGACAGATACGTTTATATTATCAATTGTAAGATTTACCATAATGTTTCACGACCTCCTTTGAAAATGCCGTAGCCGAAGTGGTCGCAACGCAGACATCTGCTGGCTTCCTGTTTCGCTTCTGCCTCGGACATGCAGTTTTCTACACCGTTAAAGTCACAGACACGTTCGCAGGCTTCACGCTCGGTCATGTTTACTCTTCCGCACGGCGGGCGGTCATCAAGACGCGCTTCAGGAATCTCAACGTCACAGCTGATAATGTGGTGATATCCCAGGTATTCGTCTATGTTAGCAGCTACTACTTTTGCAGCAGCAATAGCTTTGATTACGGATGCAGGACCGGAAGCACAGTCTCCGCCGGCAAATACACCCGGAATGTTATCGAATCCGCCGTATTTTTCGGTTAAGATCTTACCTCTCTGTACAGGAACACCGGCTTCTTCAAAGTGCTGGTATTCAATATCCTGTCCGATTGCAACGATCAGTGTCTGGCATGGAATAAATACGTCAGGAGCACCTGTCGGACGTACACTTGCACGACCGTCTTTGATCTTACTGATCATCTGTGGTGTAACGTAGATTCCTTTTACATGACCGTTTTCATCTGTTTCGATGCGGGAAGGAGCCATCAGAGTCTGTACTTCGATTCCTTCTGCAACAGCACCTTCAATCTCTGCCGGAAGGGCAGTCATATCTGCCACGCGGCGGCGGTAAACGATGCTGACTTTTTTAGCCCCCAGACGTTTTGCGGTACGGACAGCATCCATAGATACGTTACCACCACCGATAACGGCTACTTCCTGTCCGGTAAGATCCGGGTTCTGGTTCTTTCCTACATCACGAAGGAACTGAACAGCAGAAAGGACACCTTCTGAGTGTTCGCCTTCGATACCAAGTTTCTTATCGGTACTTGCACCGATTGTAATAAGAACTGCGTCGTATTCTTCACGCAGACTCTGGATTGTCATATCTTTTCCAATCCGTTTGCCAAATTCAACTTTGACACCGGTCTCAAGGATGGCATTGATATCATCGTTCAGACGGTCTTTCGGCAGACGGTAGTTCGGGATACCATAGCGGAGCATACCGCCAAGTTCCGGCAGCATCTCAAATACGGTTGTCTGGTGTCCCATCAGCTGCAGATAGTAAGCTGCACTTAATCCACCAGGGCCACCACCAACAACGGCAATGCGCTTTCCGGTAGATGGAGCACATGGCGGCGGTGGAACTTTTCCGGCATAATCAGCAGCCATTCTCTTAAGACCGCGGATATTGACTGCATCGTCTACGATGTTACGACGGCAGCGTGCCTCACAAGGATGTTCGCAGATAAAACCACAGGTGGTCGGGAATGGATTGTCCTTACGGATCAGGCGGATCGCATCTGCGTAACGTCCTTCTCCGACAAGAGCGATATATCCCGGAATATCTACATGTGCCGGGCACAAAGATACACAAGGAACAGGCTGTGCGTACTGGCAGGTACATCTTCCCTGGCGCACATGTTCTTCATAGTCTTCCCGACATCCCATCAGACTTTTGTAAACCATGTGAGCTGCTTCATACCCGATCGCACAGTCAGCTCCTTCCATGATTGATACAGAGAGTTCTTCCATCAGGTCTAATGTTTCCATAGTTGCGTCTCCGTTCATAACGTCGGTCAGCAGGTTTTTCAGTTGCCACAGACCAACACGGCACGGCACACATTTTCCACAGGTATGTGTATGACACATCTCCAGGAAAGCACGAGTCATGTCAACAGGACATAGTCCCGGAGGACTGGATTCAATTCTTCGCTCCAGATCTTTGTAGAGCCCTTCGATAACCAGCTGGGCTTTGTCCGGTGCAGTGATTTCAAGTCTACTCATAGCTTTTTTCTCCTTTAACTTTTTTTGCTAATCTACAGGACAGATGAAGAAAATCATAGGGAAAGCATCTGAATACTATAGATTAACTCTATGGACACACTTATAATGATATTGTATGCATTTTAGTACAATCTTGCAAGCAAAGTTAATAAATAGACAAATAAGTTAATTTTGTCACAAAATGATAAAAAATATCAGCAATATGTACAAAATGGCAAAACAACGATAAAGGGTGCAAAAAATAAAAAAATTATGTTACAATAACACCTGTAAAAGAGATGTCTGTTTTACAGGCACAATTAACAGAAAGGGCGGAAGAGGAAAAATGAAAGTAACAGATTTTGGTGCAACAGTTAAAGGTGACGAGACAAAATTATATACGCTCACAAATAAAAACGGAATGGAGATTGCAGTATCCGATTACGGTGCAACGCTGGTACAGGTGATCGTACCGGACAAAGAAGGCAAGCCGTGTGATGTTGTGCTTGGATATGATGAGGCATCAGGATATGAAGAAGGAGATCTGTTCTTCGGTGCAATTGTCGGGAGAAGTGCAAACCGTATCGGAGGAGCATCCTTTGAACTGAACGGAGTGACCTATCAGCTTGAAAAAAATGATAATGGCAATAATCTCCACAGCGGAATGGATTTTTATAACCAGAGAATGTGGAAGGTAAAAGAAACCGCAGATGATCATATTACATTTGAACTGGACAGCCCGGATGGTGATCAGGGATATCCGGGAGCTGTACATATTGAGGTAACATATACTCTGACAGAAGACAATGCAGTGAAGATCGCTTACCATGCAGTTCCGGATGCAGATACTCTGATCAATATGACAAATCACAGCTATTTTAATATGGATGGACATGCATCAGGAGATGTACTGGATCAGGAAGTATGGATTGATGCAGATGCATTTACCAGAGCCGATGCCGAGTCTATTCCGACAGGCGAGATCACACCGGTAGAAGGAACACCGATGGATTTCCGCACAAAGAAAGCAATTGGCAAAGAAATCGAGACAGATTATGAAGCACTGAATTTCGGGAAAGGATATGATCATAACTGGGTTCTGAACAATAAAGGAGAATTTGCGAAAGTGGCAGAGATGTCCTCGGAAGAGAGCGGAATCACTATGGAAGTTTATACAGACCTTCCGGGAATGCAGCTTTATACAGGCAACTTTATTGTTGATGCCAAAGGAAAAGGCGGGGCGCATTACCACAAACGCCAGGCAGCCTGCTTCGAGACACAGTTCTTCCCGGATGCAATCCATAAAGAGAATTTTGCCGGGCCGGTATGCAAGAAGAGCGAAACTTACGAAACAACAACGATGTACAAGTTTATATAACAACAGATAAGCCGAAAAGGTGCCATGGACATAAAAATCCATGACACCTTTTTTGAAAATATGTGCTGTAAAAAATCAGCGAAGGAATATGAAAAATTCATTTTACGCTGTGGTATATCTGTGAAATCAGAAAATGCCATCCAGATAATGCCCGATCGAACGGCGGATATTACCTTCAAAATCAGTCTCTCCGTTATGCAGACACCATTCAAATACATTTCCGATAACCAGCATACGGATATCAGTGCAGATTTCATCCAGGGAAATCTTTGGCGCAATGATGCCGGCATCAATCGCTTTGCGAAGATAATTCTCTACGGTAAGGATCGGGTACGGTCGCTCGGTACGGATCGTTGGGTTCAGTGCCTGGTTGCGCGGTGTGTAGTAGTTGGACATGAATTCTACTCCGAGTTCCCGGCAGTACTGTGCGTAATTCAGATAAACGTGGATGATACCGATCTTTGCCTCATCTGCATCTTCCGGCGTATCCAGAAGATCCGGATTGATGCTTGGCTGTTCTTCAATATAATAAGATAAAAGATCATCTTTGGTTTTAAAATGATGATAGAAGCTGCCGTTGGAGACACCTGCTTCATCACAGATATTTTTTATGGAAAGCTGATCGTATCCCTGCTTCTGCAGAATTGTCTTGGCTGCATGAAAGATACGTGCTTTGGTTTCTTTTGATTTTTTCTGTTGTCTGGACAGTGGCTCTTTTTCAATATCGCTTGACATTTGGTTAATCCTTTCTTAAAATTTTTCAGTCAGATTAGCTGTAGTATAGCATATTTAATAGAAAAAGACAAGAAAACCGAGCGAACTCTGTAATTTTAACGGGAATTGAAAAATAAGAGATGACATGGTATCATTAAATCCATAGCGAACAAAAAGAGAGGATTGGATATCAATGGATATTAACCAGAAAATAACAGAAGAGCTGGGCGTAAAAAAGTGGCAGGTAGATGCGGCTGTAAAGCTGATCGATGAAGGAAATACCATTCCGTTTATTGCGCGTTACAGAAAAGAAGCACACGGTACACTGGATGATGAACAGCTTCGTAAATTATATGAACGACTGACCTATCTGCGGAACCTGGAAGAGAAAAAAGAACAGGTTCTTGCAAGTATTGAAGAACAGGGCAAGTTAACACCTGAGCTGAAAGCACAGATCGTGGCAGCAGAGACGCAGGTTCTGGTGGACGATCTTTATCGTCCGTACAGACCAAAACGCCGGACCCGTGCGACAATTGCAAAAGAAAAAGGTCTGGAACCACTGGCGGTTCTGATCTCTCTTCAGAATAGTAAGGAGCCCCTGGAAAAAGAGGCAGAAAAATATGTTTCTGAAGAAAAGGGCGTGAAAAATGTGCAGGAAGCGATTGACGGTGCGAAAGATATTCTTGCAGAAAATATTTCAGATGAGGCAGATTACAGAAAGAGGATCCGCGATCTGACGTTCAAAAAGGGTACGCTGGTTTCTGCTGCAAAAGATGAAAAAGCAGAATCTGTATACGAGATGTATTATGATTTTACAGAAGCGGTCAGCAAAGTAGCCGGACACCGTGTGCTGGCACTCAACCGTGGAGAAAAAGAAAAATTTCTGAGTGTTAAGATTGAAGCACCGGAAGAGGAAATTCTCCGTTATCTGGAAAAGAAAGTGATCCGCAGGGATAATCCGTACACAACACCGGTTTTGAAAGAGGTTGTGGCCGACAGCTATCAGAGACTGATCGCACCGGCGATCGAGCGTGAACTGAGAAACGAACTGACGGAAAAAGCAGAAGATGGCGCAATCCTTGTGTTTGGAAAGAATCTGGAGCAGCTTCTGATGCAGCCGCCGATCGTCGGACAGGTTGTGCTTGGATGGGATCCTGCATTCCGTACCGGATGCAAGCTTGCTGTGGTAGATCCGACCGGAAAAGTAATCGGCACGACTGTAATTTATCCGACAGCGCCTACGACTCCGAAGAAGATCCAGGCAGCAAAAGATCTGCTGAAAAAGATTATTCCAAAGTATCACATCTCTTTGATTTCTCTGGGAAATGGAACAGCATCCAGAGAATCAGAACAGTTTATTGTAGAACTGTTAAAAGAGATTCCGGAAAAAGTGCAGTATGTGATCGTAAATGAAGCGGGAGCATCTGTGTACTCAGCAAGTAAACTTGCTACAGAAGAATTCCAAAAATTTGATGTCGGGCAGAGAAGCGCGACATCCATCGCAAGACGTCTTCAGGATCCGCTTGCCGAACTGGTAAAGATCGATCCGCAGTCGATCGGTGTCGGGCAGTATCAGCATGATATGAACCAGAAAAAATTAGGAGAAGCACTTGGCGGTGTGGTAGAAGACTGTGTAAATAAAGTCGGTGTGGACCTAAATACTGCATCGGCTCCGCTGCTTTCTTATATTTCCGGTATTTCCGGAACCCTTGCGAAAAATATTGTTGCCTACAGGGAAGAAAATGGAAAATTTGAGAATAGAAAAGAACTTCTCAAAGTACCAAAACTTGGACCAAAAGCATTTGAGCAGTGTGCCGGGTTTATGAGGATACAGGGCGGAATCAATCCACTTGACGGAACCAGTGTACATCCGGAGTCTTACGAGGCGGCAGGAAAGCTTCTTGAAAAGCAGGGCTTCAAGCCGGAAGATATTGCAGGCGGCAAACTTGCAGGTCTGTCTCTTACCATCAAAGATTACAAAAAGCTCGCTGAGGAACTTGGAATAGGAGAGATCACCCTTCGGGATATTGTCAAAGAGCTGGAAAAACCGGCGCGTGATCCACGAGATGAGATGCCGAAACCAATTCTCAGAACGGATGTCCTTGATATGAAGGATCTGAAGGAAGGAATGATTCTGAAAGGAACCGTGCGAAATGTCATTGACTTTGGTGTATTTGTCGATATTGGAGTGCATCAGGACGGATTGGTGCACATTTCCCAGATCACGGATCGTTTTATCAAGCATCCACTGGAAGCAGTCAGCGTAGGAGATGTTGTAGATGTAAAGGTGATGAGCGTTGATCTACAGAAGAAGCGGATCCAGCTTACAATGAGAGGAATTCAGTAATACATGTTCGGATATGTGACGGCGAATGAGCCGGAATTAAAAGTAAAAGATTATCATAAATATAAAGCGTATTACTGTGGCCTTTGTCAGTCGCTGAAGAGACAGTATGGCAGCGCAGGTCAGCTTACGCTTGCCTATGATATGACATTTGTGATCATTTTACTTACTTCTTTATATGAAAGTGAAACAAAGGCAGAAAGCCATCGCTGTAAGATGCATCCGTTAAAGCCACAGCCAATGCTGGAAAATGAGATCACAGAGTATGCGGCCGATATGAATCTGATCATGGCGTATTATCATCTGGAAGATGATTGGAAGGATGAGAAGAAAGTAGCAGGGCTTCTCGGGAGTATGGCCTTGAAGCGAAAAGTAGAAAAAGCAATTCGGAAATATCCAAGGCAGAGTCGTGTGATCAGAGAAGAAATGGCAAAGCTTTCGGAATATGAAAGTCAGGGTATACAGGAAGTTGACTATCCGGCAGGCTGTTTTGGCCGGCTGATGGAAGAGATGATGGTATATAAAGAAGACTGCTGGGAACAGCAGCTTCGAGGGATCGGTTTCTATCTGGGCAAATATATTTACATTATGGATGCTTACGAAGATCTGGATAAGGACCTGGAAAAAGGGACTTATAATCCATTAAAAAAGATGCATGAAGAAGCCGGATATGAAGAAAGATGCAGAGACATTCTGTGCATGATGATCGGCGAATGCGCAAGAAATTTTGAAATTCTGCCATGTATACTGGACGTGGATATCCTGCGGAATATCCTGTATGATGGCGTATGGAAACATTACAGAAAGATACAAGAAAAGAAAAGCGAGGAAAAGGAAGATGACAAAGAATCCTTATGAGGTGCTTGGCGTATCACCAAATGCGTCGGAAGAGGAGATAAAAAAGGCGTACAGAGAATTGAGCCGGAAATATCATCCGGATGCCAATGTGGATAATCCGCTTCGGGATCTTGCTGAAGAAAAGTTCAAAGAAGTACAGGAAGCTTATGATGAAATTATGAAAGAGCGGGCGAATGGAGGATATAATTACGGATACGGCGCGGGTTCAGGGAACTATTCTTATGGTAATAATTCCTATGGAAATCAATCTTATGGCAATGGCAGATATCAGCAGTACAATAATATGAATCCGGAGATGCAGGCGGCATTCAATTTTATCAATAACCGTAGATATCAGGACGCGATCAATGTGTTGAACCGTATGAATGACCGGACTGCACAATGGTATTATGCAAGTTCCATGGCCAACGCCGGCGTAGGCAACAATGTGCTGGCAAGGGATTATGCTGCGCAGGCAGTGAATATGGACCCGAATAACCCGCAGTACAGAGAGCTGATGAACCAGCTGAACTGGGGAGCACAGAGATATAATAGTAATCCGTTTGGTCAGGGATATGGCAATCGTAATTCCTCTCCGTGTGGAACTGGAAATATGTGCTGTGATCTGTGGATCGCAGATTCATTATGTGAATGTATGGGAGGAGATCTGTGTCCATGCATCTAAATACAAAAAAGATTGCATTTGCAGGCGTTATGCTTGCACTGACAGAAGTGGGGATTGCGCTTGGCAGTGTGATCGAAACGAATACCCTTTTTTTACTGGCGGCGGCGTCCTTTTTTGTCGGGATTGTGATTCAGGAATTTGGATTGAAAAGCGGGGCAGGCTTTTTACTGGCAGGAATTTTGCTGGCAATCCTTCTGTCTCCGAATAAATTATATGTGGTTTCCTATGCATTTATGGGATTTTATATTCTAATTATAGAAACAATATGGCATTTTTCTGGAAGAGCTTCCGGATGGATCAGAAGCCGTAACTTTTTCTGGCTCATGAAATATCTGGTATTTAATGTACTTTATATTCCGGGTTTAATATATTTCTGGAGTATGTTATCTGAAAAAAAGACCGCAAAAGGAATAATGCTTATGTCTGTTGTATTCGGACAATTTATACTTTTTGTCTTTGATAAGACATATGAATATGCAATGGGGAAAATCTGGAAAGAAAATAGACATAAATTCGGATTTTAAAGCATATATAATACAATAATGATGATGTGAGTGTCGAAAGTAAATTTTGCTGCTCACTGATGTAACCGGATTGTTCTATTGCTACGCAATTCCCATAATCCTCGAACACATCATAATAATAAAAATATAAATTTTATGTATTTTTTGCACAAAAAAGTGGAAAATCTAACAGAAAAATTGTATAATATAAGACAGGACAAATAGGAAAGAGAGGATTCACTTATGAAGCAGAATAATATGCTTGCTATGATCTTGGCGGGCGGACGAGGAAGTCGTCTTCACGAGCTTACAAATAAAGTAGCCAAACCTGCGGTTTCATATGGTGGAAAATACAGAATCATTGATTTTCCACTTAGCAACTGTGCCAACAGCGGAATTGATAATGTAGGAGTCCTGACACAGTATGAGTCTATTTTACTTAACAGTTATGTAGCGGCAGGCCGCAGATGGGGGTTAGATGCCCAGAACAGCGGAGTCTATGTACTTCCACCGCGTGAAAAAGCGGATGCGGATCTGGATGTATACAGAGGAACAGCAGATGCAATTTCACAGAACATTGATTTTGTGGACATGTTTGCACCAGAATATGTACTGATTCTTTCCGGTGACCATATTTATAAGATGAATTATGATAATATGCTTGATTATCATAAAGAGACTGGAGCAGATGCAACAATCGCGGTCATTGAAGTTCCGATGAAGGAAGCAAGCCGTTTTGGTATTATGAATACGGACGATGAGGGAAGAATTGTAGAGTTTGAAGAGAAACCGGAGAATCCAAAGAGCAATCTGGCATCCATGGGTATTTACATATTCAACTGGAAGCTTTTAAGAAAGATGCTCCTTGCAGATATGAAAAATCAGGATTCCAATCATGATTTCGGAAAAGATATCATTCCGACTATGCTGAATGATGGAAGAAAGCTCTATGCATACAAGTTCAAAGGATATTGGAAAGATGTCGGAACAATTGATTCCCTGTGGGAAGCAAATATGGATCTGATCAATAGTAAAAATGAACTTGATCTGAATGATGATTCATGGAAGATTTACACAGAGGATACAACTGTGCTTCCTCAGTATGTTGGCCCGACAGCAGAAATTGAAAGAGCATTTATCAACCAGGGATGTGTGATCAATGGAAAAGTCAAAAATTCTGTATTGTTTACAGGTGCAAGAGTCGGCGAAGGTGCACAGATTATTGACAGTGTACTGATGCCGGGCGTTGAAGTAGAAGAAGGTGCAGTTGTAACAAGAGCGCTTGTGGCTGATGGCGTAAAGATTGGCAAAAATGCAGTTGTCGGATCAGCAGACAGTGAACATATTGAATTAGTATCAAAACGTGTTAAGGGGGATGAGTAATATGGCACAGGCATTTGGAATCGTAAGTTTTGCCGGCAACAATATCCGGGTAGGAGAGATGCAGAATTACCGTCCGGTTGGTGCTGTTTCATTCCTTGGAAGATACAGAGTTATCGATTTCCCAATCTCTAATATGAGCAACAGTGAAATCGAACATATTCAGGTTTATGTAAGAAGAAAACCGCGTTCTCTTACAGAACATCTTGGAACAGGCCGTCATTACAATATCAACTCAAAGAGTGGCCGTCTTCATATTCTTTATTCTGATTTTGCAAATGCAGAATGGAGTGTATACAATAATGACCTGGCGGCATATGAAGAAAATATGGAGTGTATTGAAGCTGTAAAATATCCATATGTAGTTATTGCACCAAGTTATATGATTTATACACAGAATTATGATGAATTACTCAAGACACATATTGAATCTGGTGCAGATATTACCCTGTTATATCACAGTGTGGATAATGCAAAAGAATACTATCTGAACTGTTCAACACTTAATCTGAACAAGCAGAAGGGTGTTCTTTCATTGGAACCGAACCATGGTAACGCGAAAAACCGTAATATTTTCATGGACACTTATGTAATGCGCAAAGATCTGTTTATGGAACTGGTTAAAAAGGGAAGAAAAATTTCTTCCATGTTCACACTTAATGATATTGTGAATATGGCATGCAGTGAACTGGATGTACGTGGAGTGTCACATCGAGGATTCTTTGCATCTATCACAGATTTTACGAGCTACTATAATGCAAACTTATCACTGATCGATATGAAGAATGCAGTGACTTTGTTTGATAAGAACTGGCCGATTTACACAAGAACAAATGATTCATGCCCAACAAAGTATTATGAAGGAGCAAGTGTCAAGAGATCGGTAATTTCCAATGGATGCCTGATCGAGGGTACTGTTGAGAATTCGGTAATCGGACGTGGATGCGTAATTAAGAAAGGTGCAGTTGTCAAAGACAGTGTTATCCTTCCGGGAGTTGTAATTGGAGAGGATGCACGGATTGAAGCGCAGGTAGTGGACAAGAGTGCAAGGATTGTCCATGCAAAGGAATTGATTGCAGATCCGGAAAAACCAGGATATGTAAGAAGAAACGATACTTTATAATCAAAAGAAATTCAACAGAGAGAAGAATGCCGGCTTGGGCAGACTTCTCTCTGTTTTTGGGTTTCATAAAAAAAGAGGTTCATAACGAACCCCTTTTGCTGCTTTGTAAAATTATAATCTATTCGCGTCCCATTTGTAAAATCGGGCTGATCTTTTTGTAGATCAGGAATACGATCAATGATACCAGGAAACCTTTCAGCAGATTGAAAGGTGCAACAGAAAGTAAAACAAAAGTCAGAAGACTGTTGATATGACTGTTGACTGCGGTTCCCATGGCAACCAGTGCGTCGATCGGCATATGGAATGCAGCAGCGTATGCCGGAAGCAGAAGGTATGCATTGATAAAACATCCGACAATTGTCATAAAAACAGTTCCTGTTACCATACCGATGATCGCACCCTTGCGAGAATGTAACTTCTGATAAATCAGGGAAGCCGGAATACACATTGCACATCCGATCAGGAAGTTTCCGAGGTCTCCAACACCAGCTGTTGATGTACCTCTGATCAGGAGGTTCAACAGGATTTTGACCAGTTCGATCAAAGCGCCGGCTACAGGTCCCATGGTAAATGCTCCGACAAGGACCGGAACTTCACTGAAATCAATTTTGTAAAAGGTTGGTGCAAATGGAAGTGGAATATCAAATAACATCAGAACCATAGCGATTGCTCCGAGCACACCAATCTGTGCAATTACCTTTGTGCTGATACGTTTTTTTTCTTTCGTTGTTGTTTTTGGGTTTGTCATTACATCTGTACTCATTTTTTCTCTCCTTTTCTCTTGACATAATCAGATGAATTGAGGAGGAAAATCTTCGAAAGCCTATGCAAAAAAATCCCCGACGTAATACGTCGGGGGGATTATTTGCAAAATCACTTTTTCTTCTCTCATCCAGACTTTACTGTCGGTTTTGGAATTGCACCAAATCAGCTGTCAGAAATCTGACAGGTCGCGGACTGTAACCGCCGGTTGGGAATTCTGCTTATACTATAGCGATAAGAAGTCACCCTACCCCGAAGAATTTCCTTGTTCATTTGAACACATTATAGCGCAGGCGTATATAAAATACAAGTACAAGTTAAGAAAAGACAGTGTTTTTCTAAACCCGGAGTGAGCAGTAACGACTTGTTTCCAAAGATTCGGTATGATATAATCGGTGTGACTTAATCTGATATGGAGGAAAATGAATGAATATAAAGTTTGAAGTAAAAATGACAAAAAAAGCCATGTTTGATTTTATGCTCTATACTTCCTATACAAGCCTTAGTGGAATCGTTGGTGTGATTTTCGGTGGTGTAACACTGGTGCTGGGAATCAGACAATGTATGTTTGGAAGCTACAGTACAGCAGCAACGTTCTTTTTGTTTGCCGCAATTTTTCTGATCGGAAACCCACTTCATTTAAAAGCACGTGCGGCAGAACAGGTAATGCGCTCCCCGATGTTTCAGAAACCGATTAGTTATGAACTTAACGAAGAAGGAATCCGCATTTCACAGGATGAACAAAGTGTGCTTAATGAATGGGGAGATTTCCGGAAGGCGGTTTCAACCGGTCAGTCTGTAATTATATATGTAACAAAGGTAAGAGCACTGATTTTTCCAAGAGAATCCCTGGGAGAACAGTATGCGGCAGCAGTGCAGATGATTTCTACACATATGCCAGCCAAGAAAGTCAATATCAGACACGTCAGTGCAAATTAGGAGGCAGACCAGAAGATGATAATTGAAACAAAAAGTGCCAAAGAAACCTATGATCTCGGTAAGAAGATCGGGAGTCATGCAAAAGCAGGAGAAGTCTATACACTGGTAGGAGATCTCGGCGTCGGAAAGACCGTATTTACCCAGGGACTGGCAAAAGGACTGGGGATTGAAGAACCGATCAGCAGTCCAACCTTTACAATAGTCCAGGTATATGATGACGGAAGACTTCCGTTCTATCATTTTGATGTGTATCGGATTGGTGACATTGAAGAGATGGACGAGATTGGTTTTGAAGACTATGTATATGGAGACGGTGTAAGCCTGATCGAATGGGCGAACCTGATCGATGAGATTCTTCCGGCGAACCGGACAGAGATCACGATAGAAAAAGATCTGGAACAGGGATTTGATTTCCGCCGGATTACGGTAGAGAAAAGAGGAGAATAATATGCGCATTTTAGCAATAGACAGTTCGGGACTTGTTGCAACTGTCGCAGTAGTTGAAGAAGAAAACGAAATTTCCAAAACGATTGCAGAGTATACGATCAATTATAAAAAGACACATTCACAGACCTTATTACCGATGTTGGATGAAATCGTGAAGATGACGGATATGAATCTGGATACGATTGATGCGATTGCGGTAGCAGGAGGACCGGGATCATTTACCGGACTCAGAATTGGTTCAGCAACTGCAAAGGGACTGGGGCTGGCACTGAAGAAGCCTTTGATTCACATTCCGACAGTAGACGGACTTGCTTATAATCTGTGTTATACAGACAGGATCATTTGTCCGATCATGGATGCAAGAAGAAATCAGGTATATACCGGTATTTATCAGATGGACGGTGATAAACTGCAGGTTTTGGAAGCACAGATGGCAGTCGAAATCGATGAACTTGCCAAAAAACTTTGTACTTATGGAAAACCAGTGATCTTTCTTGGAGACGGTGTACCGGTGCATAAAGACAGGCTGGAGAAGGAATTGATGACGAATTATGATATTGCATTTGCACCGGCACATATGAACCAGCAGAGAGCGGCAGCAGTCGGTATGCTTGGAATTCAGTATTATAAAGAAGGAAAAACAGAAACTGCAATGGAACACAAACCGGATTATCTGCGTGTATCACAGGCAGAACGGGAAAGAGAAGAACGTCTGAAAGCAGAAAAAACACATGAGTAATAGAGATAACATAGAAATTACTTTGATAACAGAAAATGACAGAGAACGAATGGAACAGGTGGCGCAGATGGAAACAGACGTATTTCCGGATCCGTGGAGTTATCATGAAGTGAGATCAACTGTCAGACAGAAGCATACTTTTTGTGCGGCAGCAATGGAAGGGGATACCCTGCTGGGATATTTTCTGTGTTATTACGTTCTGGATGAATGCGAGATTGCAAGAATTGCAGTTGCTGAATCTGAAAGACGCAGAGGAATTGGACAGATGCTGTTTGGATTTATGGAACAGATCTGCCATGAAAAGCAACTGAAAAGAATGCTTCTTGATGTCCGTAAGAGTAATCAGACAGCGATTGCTTTTTATGAAAAAAACAAATTTGGAATCGATGGAGAGCGAAAGTTCTATTACGGAGGGAAAAATCCGGAAGATGCAATCCTGATGAGCCGTATGGTTTAGAAAATGGAAGAAATCGCAAGAATATACAAGACTTCCCAATGGAAGGCGTCAGTCTGTGACGTTATAATGTACCTGAACATAGAAAGAGCTGAAAAATGAAATGGCATTCTTTTTTTGCAAAGATACTCAGGAGGAAGTAAGATGCGTAATTATAAAAAAATTCAGACAGAAAAAAATACAGTCACAAAGATTGTGTGCAATAAATGTAAAAAAGAAATCACAATAAAAAATGGAATACCGGAGGAAGAGATGCTTACAGTTGAAAAAAGATGGGGATATTTTTCGCACAAAGACGGAGAACTCCATCGATTTGATATCTGTGAGGAATGTTATGATACCTGGATAGCATCTTTCCAGATTCCGGTATATGGAGAACAGGAGTTAGAATGTTAGATGTATGTTTGCTTGGAAGCGGTGGAATGATGCCGCTTCCTTATCGATGGCTGACCGCACTTATGACAAGATATAACGGCAGCCAGCTGCTGATTGACTGTGGTGAAGGCACACAGATTGCGTTAAAAGAGAAGGGATGGAGTTTTAAACCGATCGATGTAATTTGTTTCACACATTACCATGGAGATCATATCAGCGGACTTCCGGGACTTCTTCTTACAATGGGAAATGCGGACAGAAAGGAACCGCTTACTCTGATTGGACCGAAAGGTCTGGAGAGAGTGGTGAGTTCTCTGCGAGTGATCGCGCCGGAACTGCCATTTGAAATCCACTATAGAGAAATTACAGAGCCAGAACAGATTTTTGAGATGGATGGATATCGTCTGAAAGCATTTCGTGTAAAACATAATGTGATCTGTTACGGTTATACGATTGAGATCGACCGTGCCGGCAAATTTGATGTGCAGAGGGCAACAGAACAGAAAATTCCGAAGGAATACTGGAAACATCTTCAAAAAGGTGAGACAGTAGAGCTTGACGGAAGAATACTGACGCCGGAGATGGTCCTTGGACCACCTCGAAGAGGAATTAAGCTTACCTATTGTACAGATACAAGACCGACGGATTCTATCCGGAAGAATGCAAAAGGGTCAGACCTGTTTATCTGCGAAGGAATGTACGGAGAAAAAGAAAAAGCGGCAAAAGCAGTAGAATATAAGCATATGACCTTTTATGAGGCAGCAAATCTGGCAAAAGAGGCGGAGGTAGGAGAAATGTGGCTTACGCATTACAGCCCGTCCCTGCGCCATCCGGAAGAATATATGGATGAAGTGCGGGCAATCTTTCCACATGCGATCGCAGGAAAAGACCGTATGACAACAGAACTGGATTTCCCGGAATAAGCAAAGCAGTAGAGAGAAGGAAAAATATGGATACAGAGAAAAAGGATATATTAATACTGGCAATTGAAAGTTCCTGTGATGAAACGGCAGCAGCCGTTGTAAAGAACGGACGACAGGTGTTGTCAAATGTGATCTCATCACAGATAGATCTACATAAATTATATGGTGGTGTGGTTCCGGAAATCGCATCGAGAAAGCATATTGAAAAGATTAATCAGGTAATAGAAGAGGCTCTGGAAAATGCAGAGGTTACACTGGATGATATTGATGCAATCGGTGTAACTTACGGTCCGGGGCTTGTTGGTGCGCTTCTTGTCGGTGTGGCAGAAGCAAAAGCAATCGCATATGCGAAAAAGTTACCACTTGTTGGAGTTCATCATATTGAAGGGCACATTTCTGCAAATTATATTGAGAATCTGGAACTGGAACCACCGTTCTTGTGTCTTGTTGTGTCTGGGGGACATACGCATCTCGTATGCGTCAAGGATTATGGAACTTATGAGATTCTTGGAAGAACCAGAGATGATGCGGCAGGAGAGGCTTTTGATAAAGTGGCTAGAGCAATTGGCCTGGGATATCCGGGAGGACCGAAGATTGATAAGCTTTCAAAAGAAGGGAATCCAGATGTAATCCCATTTCCACGCGCGCATATTGAAGATTCCCCATATGATTTCAGCTTCAGTGGCGTGAAGTCAGCAGTTTTAAACTATATTAACGGCTGCAAGATGAAAGGGATTGAATACAACCGTGCTGATATTGCTGCATCCTTCCAGAAAGCAGTTACTGATGTGCTGGTAGACAATGCAATGCATGCAGTAAAAGAATATGGACTTAATAAGTTTGCAATTGCAGGAGGCGTGGCGTCAAACAGTAGTCTTCGTGCAGCAATGAAACAGGCATGTGAAAAGAATGAAATAGAATTTTACTATCCGTCACCGATTTTCTGTACAGATAATGCAGCAATGATCGGTGTGGCGGCTTATTATGAATACATAAATGGAACCAGACATGGATGGGATCTGAATGCAGTCCCGAATCTGAAACTTGGCGAAAGATAGAGTGGGCGAACCACGAAATGCAGGTAAAAAGGAGAGAATAATATGAACAGGGAAAAATGTACAGCAGTAGTCCTGGCAGCAGGAAAAGGAAGCCGGATGGGTACAAAAATACAGAAGCAGTATCTGGAAATATGCGGAAAGCCTGTACTTTACTATTCTCTTGCTGCATTTGCAGCATCTCCGATTATTGATGAAATTGTTCTTGTGACAGGAGAAGGTAAGACTGATTATTGCCGGAAAAATATTATAGAAGCTTATGGAATCACAAAAGTTAATAAAATTGTGGTTGGTGGAAAAGAACGGTATGAATCTGTATATAAAGCACTAAGAGAAATAGAACCGGAAGGTTATGTCTTTATTCATGATGGAGCACGTCCGTTTGTTGATGAATCGATCATAGAACGAACTTACCAGGCAGTAAAAGAATACCGGGCATGTGTGGCAGGAATGCCATCGAAAGATACGGTAAAGATTGTAGATGAGAATGATTTCGCAGTAAATACACCGGAACGAAGATTTGTGTGGTGTATTCAGACTCCGCAGGTATTTGAGACTGCATTGATTCGTCATGCATATTTTAAATTGATGGAAAATGAAGAAAATGAAACAGGGATAACAGACGATGCGATGGTTGTAGAGCGTATGGAAAACTGTGCAGTAAAGTTGGTAGAAGGTTCGTATGAGAATATAAAGATTACAACGCCAGAAGATCTGATATTAGCAGAAAGTTTGATCAAAAAAAGAAATTGAAAAAAATTAAAAAAAGTGTTGACAATAATGTATCACTATGATATTATCTATCTTGTCGCTGATACACAGCAACAACTTAATAAATGCGGAGAGGTATCGAAGTGGTCATAACGAGGCGGTCTTGAAAACCGTTTGTCCGAAAGGGCGCGTGGGTTCGAATCCCACCCTCTCCGGTTGAAGCAGAACAATATGTTCTGCTTTTTTTATTGTTCGGCTTGATTTTTGGGGAGTAAAAAGGTGAAATGAAAAAAGGTAAGATTTACCTTTGAAGTTACATTATTTTACAAGATTAAATTCCACATGAGAGTGGAATTTAATCTTGTAAGTGAGTAATATATAAAACTTGAAAATAGTACTGGACAAAAAAGAAAGAATCGTGTATATTAAATAACGGACGTTTTGGAGAAATACCCAAGCTGGCCGAAGGGGCTCCCCTGGAAAGGGAGTAGGTCGTTAATAGCGGCGCGAGGGTTCGAATCCCTCTTTCTCCGTTTTGTTCAAAGCTAAAAAGCAGTAATCGATAAAACATAATATTGAATGTAAAATACAGATCAAGAAAATGTGAAAAAAGTCGAAAAAAGTGCTTGACATTCAGGAAAACGGATGTTATTATAAACAAGCTGATGCATGAGAAATGAAAGTTTTAAATGCAGAACAAAAAATAAAAAAAGTTGTTGACAAACATGAAACGCCTTGATATAATATAAAAGCTGTCGCATGAAACGGCAACAACAAAAAAGAACATTGATAACTGAACAATAGACAACAAACCCTGAAAATTCTTTAAAGAGATTTTTCAAGAACGGACATCGAAAGATGTCGAACCAGAACAGTAAACAGGAACAGAATTGCCAAGCGATTCTGACCCGGATACAAACATTTTTAACGAGAGTTTGATCCTGGCTCAGGATGAACGCTGGCGGCGTGCTTAACACATGCAAGTCGAACGAAGCACTTATCTTTGATTCTTCGGATGAAGAGGTTTGTGACTGAGTGGCGGACGGGTGAGTAACGCGTGGGTAACCTGCCTCATACAGGGGGATAACAGTTAGAAATGACTGCTAATACCGCATAAGACCACGGAGCCGCATGGCTCCGTGGGAAAAACTCCGGTGGTATGAGATGGACCCGCGTCTGATTAGGTAGTTGGTGGGGTAACGGCCTACCAAGCCAACGATCAGTAGCCGACCTGAGAGGGTGACCGGCCACATTGGGACTGAGACACGGCCCAAACTCCTACGGGAGGCAGC